>NZ_VSWE01000049.1:0-460 GCF_009668275.1 Herbaspirillum sp. CAH-3 | reverse complement strand
GGTCCGGTCAAATTTGATCTCAAGGCCAAGGATGCCTCAGCCCTCATCAATGGCTGCACGGCTTCCCTTGCGGTGGCCATCCTCGCTGCGCACGATGCCCGCAACCTGCTGACCGATGCCTGCCTGTCGCTGGGGCTGACCCTGGAAGCGATGCGCGCCGAGATGTCGGCCTTCGATCCGCGCATCCAGATGGCCCGTCCGCATGCGGGGCAGATCAAGACGGCCGAAGTCATCCGCACGCTGCTCAAGGGCTCCACCCGTACCACGCATGAAGCACGCGCCGTGCAATTGCCCGATGAATTGCGCCGCACCGATATCCCTTACACCGCGCGCATCCAGGATGTGTACTCGCTGCGCTGCGCACCGCAGGTGTATGGCCCGGTCTTCGATGCGCTGGACTACATCGACACCATCATCGAGAAGGAAACCAACTCCGCCACCGACAATCCGCTGATCTTCA
>NZ_VSWE01000048.1:0-475 GCF_009668275.1 Herbaspirillum sp. CAH-3 | reverse complement strand
TGTTGATTTGCTCGCGGATTTGACCCTCTCCATTTGACCCACCTTCCACCGTCTACCAAAGGCGGCCACGCGGTCGTACGACCCTTCATATCCCAGCTCTTTTAAATCCAGGAACATCTGTTTCAGAGTTCTTCGTTGCTTGCGAGATTTAACGGATTCCGCGGTCAGCCAAGCGGAGAGCCTGGGAGCAAACTCATCAAGAGAGCTAGGCGAACGCCTAGCTGAGTATGCTGGCTCGATCGCGTCTGACCGGATATAACGGCGAACCGTATTACGGGAGATGTCTAGGCGACGGGCAATTTCCCGGATTGAGATATGGTCTCTGATGTACCAGCGTCGAATAATTCCAAGTAGGGCCACGTTTATCACTCCGTTCTCCCGCTCGCTATCATGAGCAGGATTGTGGTCTAAACATGGGTCAACTTAGGATGCAAATTTCCGAGGAAAGTGGGTCAGATTTAAATGCAATTCAACA
>NZ_VSWE01000047.1:0-513 GCF_009668275.1 Herbaspirillum sp. CAH-3 | reverse complement strand
TCAGCAGGATGGTCTTGCCTTCAGCCTGGATCTTCACCAGCAGCTCGCGCAGGCCCAGTTTCTCGGTAGCGTTCATGCCGGCCGCCGGTTCATCCAGCGCCAGCAGTTGCGGATCGGTCGCCAGGGCGCGGGCGATTTCCAGGCGGCGCTGGTCGCCATACGACAAGTGGCGCGCCGTGCGCTTGGCGAACTGGCCGATGCCCACGAAGTCCAGCAGCTGCTGCGACTTGGCGCGGATCGCCGCCTCTTCGTCGCGTGCCGCCTTGTGGCGGAACACGGCACCGAAGACATTTTGCTTGGTGCGCACGTGGCAGCCGACCATCACGTTTTCCAGCACGGTCATTTCACCGAAGAGGCGGATGTTCTGGAAGGTACGCGCGATGCCAGCCTTGGCCACTTCGTGCGGGGCGCTCGGCGAATAAGGCTTGCCATCCAGTTCGAAGCTGCCGGTATCGGGTTGGTACAGGCCCGTGATGACGTTGAAGAACGTGGTCTTGCCGGCGCCGTTGGGGC
>NZ_VSWE01000046.1:0-513 GCF_009668275.1 Herbaspirillum sp. CAH-3 | reverse complement strand
TCAGCAGGATGGTCTTGCCTTCAGCCTGGATCTTCACCAGCAGCTCGCGCAGGCCCAGTTTCTCGGTAGCGTTCATGCCGGCCGCCGGTTCATCCAGCGCCAGCAGTTGCGGATCGGTCGCCAGGGCACGGGCGATTTCCAGGCGGCGCTGGTCGCCATACGACAAGTGGCGCGCCGTGCGCTTGGCGAACTGGCCGATGCCCACGAAGTCCAGCAGCTGCTGCGACTTGGCGCGGATCGCCGCCTCTTCGTCACGTGCTGCCTTGTGGCGGAACACGGCACCGAAGACATTTTGCTTGGTGCGCACGTGGCAGCCGACCATCACGTTTTCCAGCACGGTCATTTCACCGAAGAGGCGGATGTTCTGGAAGGTACGCGCGATGCCGGCCTTGGCCACTTCGTGCGGGGCGCTCGGCGAATAAGGCTTGCCATCCAGTTCGAAGCTGCCGGTATCGGGTTGGTACAGGCCCGTGATGACGTTGAAGAACGTGGTCTTGCCGGCGCCGTTGGGGC
>NZ_VSWE01000045.1:0-585 GCF_009668275.1 Herbaspirillum sp. CAH-3 | reverse complement strand
TCTCCGGTCGGAAGAACGCGCCGGGGGCGGCCCGGCAGCCGCTCACTTTTCTTGTCTCGCCAAGAAAAGTAAGCAAAAGAAGGCGACCGCAACTGCACCGCCCTCCTTCGGAGGGTCCCCGCTTCAGGAGCCAATAAAACGGGAAAAATAAAGTCGCTTCGCTCCGGTTATTTTTCTGATCCGTTTTATTGGCTCCTGAAGCGGCGGCGCAGATGCGGACGGCCGAGACGGCTCGCCTTCGGCATCGCGACACCTCCGACTCGCCTTCGGCTTTGCCTTGGCGTTCTTTAGCCTTCGATACGTCGCTGCGCGACTACTCAGGACGAACGGACGGAAATTATTTAAACAAAAAGCAAAAAGCAAAAAGCAAAAAACGATAAACGAGAAAAAACCAAACCCAAAACGGGAGTGGGAACGATCAACAGGTCGATGCCGCAGGCGAGCCAACCCAAAGCCGAAGGCGAGTCGGAGACCTCGCGAGGCCGAAGGCGAGCCCGTGGGGGTTGCCGTCCCCATAGAGCCAGCCGTCGCAGCGGAGCGAAAAGTGGATCAGAAGGATAGTCGGAGCGAAGCGACTCTATCCTT
>NZ_VSWE01000044.1:0-875 GCF_009668275.1 Herbaspirillum sp. CAH-3 | reverse complement strand
TCCACCAGCAGGATGGTGATCCCCTGCGCCGACACGTTGCGGATCACTTCAAAGATCTTCTCCACCATGATCGGCGACAGGCCCATCGACGGTTCATCCAGCAGCAACAGCTTGGGATGGCTCATCAGCGCGCGCGCCATCGCCAGCATCTGCTGCTCGCCACCCGACAAGGTACCCGCCATCTGCGCCGCACGTTCCTTCAGGCGCGGGAAGACCTCGAACCAGCGGTCGATGTCGGCCTGGATCTGGCCCTTGTCATTGCTGGTGTAAGCCCCCATCAACAGGTTTTCCTGGATGCTCATGCGCGTAAATACGCCACGGCCTTCCGGCACCATCGCCAGCTTGTCCTTGACCAGCTCGAAGGACTTCTTGCCCTTCAACGGATTGCCCATGTAATACACGTGGCCGTCCACCTTGCTGCTGGGCAGCGTGCCGGTGATGGCTTTCAGGGTGGTGGTCTTGCCGGCGCCGTTGGCGCCGATCAGGGTGACCAGTTCACCGTCGTTGACTTCCAGGCTGATGCCCTTGACGGCCTGGATGCCGCCATAGGCCACGCTCAGTTGTTCGACTTTGAGGATGTTCGTTGTCATGTTCTGTGGTCTCGCTTAATGTCCTGCACCGAGGTAGGCCTCGATCACCGCCGGGTTCTTCTGCACGTCGGCCGGCACACCTTCGGCAATCGGCTTGCCGTAGTCCAGCACCGTGATGCGGTTGCACAGGCCCATCATCAGCTTCACGTCGTGTTCGATCAGCAGGATGGTCTTGCCTTCAGCCTGGATCTTCACCAGCAGCTCGCGCAGGCCCAGTTTCTCGGTAGCGTTCATGCCGGCCGCCGGTTCATCCAGCGCCAGCAGTTGCGGATCGGTCGCCAGGGC
>NZ_VSWE01000043.1:0-1397 GCF_009668275.1 Herbaspirillum sp. CAH-3 | reverse complement strand
ACGGATAGGAAATTCAACCGCATGAGGCCAAGTATGGCACGAGTTTTGGGCCTCGAAACACGTTCGGCCAAGGAAGGTTGAGCGCTCGCTTGCCGCTCAATGGCAAGAGCTTGGGAGGCAGTATGCATTTGGGCCTGGCGCGCGTGCAGCTGCTTCCCCGCAGCGATGGATACCGCCGCTTCACTGGGTCACCAATTGACGCGCTGGTCTACCTCGTCGGGTTGAGCTGCCAGATCCCAATCCGGCTCGCCTTGCGCACCATCATCCACCGGCGCGTCGCAGCCCTCCCACAGCGGTGGCCCGCGTGCCGGGGTGATGTGCGGGGGGGCAGACTCCACCCCGATGTGGTTCAGGATGTGGCGGATTTCGGCGCTGTGGGTGATGAAGGCAATGATGCGCATCTGCCCACCGCACATGGGGCACAGCAGCGGAAATGCCTCGTAGATGCGGGCAATCAGCACCGCCCACAAGTAATGCGCCGCTCGCTTCGGGCGTGCTTCAGGTTCGGGTGTGGGTGTGGCCGCGTTGCCCGGCGCCGCCACCCCAGGTACGCCCGCGCCAGGTTGTGCAGTCTCCACCGTGGCTGGTTGCGACGCAGCAGGCTGGGCCAGCGCCGTTACCGCCGCTCTCAGCGGCGAGTTTGGTGCCAGCACACCAAAGTAGCGGTGCCGGTGGGTGCGTGGCGGTGGCACCAGCGCGGCGATGCGGTCGATCAGTTCCAGCGGTGTGAGGTGCAGCTCATCTGCCTTGGCACCACGCTTGTCACTGGTGGGCTCGCTGCGCTGTTTGGCACAGCGGTACACCAGTTTGCTTCCCTCTTTGCGTAGGCGCTCCATGGAAAACGGTGGACGCGCGCAATAGCGCAGCAGCCGCTCCAGCGCAGCGCGGTCGTGGGCTTCGATGCAGACACCGGCGTCCACCGAGAAGCCGCTGTGTTTGTAGCCCAGCATGTCTTTGGCGTCACAGTTCTCCAGCAGGCCCCGAGCAACGAAGGCGCGCAGGATGCGTTTTTGCAGTGTGGTCTGCACTGGGGCCACGGTAGCCGCATCGATGCCGGTGGCCGCGTGAAAGATGACACCCGGCGATGAGATTCGAGGGGTCGCATCAGCATCGCCCTCGCCCTCCACTTCCTCAAACACCCCGTCCACCACACAAACGTGGAAGTGGACGTGTTCATTGAGGCTGGAGCCGAATCGGTGAATGAAGGCGATGGCACCGATGTGCAGGCCTGCCTTGTCCATATGGGCCGCACCGGGGCTGTGGGTCTGCAGAGTTTGTGCGATCACCCGCAGAAAGATGCGCAGCACCATGCTCAGCACCGCTCCGTCGCGTTGCATGAAGTACCGCAACCTCTTGGGCACGGAGAGCACCCACTGGCGCACCGGCAGGCGGGGGAA
>NZ_VSWE01000042.1:0-2481 GCF_009668275.1 Herbaspirillum sp. CAH-3 | reverse complement strand
TTCATGGACATTTTCATCCAGCAGATCATCAACGGATTGGTGCTAGGCAGCATGTACGCACTGATCGCCCTGGGCTACACCATGGTGTACGGGGTGCTGAACCTGATCAACTTTGCCCACGGCGACATCCTGATGGTAGGGGCCATGGTCGGCCTGTCGATCCTCAAATTGGTGCAGCAGGTGGCGCCTGACCTGCCGGGCATCGTCAAGCTGATCATCGCCATCGTGGGGGCCATCCCGGTGTGCGTGATCGTGAGCTTGCTGATCGAACGCATCGCTTATCGTCCGCTGCGCAATGCGCCGCGCCTGGCGCCGCTGATCACCGCCATCGGCGTGTCGATCCTGCTGCAGACCTTCGCCATGATGATCTGGGGCCGCAGCCCGCTGCCGTTCCCGCAGATCATGCCGTCGAACCCGGTCAACATCGCCGGTGCCCTGATCTCGCCGACCCAGATCATGCTGTTGATCCTGGCCCTGGCCGCGATGATCGGCCTGGTGCTGATCGTGGAGAAGACCAAGATGGGCCGCGCCATGCGCGCCACCGCCGAGAACCCGCGCATCGCTGGCTTGATGGGCGTGGACGCCAACCGCGTCATCATCGTCACCTTCGCCATCGGCGCCGCACTGGCCGCCATCGCCGGCGTGATGTGGGCCGCCAACTATTCCACCGCGCAATTCGCCATGGGCTTCGTGCCGGGCCTGAAGGCCTTCTCGGCAGCGGTGCTGGGCGGTATCGGCAACATCTACGGCGCCATGCTGGGCGGCATCCTGCTGGGCCTGATCGAAAGCCTGGGCGCCGGTTACATCGGCGACCTGACCGGCAACTTCCTGGGCAGCAACTACCAGGACATCTTCGCCTTCATCGTGCTGATCATCGTGCTGACCCTGCGTCCGTCCGGGATCATGGGTGAGCGTGTTGCGGACCGTGCCTGAGTTTTTAAGATTTAAAACCTTAAAACTTAAAAACTTAAAAACAGAAACTTAGAAACTTAAGAAATCGGAAGAGAACACTATGGCTCTCATGACCTTCGACATGAAGCGCAACCCCCAGCAGGCGCGGTTCAGCCTGCTGGCGCTGTTGGCGCTGATGATCATCTTCCCCATGATCGCCCAGCATTTCGGCAATTCGTGGGTGCGCATCATGGATATGGCGCTGCTCTACATCATGCTGGCCCTGGGCCTGAACGTGGTGGTGGGTTTCGCAGGCCTCTTGGACCTGGGCTACATCGCCTTCTATGCCATCGGTGCGTACAGCGCCGGCCTGCTGGCTTCGCCGCAGTTCGCTGCGGTGATCGAATCCTTCGTCAACACCTATCCGGCCATCGGCAATTTCCTGGTCTGGCTGTGCGGTCCGCAGATCGTGCAGAACGGCATCCACTTGTCGCTGTGGCTGATCGTGCCGATCTCGGGCGTGCTGGCGGCGATCTTCGGTGCCCTGCTGGGTGCCCCGACCCTGAAGCTGCGCGGTGACTACCTGGCCATCGTGACGCTGGGCTTCGGCGAGATCATCCGCATCTTCATGAACAACCTCAACGCGCCGGTGAACATCACCAACGGTCCGCAGGGCATCAACCTGATCGACCCGATCCGCGTGTTCGGCGTATCGCTGGCCGGTGAGCCGGGTTCGGGTTCGATGGTCAAGGTCTTTGGCATGAACCTGCCCTCGGTGAACGCGTACTACTACCTGTTCCTGGTGCTGTGCATCTTCGTGATCTTCTTCTCGTCCCGCCTGCAGGATTCGCGCCTGGGCCGTGCCTGGGTGGCCATCCGTGAAGACGAGATCGCTGCCAAGGCGATGGGCATCAACACCCGCAACGTCAAGCTGCTGGCCTTCGCCATGGGCGCATCGTTTGGTGGCGTGGCCGGTGCCATGTTCGGTGCCTTCCAGGGCTTCGTCTCGCCGGAATCCTTCTCCCTGACCGAATCCATCGCCGTGCTGGCCATGGTGGTGCTGGGCGGCATCGGCCACATTCCTGGCGTGGTGCTGGGTGGCGTGATCCTGGCGGCGCTGCCCGAAGTGCTGCGCCATGTGGTGGAGCCGCTGCAGATGGCCATTTTCGGGAAGGTGTGGATCGATGCCGAAGTGCTGCGCCAGCTGCTCTACGGCCTGGCCATGGTGATCATCATGCTGACCCGTCCGGCTGGCCTGTGGCCCTCGCCGCGCCATGAAGACCGTCCCGAAGTGGACCATACCAAAGTCGGTACCACCGGCGAAGTCAAAGCCTAAGCAGGAGATAAGAAGATGAGTCAGACACTGCTCAAGATCCGTGACGTCAGCAAGCGTTTCGGCGGCCTGCAAGCCTTGAATGGCGTGGGCATCACCATCGAGCGCGGCCAGATCTATGGCCTGATCGGCCCCAACGGCGCCGGCAAGACCACGTTCTTCAACGTCATCACGGGCCTGTACCAACCCGATACCGGCAGCTTCGAACTGGATGGCAAGCCTTATTCGCCGAGCGCCCCGCACGAAGTGGCCAAGGC
>NZ_VSWE01000041.1:0-2835 GCF_009668275.1 Herbaspirillum sp. CAH-3 | reverse complement strand
TACCACATGATGTTCTCCTCGTTGCAGTTTGCGATTGCGCGTAATCAATACGCCGTGTGTTCGTTCTCGTGGATGTCGCGGGCGGTCACCTTGCCCTTGACCACGCGATAGACCCAGCCGGTATAGACGATGATGAGCGGCAGGAAGATCAGCACCATCCAGAACATCAGGCCCAAGGTCTTGTGGCTGGAGACCGAATCCCACAGGGTCAGGCTGCTCTTGGCGTCCAGCGAAGAGGGCATGACGAAGGGGAAGAGCGACATGCCGGCGGTGAGGATGATACCCGTCACCGACAGCCCGCTGGCGATGAAGGCCAGGCGCGCACTGCGCACCAGCGCCAGCAAGGCCGCCAGCACCGCACCGGCCACGCCCAGTGCCGGGAACAGCTTGGTCACGGGCCACTTGGCGTAGTTGTCGAACCAGGCGCCCGCGACCACTTCCACGGTCTTGGCCAGGGGGGTGAAGGCACTGTTGGCATCCGGCATGGAGGTGATGCGATAACCCGGCATCTGGGCCACCCAGAAGCCGCCGGCGACGAACAGCAGCACCGTCACCAGGGCGGCGCCGATGATGGTCTTGCGCGAACGTTCCGCCACGGCAGCGTCGGTCTTGACGAAGGCGAAGGCGGCACCGTGCATCAGCAGCATGGCCACCGACAGGAGCCCGGCCAGCAGGCCGAAGGGATTCAACAGCGCAAAGAAGCTGCCGGTGTATTCCACGCGCATGGTGTCGTCATAGTGGAAGGGCACGCCCAAGAGCAGGTTGCCGAAGGCCACGCCGCAGATCAGGGGCGGCACGAAACCACCGATGAACAGACCCCAGTCCCAGGCATTGCGCCAGCGTGGATCGGCCACCTTGCTGCGGTAGTCGAAGCCCACCGGACGGAAGAACAGCGAGAACAGCAACACCATCAGGGCAATGTAGAAGCCCGAGAAGGCGGTGGCATACACCAGCGGCCAGGCCGCGAAGGTGGCGCCGCCGGCGGTGATGAACCAGGTCTGGTTGCCTTCCCAGGTGGGGCCGATGGAGTTGATCAGGATGCGGCGCTCGGTGTCGTTCTTGCCGGCGAAGGGCAGCATCATGCCCACGCCGAAGTCGAAGCCGTCGGTGAGCGCAAAGCCGATGATGAGTACGCCCACGAAGGCCCACCAGATCAGCTTGAGTGTTTCGTAATCGAAGATCATTCTGCTTTCCTCATTTCTTCTGGTGGCTTAGTGGCTGCCGGCATTGGCCGACGGATTCAGGGGTGGCGGCAGGACATCGCCGGGACCGTTGTCCTTGCCCTTGGTTTCCCAGTAGTACTGGCCGGTATGCAGGCTGCTGGGCCCCAGGCGGGCGTACTTGACCATCAGGATCATCTCCACCACCAGCAGGAAGGTATAGAACAGGATGAACCCGGCCAGGCTGAAGTAGAGGCTGCCCGGCTGCAGCGAGGAGGCCGACAGGTGGGTCGGCAGGATGCCGGCAATGGTCCAGGGCTGGCGGCCGTATTCGGCCACGATCCAGCCGAGTTCGGCGGCGATCCACGGCAGCGGGATCGAGATCACGGCCAGGCGCAGCAGCCAGCGTTGCGGGGCCAGCTGCTTCTTGGCCAGGAACCAGAACGATGCCGAGAAGATGAACAGGAACAGGAAGCCCAGCGCCACCATGCCACGGAAGGACCAGAACAGCGGGGCGACCTTGGGGATGGTGTCGTTGACGGCCAGGCTGATCTGCTCGGGCGTCGCATCGACGACGTTGTTGGTGTACTTCTTCAACAGCAGACCGTAGCCCAGGTCCTTCTTGAGCTTGTCGAACTCGGCGCGCGCTTCGGGCGACTTGTCGCCGGACTTCAATCGCGTCAGCGCGGCATAGGCCAGCATGCCGTTGCGGATGCGGACTTCATGCTCCTTCTTCAGGTCCTTGATGCCCAGCACCTGGGTGTCGGCCGAACGGGTGGCGATCAGGCCCAGCACATAGGGAATCTTGACCGCGTAGTCGGTGCGCTCTTCCTTGTCATTGGGCAGGCCGAACAGGGTCAGGCCGGCCGGGGCAGGGTGGGTGTCCCACTCGGCTTCGATGGCGGCCAGTTTGACCTTGTTGACTTCACCGGCGGTATAGCCCGATTCGTCGCCCAGCACGATCACCGACAAGGTCGCGGCCAGGCCGAAACCGGCCGCCACCGCGAAGGAGCGCAGCGCGAAGGCGGTATCACGTGCCTTCAGCAGGTACCAGGCGGAGACGCCCAGCACGAACATGGAGGCCGTCACGTAACCTGCTGCCACGGTGTGCACGAACTTGACTTGCGCCACCGGATTGAAGATCACGTCGGTCATGCTGACCAGTTCCATGCGCATGGTCTCGAAGTTGAATTCGGCGCCCACCGGATTGTTCATCCAGCCATTGGCAATCAGGATCCACAGCGCCGACAGGTTCGAGCCCAGCGCCACCAGCACGGTGACCACCAGGTGCTGCTTGCGCGAGAGCTTGTCCCAGCCGAAGAAGAACAGGCCGACGAAGGTCGATTCCATGAAGAAGGCCATCAGCCCTTCGATGGCCAGGGGCGTACCGAAGATGTCGCCCACGTAGTGCGAGTAATAGGACCAGTTGGTACCGAACTGGAATTCCAGGGTGATGCCGGTGGCCACGCCCATGGCGAAGTTGATGCCGAAGAGCTTGCCCCAGAAGCGGGTCATGTCCTTGTAGATCTGGTTGCCGGTCATGACATAGACCGACTCCATGATGACCAGGATCCAGGACAGGCCTAGCGTGAGGGGGACGAACAGGAAGTGATAGAGCGCCGTGACGGCAAACTGCAGCCGTGACAGCGAGACGACTTCATCGATGGGAACCATG
>NZ_VSWE01000040.1:0-5348 GCF_009668275.1 Herbaspirillum sp. CAH-3 | reverse complement strand
TAACAAGCCTGACGATGACCTACTTTCACACTGGTTGCAGCACTATCATCGGCGCGAAGTCGTTTCACGGTCCTGTTCGGGATGGGAAGGGGTGGTACCAACTTGCTATAGTCATCAGGCATAACTTGTAAAGTCAGTTGCTCTCGATGGAGCAGCAACTAACCCAAACTGGAAGAAGTATTTAGTAGATTCTTGGGTGTGATGCACTAGGGCAAACACAATATATGCTCAACTTGTCTATAACAGAGCTAATGTTATAGGAACAAGCCGCACGGGCAATTAGTATCAGTTAGCTTAACGCATTACTGCGCTTCCACACCTGACCTATCAACGTCCTGGTCTCGAACGACCCTTTAGGGGAATCTAGTTCCCGGGAAGTCTCATCTCAAGGCGAGTTTCCCGCTTAGATGCTTTCAGCGGTTATCTCTTCCGAACTTAGCTACTCGGCAATGCCACTGGCGTGACAACCGATACACCAGAGGTTCGTCCACTCCGGTCCTCTCGTACTAGGAGCAGCCCCCTTCAAACTTCCAACGCCCACGGCAGATAGGGACCAAACTGTCTCACGACGTTTTAAACCCAGCTCACGTACCACTTTAAATGGCGAACAGCCATACCCTTGGGACCGGCTACAGCCCCAGGATGTGATGAGCCGACATCGAGGTGCCAAACTCCCCCGTCGATATGAACTCTTGGGAGGAATCAGCCTGTTATCCCCAGAGTACCTTTTATCCGTTGAGCGATGGCCCTTCCATACAGAACCACCGGATCACTATGTCCTACTTTCGTACCTGCTCGACTTGTCAGTCTCGCAGTTAAGCACGCTTATGCCATTGCACTATTAGCACGATGTCCGACCGTACCTAGCGTACCTTCGAACTCCTCCGTTACACTTTGGGAGGAGACCGCCCCAGTCAAACTGCCTACCATGCACTGTCCCCGATCCGGATAACGGACCAAGGTTAGAACCTCAAACAAACCAGGGTGGTATTTCAAGGTCGGCTCCATAGGAACTAGCGTCCCTACTTCAAAGCCTCCCACCTATCCTACACAGATTGGTTCAAAGTCCAATGCAAAGCTACAGTAAAGGTTCATGGGGTCTTTCCGTCTAGCCGCGGGTAGATTGCATCATCACAAACATTTCAACTTCGCTGAGTCTCGGGAGGAGACAGTGTGGCCATCGTTACGCCATTCGTGCAGGTCGGAACTTACCCGACAAGGAATTTCGCTACCTTAGGACCGTTATAGTTACGGCCGCCGTTTACTGGGACTTCAATCAAGAGCTTGCACCCCATCATTTAATCTTCCAGCACCGGGCAGGCGTCACACCCTATACGTCCACTTTCGTGTTTGCAGAGTGCTGTGTTTTTATTAAACAGTCGCAGCCACCATTTTATTGCAACCCTTTTGTCCTTCTGGCGCAGGCCAGTCAAACTACTTGGGCGTACCTTATCCCGAAGTTACGGTACCAATTTGCCGAGTTCCTTCTCCCGAGTTCTCTCAAGCGCCTTAGAATACTCATCTCGCCCACCTGTGTCGGTTTGCGGTACGGTCTCGTTAGACTGAAGCTTAGAGGCTTTTCTTGGAACCACTTCCGATTGCTTCGCGAACAAGTTCGCTCGTCTCACACCCTTGAATTACGCTGCCGGATTTGCCTAACAGCCTTCTTCGATGCAAAAACCGGGACATCCAACACCCGGACAACCTTCCGCGATCCGTCCCCCCATCGCATCTAACGACGGTGCAGGAATATTAACCTGCTTCCCATCAGCTACGCATCTCTGCCTCGCCTTAGGGGCCGACTCACCCTGCTCCGATGAACGTTGAACAGGAAACCTTGGGCTTACGGCGTGCGGGCTTTTCACCCGCATTATCGCTACTCATGTCAGCATTCGCACTTCTGATACCTCCAGCATCCTTTACAAGACACCTTCACAGGCTTACAGAACGCTCTCCTACCATATCCTTACGGATATCCGCAGCTTCGGTGACTGGCTTAGCCCCGTTACATCTTCCGCGCAGGACGACTCGATCAGTGAGCTATTACGCTTTCTTTAAAGGATGGCTGCTTCTAAGCCAACCTCCTGACTGTTTTAGCCTTCCCACTTCGTTTTCCACTTAGCCAATCTTTGGGACCTTAGCTGGCGGTCTGGGTTGTTTCCCTCTTGACGTCGGACGTTAGCACCCGGCGTCTGTCTCCCAAGCTCGCACTCATCGGTATTCGGAGTTTGCAATGGTTTGGTAAGTCGCGATGACCCCCTAGCCATAACAGTGCTCTACCCCCGATGGTGATACTTGAGGCACTACCTAAATAGTTTTCGGAGAGAACCAGCTATTTCCAAGTTTGTTTAGCCTTTCACCCCTATCCACAGCTCATCCCCTAATTTTTCAACATTAGTGGGTTCGGTCCTCCAGTGCGTGTTACCGCACCTTCAACCTGGCCATGGATAGATCACTTGGTTTCGGGTCTACACCCAGCGACTGAACGCCCTATTCGGACTCGATTTCTCTACGCCTTCCCTATTCGGTTAAGCTTGCCACTGAATGTAAGTCGCTGACCCATTATACAAAAGGTACGCAGTCACCCCTTTCGAGGCTCCTACTGTTTGTATGCACACGGTTTCAGGATCTATTTCACTCCCCTTCCGGGGTTCTTTTCGCCTTTCCCTCACGGTACTGGTTCACTATCGGTCGATTACGAGTATTTAGCCTTGGAGGATGGTCCCCCCATGTTCAGACAGGATTTCACGTGTCCCGCCCTACTTGTCGCAAGCCTAGTTCCACACCATCGATTTCGCATACGGGGCTATCACCCACTATGGCCGGACTTTCCATTCCGTTCTACTATCGTTGATGCTAAATCTTGCAGGCTGATCCCATTTCGCTCGCCACTACTTTGGGAATCTCGGTTGATTTCTTTTCCTGTAGCTACTTAGATGTTTCAGTTCGCCACGTTCGCTTCGTTACCCTATGTATTCAGATAACGATGACCTTACGGCCGGGTTTCCCCATTCGGAAATCTGCGGATCAAAGCTTGTTTGCCAGCTCCCCGCAGCTTATCGCAAGCTACTACGTCCTTCATCGCCTGTAATCGCCAAGGCATCCACCATGTGCACTTATTCGCTTGTTCCTATAACGTTAGCCTCTTTTGCAAGAGCGTTATATGAAGCGTTGAGTTTTAGCGTTTGCCGTATTCCAAAGTAAGTCTTCTAATTGCTAAGATCACTTCGTAATACTTTGATTGATACAATCACACCCATTTTTACTTTCGCAAGAACCGAAGTCCTGGCGATCGTTTAAATGAATCTTTACTTCTTCCAGATTGTTAAAGAACAAAAACAGCCATTGATCGTAAAAGATCAAACCTAAATCGCTACGTCATACACGCTGACTTAGGTTTGACATTTCTTGGTGGAGGTTGACGGGATCGAACCGACGACCCCCTGCTTGCAAAGCAGGTGCTCTCCCAGCTGAGCTAAACCCCCGAAACCTTGGTGGGTCTGGTTGGGCTCGAACCAACGACCCCCGCGTTATCAACACGGTGCTCTAACCAGCTGAGCTACAGACCCGCTTGGATCAGTATCAGTAGCCAGTCGATGACGTTGTGTCATGGACCGCGCTTCACCAAATAACTGTTCTTGATTTACAGCCGATAAGTGTGGACGCTTAACTTCGTGCGCACTCTAGAAAGGAGGTGATCCAGCCGCACCTTCCGATACGGCTACCTTGTTACGACTTCACCCCAGTCACGAATCCTACCGTGGTGAGCGCCCTCCTTGCGGTTAGGCTACCCACTTCTGGTAAAACCCGCTCCCATGGTGTGACGGGCGGTGTGTACAAGACCCGGGAACGTATTCACCGCGACATGCTGATCCGCGATTACTAGCGATTCCAACTTCATGGAGTCGAGTTGCAGACTCCAATCCGGACTACGATACACTTTCTGGGATTAGCTCCCCCTCGCGGGTTGGCGGCCCTCTGTATGTACCATTGTATGACGTGTGAAGCCCTACCCATAAGGGCCATGAGGACTTGACGTCATCCCCACCTTCCTCCGGTTTGTCACCGGCAGTCTCATTAGAGTGCCCTTTCGTAGCAACTAATGACAAGGGTTGCGCTCGTTGCGGGACTTAACCCAACATCTCACGACACGAGCTGACGACAGCCATGCAGCACCTGTGTGATGGTTCTCTTTCGAGCACTCCCAAATCTCTTCAGGATTCCATCCATGTCAAGGGTAGGTAAGGTTTTTCGCGTTGCATCGAATTAATCCAC
This sequence comes from Herbaspirillum sp. CAH-3, assembly GCF_009668275.1. NCBI lineage: Bacteria > Pseudomonadati > Pseudomonadota > Betaproteobacteria > Burkholderiales > Oxalobacteraceae > Herbaspirillum > Herbaspirillum sp. CAH-3. Next base: position 1,073 of record NZ_VSWE01000040.1, on the reverse strand, counting down.
ATCATCCACCGCTTGTGCGGGTCCCCGTCAATTCCTTTGAGTTTTAATCTTGCGACCGTACTCCCCAGGCGGTCTACTTCACGCGTTAGCTGCGTTACCAAGTCAATTAAGACCCGACAACTAGTAGACATCGTTTAGGGCGTGGACTACCAGGGTATCTAATCCTGTTTGCTCCCCACGCTTTCGTGCATGAGCGTCAGTGTTATCCCAGGGGGCTGCCTTCGCCATCGGTATTCCTCCACATATCTACGCATTTCACTGCTACACGTGGAATTCTACCCCCCTCTGACACACTCTAGCCGTGCAGTCTCAAATGCAATTCCCAGGTTGAGCCCGGGGATTTCACATCTGACTTACACAACCGCCTGCGCACGCTTTACGCCCAGTAATTCCGATTAACGCTTGCACCCTACGTATTACCGCGGCTGCTGGCACGTAGTTAGCCGGTGCTTATTCTTCAGGTACCGTCATTAGTAATAGATATTAGCCACTACCGTTTCTTCCCTGACAAAAGAGCTTTACAACCCGAAGGCCTTCTTCACTCACGCGGCATTGCTGGATCAGGGTTGCCCCCATTGTCCAAAATTCCCCACTGCTGCCTCCCGTAGGAGTCTGGGCCGTGTCTCAGTCCCAGTGTGGCTGGTCGTCCTCTCAGACCAGCTACTGATCGTCGCCTTGGTAGGCTTTTACCCCACCAACTAGCTAATCAGATATCGGCCGCTCCAGGAGCATGAGGTCTTGCGATCCCCCACTTTCATCCGTAGATCGTATGCGGTATTAGCTAGTCTTTCGACTAGTTATCCCCCACTCTAGGGCACGTTCCGATATATTACTCACCCGTTCGCCACTCGCCATCAGGAGCAAGCTCCTATGCTGCCGTTCGACTTGCATGTGTAAGGCATGCCGCCAGCGTTCAATCTGAGCCAGGATCAAACTCTTTAGTTTAATCTCTGTTTTGTGCCATTTCTGGCTACCCCGAAGGGCATCGCTCTCTCAAAATACTGACAGGTAATTTCTTGCGAACTTACCTATATTTCTTGTGAGCATTTAATATTTAAAGTTTCCAGAACCGA
>NZ_VSWE01000003.1:0-371558 GCF_009668275.1 Herbaspirillum sp. CAH-3 | reverse complement strand
GAGGGGGGGGGCATCGCAGCTAGTGCGACATTTGAAATGTAGCTGACAAAAATTACTCTTACTGTTCGTTACCGAACATATAGAATTTCTTAATAATTTAGATTTTATTTTTCTCTGTATGAGACCGCACAGACTGGGCAGATAGGCTGCGGCATATTCGATAAAAATGCACATCGCTGCTCGAGCGTGGAGCTGTGTCGTGACATTTAAAGCTCTTTGAGGCGCAATTCAAGAACGAATGAAATGCTAATCATTCGTAAATATTTTAGTTTCGATCATCCGGGCTAAACTCTAAGCATTCCTTCAAGACGTTGTTCGCCTTCACATCCTGTCGGAGGAAATCATGGGAATTATGTTGATCAAAGCTAAACCGGATCCTAAATCATCTGACGTCGACTTACGTTTTTACTTTGATTATCCGCCGCATCATGAAGCTGGCTTCGTTTTGCTTAAAACGGGCTCTCATATGTGCCTAGAAGTGACGAGCGGCCTCGGCAGCGCACGTTTAATAGGTGAATTTCGTATTTGCTTCGTGCCGTCAGAGGAGAATCTTAGGATTCAAATTTGCCGCCAGGCTATTGCACAATTTATACGTGACATTGCGTCAAGTCATGGTCAGCTAGTGGCGAACTTCGATGAAAAATCCGCAGTGTGGAATGGGGATCTATACCCTGTTTCAAAAAAAATGCAGCGACTCTCTGCCGGCGAAAAATAGCCTGTGACCTTGGCTTGGTCAATCTTCAGTCCACCATATCCCTCACGCCAACGAAAGTATGATTACTCCGTAACGCCGCTTGATTTTTACCAGCGGCTGCTTCGATAAGTTGGGGCCTGGATTAACTAGGGGGCTGCTGACGCCAATTTGGCGGGTTGAAATTTATTCTAGGGCACCAACGGACCTCATAATTCCGATCTCTGCTGCACAAGCATATCGATTACTGGAATAGTTGATATGACCAGCTTTATACGCCGTACTCAGAATGAATAGAATCCACCGCATTTTTTAGGCGCTCATAGGAAAGCTCGGCTTCGGTTGCTGATGCGTTCTTTGGGGCAGGATACTCAAATATAACTTCTGGCCTTAGAGATGTGGTTAATTCCGCAATCACTTGTTCAGCATCAATAACGTCACTGGTGAACTCCAAAATTGATACATAGGGTTCATGGTATAGCTTGTATTTAACAATGCATCGCATCTATTCCTTGTTTTTCTGATTAGCGATCATCCTAATATGTCGCCTGTAATTGAAAATACCCTTCGCTCAGGACTCGGGGGTAGTGAAAATTGATAACAACTAGATAGCCTATTAATGACTAGGTAGTTGTAAGTGCGGAGTAAAAGATTTTCACAAGAGAACTCTCTCGCGTGCAACTAATCCAAAAAATTCTTCTTGATCTCGATTCTTGGGGATCGATATCTGACCATAGATTTTTAAGTTACAGAAAGCCGATCGATAACATTGCATACTCCAGGCGTTCCCCAAACTGCATTAGTGACCAGGTCTCGTTCCGCCAAATTATGTACAGACCCTGTTAACACTACCTCCGATCCACTAACATCAACAGAAATAGCTTTTGCTTCTTCATGAGCACGTCGTTTTAGAGTGGCTTCTATTTCATGCTTGAGGGATGCTACCGATACCGCTTCCCTGATTCGAATGTGACTAATGACGCCTACAACTCCCATAAGATCCCGTACTGCAGAAACTGCTCCGCGCCGCTCAAAATCCCATCTAACCTCTCCAGTTAAAGTAATCCAACCGTGCTCAACCAATACCTGAAGGTTGTCATAGGGCACATAAGTAGACCACGAAAGCACATTAGACGCCGTACGTGCAATATCGGCGTCTTCACGGTGACTGGAAAGAGGTAGCTTTACGGCTATTGCAATGGCGACACCCTTAACACCTATAACCCGCTGTGCAGCGCGCTCTGCTGCTACCTTTTCAGAGTGGCTCCCAACATGACCGAAAAGAGTCACGATGCCAGTTGAAACCTCGACTCCTATATCGGTTGCGATAACAGAGGGATCCCACTTCAGTTCTTCGTATACGGCCTCCTGAATTTGCGCATCGGATTTCATAAGATCTCCTTTTGAAATATGAACATTGATTCTGGTCTCTAGCCTTAAGGATCTCTGTTCGTTATCGAACAGACTCTAGATGCGTAGGAATTTAAATTGGAACGGTGTCGATTTGTTCGCAGATTTGCCACAAACCGTCTTCACTTATTTCTCAGAGATAGGGAGGGAACGGATTCCTGCTTTAGACGAATGGGCTTGTGTACTGGCAATGAGCAGACAGCACAAAGAGCCGGTCACCTAAACAGGCAGGCGCGGCGACATCTCCATTAGCAGCATCGATGTCAGAGCTGCAGTTGATACTGTCCACAATCAATACCGGCGATGCCGCTCAAGGAAATTCAGCATCAGTCGGCTCGCGTCCGGTCCTTGTGCGTTACGGGACATCGCGTCATCGCCCCCGCTCCACGCGTGGCCAAGATCATTACCGAACGGATCATCACTTTACGCCCGATGGTATGATCGTTGATCGTGAACCTGCGCTGCATCGGCGCATTCCTCGAAGCCCGGCCGAACCTTCTTTCCTTGGTCGGCATTGCAGTTAGAGCTAATGTCCGGTTAAGACTCACGAACTGCTCCACCAATTGGCGCTGGTTAACTGACCGTACGGTCTTTTCAATGTCACCACCGATCAGAATAGCTGGCATTGTCTACATGCGCGGCAAGCGTACAAGCAGTTCATCCATGGCTCCCCCTGGATGTCCGCTTCCATGCTGCATCACCCTGTATGCACCGGCCGCGCTGTTGCAAGCGCCAAAGACGGGGCTAGAATGCAGGCCAACGGCTGCTACCAGCGAAGGATGCATCAACGCAAGGATGTGCGCCATGGCCGCCCCCGCGGAAATCCCGCAGACATAGATGCGCTGCCGATCAATGGCATGAGAAGAGACGACATCTTCGATCAATGCTGCCAGCGTCGCGACATCCCAGCCCCCTTTTTGAGTCGTCTTGTCGTACCATTTCCAGCATCGCTGCGGATGAGCGCGTAGCGGCTGCTCTGGTTAGAGAACGGCGTCCCCCCTTTTCGCCGCATGCACGTTCAGGTCCGTCCCTTGTGCGAACTCAGCAGCGTTCTGCTGACAACCGTGCAGCATCACGACCAGCGGCATAGCGGCATAGCGGCTTCTGGTCTACAAGGCAGGAATAGCCGATAGTGGATACGTTGCGTCAGGCCGGAACCATGACGGAGATGACCGCTGACCCATGCGCCGATTGGTTTGGAAGCATCGGAGGGGGGGGTGGCAGATCGCCTCTCGGCTTTGGTCGTCGTGGATGGATTGGTTCGAAACACTTTCAAGATCGTTTCGATGCGCTTGCGTTGCGCGCTTGTGGCCTTCTTCATCTCTGAGAACCACAGGCGTTTTAGTTTCTTCAACATGGCGCATTCCGTTCTTGATTTCGCCGGCCTTAACACCTGGACGGCAAGTGACTAGTAGGGCCAAAGGCAGACCTCACGCCAAGGCGTCGTGGTCCAATTCAAGCTGTTCTGCCAACGCTTCGGCCAATTGCTCCAGTAGCTCATCTACGTGGGCGGTGTCTACGGCGGCCAAGCGGAAATCGTCTTCACAGTTGAGCTGGACCTCGGGGGAGTTCCACCTTTTCGCTCACTATGTTGGCGATTCCTAGCCCGAGGACGGGCCAACAGATACGATACTGATCACGCAGGAAATCAGTAACCAGCAGATTGGCAGCCAGCGGCATCAATGCCTCCTCTCCGTCGACGATTATCACCGCATCATATAGCGTCGACGGGGCGGCCAACAGTGTTATCTCGACGTGAAACGGCGTGCTCTTCGCGCAGATCGCCACGTCCAGCTGCTGGCCGCACGGTGACTTGCTGCCGCAGGTATACGTAGATCACCGTCAGCTTCGTGCCGTCCACGCCGTGGGTGAGCACAACACGACACGTTTGGCGGCAATCCAGCTCTCGTCTTTATAAGCGCTTAGCGGGAGGGCAGAAGAGTCGGCATATTTGGTGGCGTGTCGAACAGCCGGGGGCAGCTTCTCGCACTCCGAATCCCAGCCCTTAGGCGACTTACTGCGCCAGTATCAGGTCAGGTCAACATTGTTCAGCAGCGATATTACGCGTTAGCATGAGGGCTGGAATCTGCATCCGTATGAGCCCGAAGTGGAAGGCACTGAAGATGAGGAGCTGCTCAGCCAGTGTTTTTCTCTTCCAGAACAGCTTGGATTGCCAATGGCAATCGGCGAACCGCTCCGGGTTAGCATGGGCAGCCGCCGCCCAGCAGCTTAGCTCATAGGTCGAGCGGCCCCGGTTGATAGCCTGGCGGTGCATACCATTGCGCTGATTGTTGTGTGTCTTGCGTAGAGACGAGTCAATCGGGATCTCTTAGAAGTTGGCCTCGTCCAGGCGACTGGTCTGCCTATCCAGATAGGAGTGGATGCGCCCTTGCAACAGGGAATCGTTGGTGAAGCCGAGACCAGGGATACGATGCGCAGTACAACAGGCCGCTTTTTCGGTCTCGGCGAAGAAGTTATCAGGATTTCGCTTGAGTAGATGGCGCTCTGGCGTCCTAATGTCAATCTCCGATTGATGGTCCTCTCAAGTTGTTCTTTCCGTCAGTTCGTAACGGCTTCCTAGCCCTTCCGCCCCGTTGATTTACTGGCCATTAAGGGCCTCGTATGTTCGTTAACGGACGGTGACAAATATACAAAAGGGTCATACTCCATTCATTGAAACGGCATCACGGCATTCGCCGTGCCTACTTTTTTGGCCCTATTACCTGAGAGATGAATTGGAAAATGACCAGAACCATATTATCGCGTCACTATCCCAAACCGACCGGTCACACCTGTTAAAGCAATGCACTTTGATTGACCTGCAGGCTGGTCGAATCCTATCGACGCCCCGTGCCAGTTTGATTTATTTTCCAATCAATGGCTTGATCTCCATTCTTTCGCTGGGCGATGCAACGCCGAACTTCGAAGTCAGCATGGTCGGTCGGGAAGGCATGTACGGGATTCCCTTCGCGCTGGGATTGAAGTCCACCGAGTTCCACGCCTCGGTACTCTATCCGGGCCGAGCATGGAGTATTTCCACCGCAGCTTTCCGCACTGAATTGAACCAAAATAAGGGACTACAGCTAGTGCTGAATCGATACATCAACATCGTCATAGAGCAACTCTATAGCACATGCCGCTGCATCAAATTCCATACCCTCTCCGAGCGCCTCGCAAAGTGGCTACTAATGAGTCAGGATCGCTCCAATGCCCAAGAATTTTCAATCACCCAGGAAACACTGGCATCGTTGTTGGGAGTGCGACGTGTTGGTATCACTGCCGCGGCCACCCAATTGCGGAGCAACGGTATTATCGAATACAGCCGCGGCCACGTGACCATTCTCAACCGAAAGCACCTTGAAAAGCAGGCGTGTTCTTGCTACATCGACGAAACTAAGCTCTATACAAAGACGCTATAGCAAGCTTACGCTGCGTCCGCCGTGCACTGGCGCGCTAACCGACGGTGACAAGACTCTCTGGAACTTTCCGCCCAGGCATAAACGCGTGTCAGCGCTCAAGCGGTGACAGGATTTGAGCAAGATGGCCAGATCCGACTGCGAATCCGCTCCGATGAATCCATAAAGATCCCCGTGCTGGTCGCCGATTGCAACCGCCACATCGTTCTCCTACATGGCTGAAATCTTGACGTTACGTAGTTCAAGTTACTCCATCAAGTTGCCGTCGAAATCGCTGCTGATACCGCCACCGATTAGTGCGCTTGTATTCATACTGCCTCCCGATCCAGAGCCGGCCGGCTTCAAGGAAGTACTATGCCATTACCCCCCATTCTATTGCCTTAACAGTCGGTTATCTGTTCGTTACCCAACTTAGCGGAACCCAGATCGACGATACTTCTCGACTTTGGGGAGGTCATCTGACGTCTAAGTGCCTGTAAGCTCGCCGTGCACTCCGCGCTTCTCTATTTCGGAGTGTGCGCGTACGAACGCGTACTGAAAGGCCATTGCGGAGGAGCGTGCCCGCAGGTCAACCCATTGCGCAAAAATGACATCGCCCCCAGTCGCTGAAATCCTGGCAAATCGCCGTATATTGGTAAATACGCAACAATCCTCTGCGTAACGAGTTACCGTGACCTCGATCTGAAATCCCTTGAAGAACTTGATGCGGCTGGTGTGCATGCCTGAACTCCCGCAATCGCCTCCGTGCTCAAGATGAGCGCCATCTACCGGCCATGGGCGCGCCGACAAATTTGATATTCCTCTTAAATCCGATCGTACCCATGACCTCGCGTACGGTCGGTGCGCTACGTAACCAAAGCTGCTTGACCAAGCTGCCGAGTTCCAGCCATTCGACAAGCTACGCGCGCAGGCGCTAGATCGAAGTGTTAGCCTCATCAACTTTCGAAGCGGGTAGGCGGTAACAAGCGTTGGGTTTCCTTTCTGACCACCGCGTAGCATTCGCAGCACAGCTCTTCCAGTCTGGGTCTGTTCAGCACTGTCAGCCGCCCCCTGCTGTACTCGATTACACCCTGCCGTTGCAGCTTGCCAGCTGCCTCGGTGACGCCCTCGCGCCGCACTCCAAGCATGTTGGCGATAAGCTCTTGCGTCATGGTCACCTGGTTGCCCGACAGTCGGTCCAAAGATAACAATAACCACCGGCACAACTGCTGGTCGATGGAATGGTGGCGATTGCAGACGGCGGTCTGCGCCATCTGCGTCAGCAGCGCCTGGCTGTAACGCAACATCAGATGAAGCGTACCAGTATCGCGATGGAATTCTTCCTTGAAGCGGCTGGCAGAAAGACGATAAGCGCTACCGCCACTCTGCACGATCGCTCTGCTGGGAGTACTTTCTCCTCCCATCAAAATGGCGATGCCAATAAAACCGTCGTTGCCAACTACGGAAATTTCTGCCGACGCACCGTCTTCCATGACATACAGCAGGGACACGATGGAGTCGGTCGGGAAATAGACATGCTGCAACGTATCGCCCGATTCGTAGAGCACCATCCCCAAGGGAAGAGAAATCCATTCCAGCTGGGGAAGCAGGCGATGCTGCACGTCCGGTGCCAACGCGGCCAGAAGATGATTCTTTAATGGAAGATTTGAATTAGACATGCTGCAATCCAATTGGGGCAAGGGAGATTGAGTGCCGATCGGAAAATAACGATAGACTTGGGATTCACAGATGTTCGATACCGGACACATGGAAGCGTTCAGCATAAAAAAACTGCCCGCATGGGCAGTTTCAAAGTTCTTCCGCTTTGCCTTTTATACCGGCACGAGGCCGGTCGAATTTGCCCCATGCATCTTCGATTTGCGACGATGGCGCAAGGCAGCGAAGCCGACCATGCCAAGCCCAGCCAGCATCATTGCCACAGTGGAATTCTCCGGAACCGCGGCCACGCTGATGTTGCCTCCGAAGCTTCCGCCACTAGTACCCGTGACCTTGCCGATTGCTGATAGGGTGTACAGCCCGGAGGTAAGATTGGAGGCATGCAAGGTCCATGTCTGCAAGCCTGTGCTGGAAGTCAGATGCCCAGTCGCGGTCACGCCGTTTCCGCTCAGAGTGAAGCTGCTGATGTTGAGCCCCGACATGGAGTCCAGTGCGATCGAGATCACCGCGGACGAAACGTTGAAGACGGTACCCTGTGCGAAAGTGAAATTCTCGGTGAAAGTCTTGCCGCTGGTGCCGTCTCCATATGAGGCACCAATCGACGAGCTGGGCCCGTTGAAAGTGATCGTGGAAGTGTTGTTGATGTCGGTCGATGCATGGACAGCGGCGCTGGACAGCATCAAGGAAGCGGATAGGAATACCCCTGAAATGACATTTTTCATTGAGTGACCTCTAGGTTGAATGTGGCAAAGATAGTGGAAAGCGAACTGCTACGATTTGATTCTTCTTGGAGCCTTGGGAATATCCAGGAACGACGCGCTTATCTGAATGAACAGTGCTGACGCCGTTGCAAGCCATACGCCATTCACGCTTACTGCAAGACGAAGCATCGCCTGCTCGGACATTCTTAATCTGTTCGCCACCGAACATTAAGAAAGAATTTTTATATTTTTTCCACGAGCATCTTTTTAATTCTTTGAGCTCATATATGCGAGCTAACGTATGGGCTGCCACGCTTTATCGATAGACGAAAAAAGTGCCGCGGTGACCAGGGGGCATAAAGACAGCGAGCTCCTCTGAAGAGCGACGAGCGTTTCTACGGTCGATATCCCGTCGCGATTCAACATTCACGATAATCCATAAAAAGCTTTTGGTATGTGCGCTGACAACCATAGAGGATGCAGTTCCATATCCCTTACGAACCAATGGCGTAAACGAATTTACGCATAGCCTGTATGACTACAGCGACATAAGCCTTGCACCTACATCCGCTGAATTTTAATAGGAACAGCATGTCTCATCGTCGGCGTAGCGATATTAGAAGCGCAGACGAATTGCCAACCGACACTCAAGGAGAAATGACATGTCTAGCAAAAATCAACGCAGCAAAGACACCAGCACTTATCAAAAATTGGCGGTCGCGGGAGAGAGTAGCGGCAAGACCGTCAAGTCCAGCCGCGATAACGACGGCGACCCGGTCGCAGGCGGCCAATATTCGACCATGACGAAGAAGCAAGGGCACTCGACATCTCACAAAACGGATGGCAAGAAATCGTAGATGAGGTTAAAGGGGTGAGGACAAGAGGGTCCCTTCTTTTGAACGTGGCATTCTATGGATAGCCCAATGGCCCGCCTATTCTACCGATAGCCATACCGCAAGCGAGCACATAGGTGTCCAAAGAAAAGCTCTACTCAACGCTGCAAGAAATGCGGAGCTGGATGATGCCTTTGGACGCAACTTTTCGTTTTCGAAAGGAGAAAATCGAATTGATTCTTGGGTGATTCTCATCTGGCAACCGGCCGGAATAATTCGTAAAAACATGGGGAAAAGAAACCTGGATGGCAAGGAATGAGCGGTCCAATCAAGGTAACTGCCCGTGAGAATTCCTGTATTCGCTCCAACTCAAAGCTCCAAGCGTGAAACTGCTAACAATGGCCTCGCAACTATTGATTCCGTAGGCAATGGCTAGCGCCTCTGTACGATAAACAGTCTTTGGCCCGCGCTTCAACAGTATCGATTCACCGCCTCGTTTCACCAGCATGGACTCGAGAAACCAGCCAGCATCACACTGCGAGTACTCCAATCGGTAGCAGAAGCTACCATCGCTACCAGCAGTTTCGTAAGTGAGCATATGAACTCCTTGTCGAACAGATGAAGACAGACGGGACTGGATTCGAGACTTCCGGACAAGCTCTTGCCGACTTTGACTAGAAGGGAATTGATTGAACAGATGTTCAGTAGATTAAGGTAACGATTTGGCTTGTACCGAACTGTTCGGTACCTAACATAGAAAAAACATCTCTATGAGTTTGTTCTGCATAGTTGTATGAGCAGATTGACGTATGGCTTTTCGGAGGTCTCTTAAGCCAAAACTATCCGATGTGTTGGTTTCCTCGCAGAACTGGCCCTCTCCTGGATTACCAGCCCCCTAGGCTGGACCAGGATGATTGAGGAATTCATTTACTTCAAATAGGAGTCAACTTGGACGCAACTCAAGAAACAGGCATCTTATAGAGCAGCCATCCGCATAATAGCGAGAGCAAAAACGCCAAGACCGCCAGTGCAAATATAGCCCTTAGAGCACGTCCGAAAGATGCGTCCTTTTCAATGCAAGCCGGACATCCAAGTTGATGTTGCACTCTTTCACTGTGTGCTTTCACCACCTCTGGTACCGCAACCGGACCTGCTTTGGCAGCACCAGCCGAAATCCATTCCTCTAGCGTTTCTTTCACGGTCGAATAATGCTCAATCGGGAGCTCGCGGAAATATCGAATTCCAAAGTCTTTCATAAAGACCTTATAAATTTCGACTTCCTTTTCACCGGAAATAGCAGACCATTCTTTCACCAATACGTTGATTCTTTTCCGCTGGAATTCAGTGATCCGTTGGGGATCTTCCACGTCTATTACTTCACTCGAATCCCGAGTGCCAATGGTCGTTGGGCCGCTGATATTATGCACATTCCCATTTATGAGCTGAGAAACGTTTCCCCGAATATTAATTCTTCCTACCATTACCACCCTACTCGCTAAAAATAACCCGTAACGCAGCCATCTATCACATAGAAGAGGCACTGCTCAATTTCATGACTTCTTCTTGGACGGGGCTTTGACCATTTGAGGACCAACGACCTTTTTAAAGATCTCCCCGTGAATTTGTTGACCGACGCCGCCGTGAATGGTTATGTTCGCTCGGCCTTTTGGTGCGGGCGCGGGTGGATCTGTATCGCTCGCTCCTTCGATCACGCCAAGAACTCGAGCCTTAGCGCGCAAATCAAGTTTGCGATAGCCTGCCAGTAACTCCCTCTCATCTTCCGTCAGGCTATCTGAGGACGGCGAGCCATAGAGGACGTAGTGAACATCTACCCCGATTTCAGAAATCGCCAAAAGATATTCGGCGGTAGGAGATCGCTTGTCTTGCTCATAGTTAATCTGGGTATTTTTCTCGACCTTGCCAACCAAGGCAAAGTCGGGCTGCGTCATACCCAAACGCTTTCTTTCTTCTTTTAACCGCTGGCCGAAAGTCATCAAATTTCTACACTTATGATTGCAAAGTAAAAATATTTGTACTAAAGTGCCGCCATTGCTAAGTGACGTGTACAACCAATTATCCCATATGCCTACTCTCTCCAAGCACGTATCCCGCCCCCATACCGATACTTCGGTGGCCGTTACCTTCCGCCTTGAAGCTGATGAAGAGCAAAGACTGGCTGAGCTGGCACGCCAGGATTTGCGCACGCGCTCTTCGTTTGTGCGCCTGCTGATCTTGCGCGGCATGGCCGCCTACGACAACGACGTCAAAGCCGGACGGGCTTGAGCATCGGAGACCGCCATGTACGACGATCCCCGCAAAATCCGTCACCGCCGCATCGTAGTGCGCGTCAACGACGACAATTACGACATCATGAAAGCGCTTGCGCAGTATCAGGGTGAGAACTTGGCCACGCTGGCCCATGATCTGCTGATGCATCAGGCCATCGCCCTGGCGCAATCCTATTCGATGCCGATCTTATCCGAGCAGAACGTGCAAGCCAAGGCGCTCACGAGCCACTTTTCAGTGCCTCGCAATGCCTGATATCGAATTACCGTTCACTAATCCTGCGTTAGTCGAAGCCCTGGAAGTGATCATGATGCGTGAGGGCTTCGACACGATTGAACAAGCGGCCGAGTTCGTGCTGGCCCAGTCTGTTCGAGAAGGTATCAAACGTGTTACTGGCAAGGGGCGTGCACTCTATGCCATCAAGGGAAAGAAAACAACATGCGTGTAATCAGCCTGCCGTGCCCTCATTGCCAAAGCCCAGTGCGTGCAGCCAAAAGCCGAACCATGTCTACGCTGATGAAGGAAATCACCTATCGATGCCAGAACGTCGATTGCGGCCATACCTTCGTTGCCACGCTGGAGATTTCTCGTACCGTTTCCCTGTCGGCCATGCCCAATCCCGAGGTGAGCCTTCCCATCTCGCCCCGTGCCTATCTCGCGCCTCAAGGAACAGGTACTGCCTGACTTGCTGCTGACCGCCTAGTCGGTCGCTGAACCCCAAATTGACTAAGACCTGTCGTGCGCCGTTTGGCGCACGCGGGATTCGCTCACCCTAAAGAAACCTCACATGGCTCTCGACCAGCAACAGACAACGCTTGCCCTCGCCTCGCTGCGGCTTCGCATGGGCGACGATATCAAAGAATTTCAGTGCGCCCAGCGCATGCTGCTGCGCAAAGCCGTGCTGCAGGACGAACTGCAGTGGAATGTGATCTGGCAAGGGAAATCTGCCATTGCACATCGCCTTGGCCAGCGTCTGCAGCGTCTCGGCGGCCTGATGGGGGCATGGTAATGCGTACGGTGATCGCTCATGGCATCGCTGCTCTGCTGTTGCTTGCACCATCTCTTCTGGCGGCTCTCGGGCTGGTGCGGGGGTGATGATGCGCGGTGCACGAATTAAGGACCATGCGTCATTCCGTCCGGCGTCGGACCTGCTGCGCGAGCGCGCGGCATGGGTGCCCACGCCTCCGGGCAATGAAGCCGCTAAAGCTGAGCTAGAGAAATCCATTTCGCTGCTGCGCAACCGCCAGCGTCCCAATCTCCAAACCGGGATTGCCTATTCCTGGGCGGCGATGCCCAGGCCAGTGCGTCGACACATCCTGACCCTGGCGGGATTCTCGGCGGACCGTTGGGAATGCCCTATTCACTCCTTCACTGAAGCTGAACGCCTGGCCATGCGCCATGCGGTGCTGCGTGCCATTACGACGTATGAAAGAGCTCTCAATGCAGTCTAGAACAGTCGATGCGAAGACACGGCGTCGGCATCGGGCTTTCGTCGAGTCGCGCCAGTTTGCCGGGGAACTGGCACGTATTCCGCTGAAGTGGCGCGGACGTGTTGTCAGCCAGGCACTGGAACTGATGTCGGTATGGCACTGGAACAAGATTTTTGAGCCGGTTGCGGTTCAGTTCGTCCGGGAATTCGCTGAGCAGTATGTGCCGGCCGGAGTAGATCTGTCGCAGGATGATGCTGATATTTGCACCACGGCCGAGAAAGCCGCCGAGAACGTCAAGAAGGTCTTGTGGAAGGCGATTTCTGATACCCACGCACGGGACCTTATCGAGCAGGAGTGTAGCGACTACGGCATTGATATGCCTGAAGTAGATGATGACGATCTGCGCGCCATCATTGCGCGTGTCGTGGATCCGCGCTGGTGGCGTCGGCAACTGCGCAAGGTGGTCGGCCGTGCGTTTGAGGGTGGCAATATTCGCTTGGGCTATGTGCACTATCACGGCGAGCCCTATGCCAGTAATGACGCCGTACTCTCTCGGCTGGCGCAGAACAGAAGAAATGCCGCCGCTCTGGAAGCGACCATTGTGCGCAATGAGGCTGGCCAGGAATTCAGCATTGCTGAACTGGCCGAAAAGACTACCGCAAACAAGACCATTCGTCGCGGCGAACTCATGCTGCGCATCAATGGTTTCGAGGTCATTGCAAAGGAGTGCAACGATCAAGGGCTTTTCCTCACCTGGTCGTGCCCATCGCGCTTCCATGCCACGCTGCATACGGGCAAGCCGAATCCGAAATATGACGGCTCCGACCCGCGCACCGCCAATAAGTACCTCGGCAAGATGACCGCGCTGGCTCGCTCGGCGTTGGCTCGTCGCGGCATCGGCCTGTACGGATTCCGGATCGCTGAACCGCATCACGATGGGTGCCCGCACTGGCACATGCTGGTGTTCGTGCGCGCCTTGCCGGACTACACCACGCCGCACGTCAAGGACGTGGCCAGCCGCGCCATCCGCATCATGAAGCGATACGCCTGGCGCATGGATCGCGGCGAGCCTGGCGCATTCAAGCGCCGGCTTGACGTGAAACGCATTGATTGGGCGAAAGGTAGTGCTGCTGGCTATATCGCTAAGTACGTTGCCAAGAACATCGATGGCGTGGCCGACCACAAGACCAAAGAAGGCTACCTCATCACCACCGATATGGCGGGGGATCGGGAGCTGACACCCTCAGCTCGCGTGGAAGCTTGGGCAGCCCGCTGGGGCATTCGTCAATTCCAGCAATGGGGTGGAGCTCCCGTGAGCGTTTGGCGCGAACTGCGCCGCGTGCCGGCAGACATGGTCAAACAGGCTCCCCCGGCCATGGCCGAGGCCTGGGATGCCGTACAAAAGGTCGAGGGCGAGAAGCGTGCATGCTGGGCGAGCTACCTGCGTGCGCAGGGCGGCGCGCTGGTGAAGCGCGACGATCTCATGGTCACTCTGGCGAAGGAAACTAAGACTGTGACTGGCCGCTATGAAGAGTGCGAGCGAGTGATGCCCTATGGCGTCCAGTGTCGCCAGATGGCCGGGGTGGTGTTCAAGTCCGTTCGGCATACATGGACGCCAGTTCAAGGGCACGGCGCCCGCGCATCGGCGGGTCCGGGGTTCCCTTGGACTCGTGTAAATAACTGTACGCAGCCCGCCGGGCCTGACTTTGCGGCGGATGTGTCCTTTGAGCCGAAGAACGCACCGGCGCCTGTCACGTTCCAGCCGGACCAGGCAGCACAGGTTGAGCATGCCTGGCTTGCCCTGGGCGCATGCCCCTGGCCTCGGCCGGCGGTCGATGACAGGCCGGCGTGGCCAGCGCCTGACATGACGGCCGACGAACAGCGCCGCGCGCTCGCCGACTGGGATGCTATCAAGGCATGCCCGTGGCCGCGCATGGCCCCTGTGCCGGACAGTTCCCCGCGCCATGGAACGCCGCGCCAGGTCGCAGACTGGCGCGCCGGCCGGCTCGATGTCAGCGAACTTCCGATTGATCCCAACCCAACGAAAGGGAACGCCCCATGACTGCGTTTCGCGTCGTCGTGCGCACTGCCAGCGCACGCCATTCCTACACCGCCATCGCAGCCCATAGCTGCGACGTGATCGCCGCCGCCGTCGATCGCTTTGGCGTGTGTTCTGTTACGGCCACTCTGGAGAAGAACCAATGAAAGCAACCACCACCGCTGCCGTGTCCTATGGCGCCGACCGCTACGCCGCCAAGTATTTTGCAAAGCGGCCGAAACAGCGTGATTTCGTCATGGAGCCGCCGCGCCCGCTGGACCGCATCACGTTCAACACTCCCGACGATGGCATGCTGACTGGCTATGTGTCGGTCATTCGTCAGCACCTGGGTAACGGTGAGCGATTCGCCTGGGTGGAGCTGGACAACGAGCTGGCGGGGCAATTTCGAGGAGTGCCGCTGGCGGACATCCTCACTTGCGATGATGCGGGAAGCCTGCGCCGCAATATGCCGAACCACGAAGCCAGACGTCTGTACCTGAGCGACTACAGCGAAAAATTGAAATCAGCGCCTCTGCGGGCAGCTTCTACAGATGCTGGCCGAGCGGTTACATCCTAAACACAATCTACATCCGGCATTATGAAGGCGATGATCTATACAAGCTCTAAACAACAATCCTATTTTGTTGGGCAGTTTCTTTGTGACATCAATCACGTTAGTGACGAAATGCATCGCAAACACAATGCTCTGAACGATTGCCTCAGCTGGGGAACCTATCGAATCTCCATTTCACGTCTCAACAAATTGCTTCAAAAGCTGAGGAACAGTCTGCGCAACGAAGGTGTGGTATGAAGGCACAAATGTTCTTAGTAATGAAATACGAGCGCATGACGATGACACTGGCCGAAGTCTGCGAGGAAATCAGCTTGGAGGTCGGCACCGCTCACAATAAAATCTCAGCAGGAACATTTCCTATCCCAACGCGGAAGGAGGGCAGGAACCGCGTGGCTGATGTACGTGACGTTGGCGACTACCTAGACAGGCAACGCCAGGAAGCCAAGGAAGCGTATGAAATCCGGCATTGATGCCTAACCGGCTCAAGCTGAAAGGCCTGAGCCCAATACAATACCGAACTCAGGCCTTCGCTGACTAGCTTTTAAACCGTCCAACTTTACTGGTTTAATTCAGCCGCGGGATTTTTGTGTCAAGTGAATGGCAGCTTCCGGCCAACACCGGCCGCTCAGGCGCGCCGCGAAGATGCTCGACAATAGGGGTTTCAATCGAACATTGACTCGATAACGGGTCAGTTAGCGACGCAACTCAACATAAACTAGCTCTAGTTAAATTTATCCTGCCAATCCCTCAACTCGACGTTACGGGCGAAAACCATCGGTCGCATCGGCATTTTCTCAAGAGGAGGCCACTCGCCTGTATGCTTGGTGGCAGGAGCTCCTTCCAGAACAAATTGAAGCACACTATCGGAAAACGCGGTTGTAATACCGTTCTTCACTTCGATAGGAAAGTCGTCAAACATTGGCGCTCTCTGCCAATTTTTCTGGTCACGGAAGAAGAACGGCAGTTCCAGGCAGTGGCAAGCATGCACGTGTGGTTGGGGCGAGGCTAAGTCGAATCGGTAAAGGTAGGTCGGCGAGCTATGTTGCTTGAGGGCTTGCGCCAGTGCCAGCGTGCCGAGATGGAACAACTCATCTGACATAAAATCCACCAACACCAGGTAAGGTGAGGCCTGACCGCGTCTTGCCAAATAGGCGGCATAGCGCCCCGCTGCATTCTCGACCTGCTTGTCCTGCATGATCTCGATGACCTGTTCCTGGCTGATGGTCAGCAGATCAGGACGGCTGCCTAGGAAGCTGCTCATTTCCTCGCGGGTGGTGCCGATCAGTACGGGCTTGCCGGCAAAGCGACGGGCCGCTTCTTGCGCAATATTCTCAGGGACCAGGGCGTCGATCACGGCCATGAAGGTCTGCGGTACGTCGGCCACGGCGCCTTGCGCGCGCAGCATCTTGACCTGGTTGAGCAGCAGGTCGGCCACCGGCAGGTCGCGCAGTGCATCGGCCGAGGGCAACTGTGCCAGGTGACAATACTGCTGTGCCAGTGCAAGCGCGGCGTCTTGCTGCAAGGGGGGGACGTCAGGCAGACTCATCATGAGCGCCCGCTGGATGCGTTCGGACACGCCGGGGATGGCCATCATCAATTGGGTATACCAGGCGCCGGCGGATTGCCCACCGACCGTGATGGACTGCGGATCGCCGCCGAAGCTGGCGATATTGGCAGTCACCCAGTCAAAGGCGGCCAGCAGATCCTGTACTGCCATATTGCCCGCAGCGATGCCGGGGTAGTAGAGATTGCCCAGGATACCCAGGCGGTAGTTGACCGAGACCACGACCACCTGGCCGCTGCGCGCGAGCGCTTCGCCGTCATAGCAGGGCAGGGCACCGCCGCCGCTGAGGAAGCCGCCGCCGTGTATCCAGAAAAGTACCGGCAACCGTGCGCTGGTGGAGGGCGTCCAGACGTTGAGACGGAAGGCGTTTTCGGATTGGGCCAGACCGGCTTCGCGTGGCCCCATGACGAAGTCCAGCCGGCTCGGCAATTGCGGGAAGATGGCGCCGCGCTGCTGGGCCTGGCGCACACCGCTCCAGGTCAGCGGCGGACGGGGCGGCTGGAATCGCTCGTGGGATGCCAGGTCGGCGGCATAGGGAATATCCATGAAACGGCTGACGCCTTTATGTAGCAGACCGCACAATGTGCCTTGCTGGCAATGGACCAGGATATCTTCAGGTGCGGCGGGGTGAAGCGGGAGAGTCATTGATGCATCCTCTTAACAGGTTGAGGTGGAGAGTTCGGCCTGGTCGCTTTGGCGCTGGCGCAGCAACTGACGATGCAGGGCAAGCAGCATGATCACCGAGGCCAGCAGTAGCAGCGACGAGGACGAGAAAATCTGGGGATAGGAAAAACCGGCCTGGCTGGCCGCGCCCACGATGAAGGCTCCGGCAATGGCGCCCAGGCGACCGCAGGAGACGGCTACGCCACTGCCCAGTCCGCGCAAGGCGGTCGGGTAATAGACCGTGGCCAGGGCATTGACGCAGATGATGGGGCCGCCGAGGAACAGGCCGCTCAGGAAGATGATGGCCGGGAAGTAGGCCGAGCTCTGTCCCAGCGTGAGTGCGGCAATGGCCACAACGCCCAGCACGTAGCTGGCTCCGGCCACCACTGCCCCATGATGACGGCGCGTGAGCCAGACACAGCATAGCGACCCCAGCAGGCTACCCATCTGGAACAGGCTGGCCATGCGTGCTGCCTGGGCCGGGTTGTAGTCGGCACTGGCGAGATAGCTGGGCAACCAGTTGGAGAGCTGGTAGAACACGTAATAGGCCAGCAACTGGATGGCCCAGATCAGCAGCGAGCCGATGCGGTAGCGCGGTACGACCAGCTCACGCCAGGGCTTGCCTGTACGCGGTGCTTCGCCGGCACCAAAACTGCAATCGGAAAAGTCGGCGGCAGGATAAAGACGCTGCATGACGGCCGCAATTTTCTCGCGCCCCTTGCCAGCCACTGCCATGAACATGGCGGATTCATCGGCCACCAGCACGAACAGCAGGATGACCGCCAGCGGCGCAATGCCGCCGACCAGCAGCAGGCCGCGCCAGCCGATATGGACCGATAGGGCGCCGGTAGAAAGGCCGGCGGCCATGGCGCCAAAAAGGAAGCCGCAAAACACCAAGGCCAGCATCGAGGTGCGATAACGCGCTGGACAGTGTTCGGCCACCATGTTGGCCACCGGCGGCATGGCCGCTCCGATGCCCAGGCCGGCCAACAGACGCAGGAAGATGAACAAGCCAGGCTGGTTGATCAGGGTGGAGACGATGCAGCACAGGCCGAACCAGCAGACCGCAAAGGCCAGCACCTTCTTGCGGCCCAGGCGATCTGCAAGTATGCCACCGACCGGCGCGCCTACCAGCAGGCCGATCATGCCGATGCCGATCAGCAGCGCCACGTCATCCTGCGCAATGAGACCGTCGCGCAGGATCTGCGGGGCGATGAAGCTGATGATGGCGGTGTCGAAACCTTCCAGCGCGATCAGCAGAAAGCACAGGGCGAACACAATGCGCTGCAAGCGACCCACCGGTTGATCGTCGATGTACTGGCTGACGTTGATTGATTTTGTGTAGGGATTTTGCATGGCGGTTCAGAAGCAGGGTTGGCAGGAAACAGCGATCGGGTCATGCAAAGGCAGCCGCTGCATCCGTTGTTGCAGGTTTTCCGGTGGCCAGTGACATTGGCAGCGCCAGATACGGATAGCGGGCGATCCTTCATCTGATTTAATATAACTGCGCCATCCGCGCCTGCTGTACTGAATCCGGCGCCCTGCGACTTCACCAAAATTCATACCTTCGACAGACCCATGAACAAATTACAGAGCCGGCTGCAGGTACGGCACATCTCGGTGGTGCTGGCCATCGCCCGCCTGGGTAGTATGCAAAAGGCGGCGGAGTCCTTGCACCTGAGCCAGTCGGCGGTCTCCAAGTCGCTGGCCGAAATCGAGGAGATCGCCGGTGCGCAACTGTTCGAGCGCACGCCATTCGGTACCCGGCCGACCATCTTCGGAGAGACGCTGGTGCACTATGGGCAGATGATTACGGTGGATCTGCAACGCGCCAGCGAAGAACTCGATACGCTCTTGCGTGGTGATGCCGGTCATCTGACCATCGGCATATTCTCGGCGCTGAGCTGGTGGGATCTGATCGGTGAGTGCATCCTGGATTTCCAGGCCAAGGCACCCAAGCTCACCATTTCCATCGTGGAGCAACCGATGGAGGAGTTGTTGGACGCCTTTGATGAGGGAGCGCTGGATGTGGTCATCGGGCGCCTGCCCAAGAGTCATGAGAAACCGAACTACCTCATCAATCCGTTGTGCGAGTCCAAGTCCTATTTCGTGGCCCGGGCCAGTCATCCCATCTTTGCCACGCAGGCAGGACTGGCGCAGGTGGTGGCCTATCCCTGGGTGTTGCCGCCGGCGGCCAATTATGCTCGCCGGCAACTGGAACTGGTGGTGCACCAGGCAGGCTTGAGCGTGCCGCACGACATCATCGCCTCGCAGGCATTTCCATTGAGCTTTCGCCTGGGCCAGCAGAAGGATGCACTGGTGCTCATTCCGGGTTGCATTGCACCGGCCGTAAAGGACCTCTATGGCTTGCGCCGGGTGCCGTATGACCTGCCATTGCAGTTGGGGCCGTTGGTGGGCATCAGTCGCACTGACCGCAAGAATTCGGTCTATCCCGGCATGTTCCTGACCCATCTGACATACCTGGCTACACAAGAGGAGCAACTGCTCAATCCATGAGAACCAGCTTGTGCAGGTGGTGCTCGGGTCCATCGCCGCTTGTGCCTGCCTATTGGTAATAATGATTTAGAGTATTTCGGCTCGGTCCATCTGCGTTCTTCTTTCTTCCGTTTTCCTTCCCCGCCTGCGCACTTCTTGTGCGCTCTTTGTCCCGCTTGCACAAGCATGTTGCATCGTGCACCAGTGCTGCGTGCGGTATGAATTCTGCTCAAGCGGGCCTCCGCGAGTTTCCCTATCTGCCCCGGCGGGGCCGCCGCTATAGTCGCTGCGTGTGTCCTGGTGTTCGTCCAACACGACATTGGATCTGGCACCGGAGAGGAAGGCAGCGGCTATTCGTCGACAGTGCTCCATGGCGCAGCCGGGCTATTGATAGAACAAACAAGAATGGATCGATTCATGAACACTGGCAACAAGATTTTCCTGGGGCTTCCAACTTCCTTGCTGATGGCGGCGGTGACGCTTCCCTGTGCAGCCCAGAGTAGCGTACAACTGACCGGACTGCTGGACTCGGGCGTGACCTACCTGGGCAACCAGGGCGGCAAGTCCAATACCTACGTCAACAATGGCGTGATGCGACCCAGTACGCTGGTGCTGCGTGGCAATGAAGAATTGGGCGGCGGTACGTCGGCTATCTTCTACCTGGGTACCATGTTCAGTCTCGGTACGGGCGCCCTGCTGGGTAGTCCGGGAACCTTGTTTACGCGCGAATCCTATGTGGGCCTGAGCAATGAGATCGGCACCCTCAGCGTCGGTATGCAGCGCGATTTCATGTTCGATACGCTATCCCTGAATGGCTATTCGGGCGCGTTCTATCACGGCTGGTTCGGTTCGCACCAGGGCCCCTTTGCCAGCTTTGGCGTGCCCTACAATACGCAGGGCTCGATCGATCATGACCGCATCAATGGTGAAGCGGTGTCCAATGCGATCAAGTTCAGCAGCAAGAATTTCTCGGGCCTGAGCTTTGGCGCGCTGTATGGTTTCGGCGAGACTGCCGGCAACATGTCCACCAGCAATGCGGTCAGTGCCGGGGTCAACTATGAGTTCGGCAACGCCGGCGTGGCTGCGGTCTATAGCAAGGTCAAGTATCCGGGATTTGCCAATGGCACCCAGGGCATACAGAACGCCGGCCTCGGCCTGAAATACAAGTTCGAGGATCTGACCTTGGCAAGCCTCTATACGCTATCGAACAACACCCTCAACAAGGCCCGCATCAATACCCTCGACCTGACCGCCAGCTATCGCCTGACAGCGGCCTGGAACATGGCTTCCACCTATACCTACATGAAGGGGAACAGTGTTCTCAATGGTGACAAGGCCAATCAGTTGGCGGCGACACTGAGCTACCATTTCTCCAAGAGCACCATGATCTATACCAGCATCGCGCATCAGATTGCCAGCGGGTCGAAGGCCGTGGCTCGCATCGCCTCAGCAATGGGACCGGCGAACGGCACATCGCAGACTGCGGTAACGATCAATATGCAAAAGATATTTTAAGAAAAATTCGTTCGCTGGTTGCAAGCGATCCGATACTTTTTCAAGTAACTATCGGCTTCGAGCAACTCCAAAAGGCCGCGTCGCTCGCTTGCAATCTACCGTCTTTCCCTTAGTTAGGAGTTGCGGCCTGTTGATTTACTCGCAGAATTGACCATCCCAATCTGATCCGCCTTCCCCTGCTTCCGGAGGCAGCGATTCGGCCATACGCCCTCTTATAGCCTAACTCCTTAAGGTTCAGGAATATCTGTTTCAGGGTTCGTCTTTGCTTGCGAGATCTGATTGCGTCAGCGCTCAACCAGGCGGTGAGTTGGGGCGCGAATTCGTCCATCGAACTCGATGATTTCCTGCTCGGATAGCAAGGTTCAATCGCATCCGATCGAATGTAGCGCCGAACAGTGTTTCGGGAAATGTCGAGCCTGCGGGCGATTTCCCTAATCGATATGCAGTCTCTGATGTACCAGAGTCGATTGATTCCAAGTACGGCTACTTCTACCGAACTCAGGCCTTCGCTGGCTAGCTTCTAAGCCATCCAAATTTACGGATCAGTTCAAAATTCCGAGCCGCCCGTTCAACCCAGGCCGGGATCCCGGCCTGCTAAACCTCAGATTTCATTGCCGCCGCGATCGCCCTTACCGCGATCGGATATCCCCCCGCGCCCAGGCCGCAAATCACGGCAGTAGCCGCCAACGAAATCAGCGAATGCCGGTGCGCTGCGTCGCGCTGATGGATATTACTGATATGCAGCTCGATCACGGGCATGGCAATCAGCTTGACCGCGTCGAGTACAGGAAAGGAAGCGAACGAAAAGCCGGCCGGATTGATGATCACGCCGGCGTCCCGCTCGAACGCCTCCTGCAGCCATTCCACCATCACACCTTCATGATTGGTCTGCCGGAATTCGCACTCCAGGCCCAGCGCGCCGGCTTCGGCCAGCGTGCGAGCGCGGATCTCTTCCAGCGTGGTCGTCCCGTAGATATCTGGCTCTCTTTTACCGAGCATATTCAAATTGGGACCATTCAAAACGTAGATCAGCTTGGACATGAGATTTGCAATTGGTTGATGATGATTCTTACAAGGTCGAATGGGAATGGGTTACGGGGTTGGCAAGGTCTGGCCAGCCCCAGTCTTTCCTAAGTACCGTGAAAACGTGAGAAACGAAGGCCAAGCGCCGCACAACGGTGGCGGCCTTGTATTTGGCACTCCACTCGTCCCTTATCGTTATCAGGTCGGTATTGCGGATTCGGTCAATCGGCCGCCCAGCCAAGCGGGTACGAAGCCAGGTCCTACCGATGGACTGCTCGGTGGCTAGTCCTTTCTTCGAGGGAGAGACCTCGGTGAGGTAGCGATGGATGGCGGATGTGAGTGTGGGAGCTACTTGACGGCGCAGACGCATAAAATGCCGTCAGGATACATTCATGTTTCAGATGGTGTAATTTTGTTTCTTCTGCTGTAATTCTGAGATAAATCATTTATCGCACTATTTCAGCCGAATTTATCGCGCGCCGCTTCAGAGGATGGGGGGTGGCGTAGCCCTGCGGCACACCGGCACAGGCCAGGCTGCCGTAGAGCTGGACGCCCGGCAGGCTTTGTTGCAGCAACTCGCGCATGGCCAGCAGTTGGATCAGGTCGATGCCGCTGTGATAGTGCAGGCTGTCGAGCATGAAGATCAGGTCTTCCGTGGCGATGTTGCCGGACGCCCCCGGCGCATGGGGACAGCCGCCGATGCCTCCCAGGGTGGCATCGAATTCGCGGATGCCATGCTCCAGTGCGATCAGGGTATTGGCCAGTCCCAGGCCCCGCGTATCGTGGAAGTGCGCAATGGCCAGCTTGTCCCCGGCGACCTGGCGGACCGCCCTGAGCACATCGTCTGCCTGGCCGGGTGTGGCGTGGCCGGTCGTATCGCCCAGTGCCAGCAGATCGCAACCGGCTTGCAGCACCAGCCGCGACACCTGCACGACCTCATCCACCGGCACTTGCCCCTGCAGGGTGCAGCCGAAGGCGGTCGACAGTCCTGCGATCAGGATGGGCTTGACGGGCGCCTCGTCGGTCAGCAGACGAATGCGGTGCAATTCCTCCACCATCTCCTGCGGGCTCTTGCGTACATTGGCCTGGCTATGGGCCGCGCTCACCGAGACGGGCGCGACGATGCGATGCACGCCCGCCTCCAGCGCACGCTGCGCGCCCTTCAGATTGGGCACCAGGGCCGTCACGGTGAGGTCGGGATAGCTCAGCGCATGGGTGATGACCTCATGCGCATCGGCCATCTGCGGCAACAGGCACGACGGCACGAATGAGGCTGCTTCGATGTGGCGCACGCCAGCGGCGTAGGCGGCGTCGATCCAACGTTTCTTGTCGTCGGTGGCCATGATCTGCGAGAGGCTTTGCAGCCCGTCGCGCAATCCGACTTCTTGGACGATGACCTTGTTGCCGCGGCTGTTCATGCTCTGATTTCCTTCACTTGCTTGGTTACTTGGAGAGTTCTTCCAGGCAAACGCCATTGGTCTTGGGACCGAAGAAACCGATCGAGATCATCACCGCCAGCATCGCAGCAGTGATGCCGGCAAACACGCCGGTGACACCAAAATCACGCAGGAAGAAGGCGATCAGGAACCCGGACAGCATGGCGCCGATACGGCTGGAGGAATACACGATGCCCACCGCCTGGCAGCGGATGGGGGTCGGGAAGAGCTCGGTCTGATAGGCGTGGTAGCTCACCGAGATCATCGATCCGCACAAGCTGATGAGGATGCCGAGAACGGTGAGTGGAATCGCCGAGGTCATCTGCGAGAAACTCAGGCCAAAGATGACTACCGCTCCCGCACCACTGACGATGAGCCATTTGCGCTGGATCTTGTCGGCCACGGTCATGACCAGCAAGGGACCGATGGGACTGGCAAAGGCGATGATGAAGGAATACAGCAGGCGCTTGGTCACCGTGATGCCTTGCGCGATCAGCAGGGTCGGCACCCAGTTGGCGAAACCATAGAAGGCGATGGCCTGGAAGAAGTTGAACACCAGCAGCATGAGGAAGCGGCCACGGTAAGGCGCTTGCCACAGTTCGCCAAAGGAGGCCTTCTCTTCCACCGGCTGTTGCACCACGGCTTGGGGCGCAGGCAATTCGTGGCCGTAATCGCGCTGGGCATTGGCCTCGATACGCTGCATCGCTGCCTCGGCTTCGGCAAAGCGTCCCTTCTGCGCCAGCCAGCGCGGGCTCTCCGGCACCGAACGGCGGATGAACCAGACCAGCACGGCACCTACCGAACCAATCACCACCACCCAGCGCCAGCCATCGATACCGTAAGGCGCCAGCGGCACCAGCCAGTAGGACAGGATGGCGGCGGTGGGTGCGGCCATGAACATGGCTGCCTGGTTGAGCGACATGGCGCGTCCGCGCATATGCTGCGGCACGATTTCGGTGATGTAGCTGTCGATGGTGACGATCTCGATACCGACGCCGATGCCAGTCAGGAATCGCCATAGCAGCAAGCCTTCCGAAGTGGTCTGGCAGGCCATGATGAGCGAGCCGATGGAATACCACAGGAGCGAGACGGTGAAGATGGCGCGCCGGCCGTATTTGTCAGGCAAGAAGCCGAAGAAGAAAGTGCCGACGAACAAGCCGGCGAAGGTAGCGGCGATGAAGGCACCGATGCCTTGCGAACCAAAAATGTGCGGTGGTGGTGCTGAGCAGGCCGCTCTTGACCATGCCCGGCGCGATGTAGCCAGTGAATACCAGATCATAGATTTCGAAGAACCCGCCCAGCGAAATCAGCAGCACCAGAATCCACGCACTGCGGGTCACGGGCAGCCGGTCCATGCGGGCGATGATGTCGGAAGCGGAGCCGGCCACGGTCACGGTGGCGGCATTGGCGTGGAAGGGCAACGCCGAGGAAGGTGTACTCATCATGTTCTCCTGGCCTGCACGTGCAGGCTCGATGGTGGATTCGTGGCGACGGCTTTAGTGGACCGAGGCCGTAACGGCTGCCGAAGAAGACAATGAGGGCGATAAGCTGGGATGGGTCACTGCGTGTCTCCTGTTGTGTTTCGCCGGTGCTGCCGGCGAGCTGTTTTGGGTGGCGTTCTCGATGGCCCGCTGAGCGTCGTGGATCACGGGACGAGGCCTGAACAGGATTCTAGACTTCTCCAAAATGATTTACAGCGTTATATTTGAAGCTCTGAAATTCCGAAATGGAAAGGCACATGCGAGACCTGGATCTGACGACGTTGCGATTGCTGGTGGCAGTTTGCGAGCAACAGAACATGGCACGGGTGGCCGAGCAATCGCACATTGCCGCCTCCGCGATCAGCAAGCGCATTGCGCAGCTGGAATCGAACCTGGGCGTGCGCCTGCTTGTGCGCACCCGGCGCGGCGTGCAGCCGACCCCGGCGGGTCTGGCTTTGATCGATCATGCGCGCACGATGCTCTTTGCGGCCGAGCGCATCGAGACGGACGTGACCGCATTCGCTGGCGGCATCAAGGGCAAGGTCCGCATTCTGGCCACACCATCGGCGATGGCGGAATCGCTGCTGGAGGATATTTCGTCCTTCATGCGCGAGCCGGTCAACAGCGAGATCAAGGTCGACATCGAGGAGTGCCTCACCAATGATCTGTTGCGCAACATGCGCGAAGGCAGGACCGCCATCGGGGTGTGCTGGAACCATGCCGACCTGGGGGAATTGCAGCAATCGCCGTATCGCCAGGACCGCCTGGCCCTGGCGGTGCACCGCGACCATCCATTGGCGCGGCGCAAATCGCTGCGCTATGAAGACACGCTGGACTACGAACACGTGGGCATGCGGCCGGACAGCGCGGTGGTGGTCATGTTGCAGCGGGCAGCGGCGCAGATCGGGCGGCCGGTGCGCTATCGGGTGATAGTCTCCAATTTCGATGCGGCCTTCCGGGTGGTGGCAGCTAATCTCGCGGTCGGGGTGATCCCCTTTGAGATAAGTACTCTTTATGCATCAGCATCGCAAGTAAAAATGATCCCGCTGGAGGATGCTTGGGCACAGCGAGAATTCTGCATTTGCTTCCGTGAATGGGAGAGCCTGAGCGTTCCAGCTCGGCGTCTTGTGAAGCATCTGGAGAGCCCCCCCCCCTCGGTGGCGGCTCCCGAAGCTCGCCAACCGCACTAAATGATCGTAATGGCCAGAAGCGGACTTCTGACGCTTATCCCCGCCTTGGTAACGGCCGCCCCTGTCCAGCACATTCCAGTTTGACTTTCTAATTCAACCCGACCCGTGTGCCTGCAGGCCTTCCAACTATGCAAATTCTGCGCGTCGTGGACATAAATTGGACAAAAAATACCAGCAACCCATTACTGATAGGACATCTAGACCTAATTCGCTCCAGTCCATCATGGGCGCAACCGACAAGGTACGGGGAGGCAGGGATGTCTTCATAAACTGACGAAATACTTCATTAAAGTTCCGGGCTGTATACCGGAAAACCAGGCAACAAGCGCCTGCTTGGCAGTCGAGGTGAACAAGCTTTCATTGTCCCGTTTCAGCACCGAAGATCGGCCGTCACCGCAAATAGAAAGCCCGCAAGGCTTGCGCGTTGCGGGCTGGTGTCCCCTCTATCCTCTTCGAGATAGGATTTTTCGTACAGCGGACACGATTCTGCACCACAATCCGGCAGCCGTCATTTCGCATTGCACAAAAACAGCGCAACCCACACTGTTTTGGGACAAACGTTCATCTCACACAACGTTCAACGGAAACAAAGGGACTGAATTCACTTCGCCCGACAGGCTCAACACCGCCATCATCGGGACTTCACGCCAAAAGGCAAAAAAAAAGCCCACAACCGAAGTTGCGGGCTTGAATCCAATTCTTTAGGAGGAAATTGGAGGAGACAGGTGTAACTATATGGCAGTGCATCATGGCTGTCTGCTTTTTTGTGCTGATATCAGCTATTCACAAACCTGATATCACCACCAGTCCAGCCTGCCTTTTACCGCTCCCCACTGCAGGCAGTCCCATCAAGGACCGCCCTTCCCTGCTATTGAATCAAATGGATTCTTCGCGCGACGCCTTCTTGCGCTCGTGTTCCTTCAGGTGACGCTTGCGCAGGCGGATGCTCTTCGGGGTCACTTCGACCAGTTCGTCGTCTTCGATGAATTCCACCGCGTATTCCAGCGACAGTTCGATCGGCGGCACCAGGCGCACTGCTTCGTCGGTACCGGAAGCACGCACGTTGGTCAGCTGCTTGCCCTTGATCGGGTTGACGACCAGGTCGTTGTCACGCGAGTGGATACCGATGATCATGCCTTCGTACACCGGGTCGTTGTGGCTGACGAACATGCGGCCGCGATCCTGCAGCTTCCACAGCGCGTAGGCCACGGCAGCGCCGTCGTCCTGGGAGATCAGCACGCCGTTGCGACGGCCGGCCAGTTCGCCCTTGCTGGTATCGACCGGCTTGTAGTCGTCGAAGACGTGGCTCATCAGGCCGGTGCCGCGGGTCAGGGTCATGAATTCACCCTGGAAGCCGATCAGGCCACGTGCCGGGATGTGGTATTCCAGGCGCACACGGCCCTTGCCGTCCGGTTCCATGTTCTGCAGGTCGCCACGGCGGCGGCCCAGTTCTTCCATCACGCCACCCTGGTGGGTTTCTTCGACGTCGACGGTCAGGTTTTCGTACGGTTCTTCACGCACGCCGTCGACCATGCGGAACACCACGCGCGGACGCGAGACGGCCAGCTCGAAGCCTTCACGGCGCATGTTTTCGATCAGAATGGTCAGGTGCAATTCACCACGGCCCGACACTTCGTAGGTCGAGTCATCGTTCTCGGCCTGCACCACGCGCAGGGCCATGTTGGACTTCAGTTCCTTTTCCAGGCGGTCGCGGATCTGGCGGGTGGTGACGAACTTGCCTTCGCGGCCAGCCAGCGGCGAGGTGTTGACCATGAAGTTCATGGTCAGGGTCGGCTCGTCCACCTTCAGCATCGGCAGGCCGTTGGGCGCGTCCGGGGAGCAGATGGTGGAGCCGATGCCGATTTCTTCGATACCGTTGATCAGGACGATGTCGCCAGCCAGGGCTTCATCGACCAGCACGCGCTCGAGGCCCTTGAAGGTCAGCACCTGGTTGATGCGGGCCTTGGTGGGCTTGTCTTCGGGACCATTCATCCAGACCACGTCCTGACCGCCCTTGACGCGGCCGGCCAGGATGCGGCCCACGCCGATCTTGCCGACGTAGGAGGAGTATTCCAGCGAGGTGATCTGCAGTTGCAGCGGGGCGTCCGGGTCATCCTTGCGGGCCGGGACGTACTTCAGGATGGCGTCGAACAGCGGTTCCATGTTGCCGTCGCGCGCTTCCGGATCCAGGCTGGCGTAGCCGTTCAGGCCCGACGCGTAGATCACGGGGAAGTCCAGCTGCTCTTCGGTGGCACCCAGCTTGTCGAACAGTTCGAAGGTGGCGTTGATGGCCCACTCGGCGCGTGCGCCCGGACGGTCGATCTTGTTCAGGACGACGATGGGCTTCAGGCCCAGGGCCAATGCCTTGCGGGTCACGAAGCGGGTCTGGGGCATCGGGCCTTCCTGCGCATCCACCAGCAGCAGCACCGAGTCCACCATCGACAGCACGCGCTCGACCTCACCGCCGAAGTCGGCGTGGCCCGGGGTGTCGACGATGTTGATGTGGGTGCCCTTGTATTCCACCGCGCAGTTCTTCGACAGGATGGTGATGCCGCGTTCCTTTTCGATGTCGTTGGAGTCCATCACGCGGTTGTCCACTTGCTGGTTGTCGCGGAAGGTGCCGGACTGGCGCAGCAGCTGGTCCACCAGGGTGGTCTTGCCGTGGTCAACGTGGGCGATGATGGCGATGTTGCGAATTGCGCGGATATTGTTTGACATGGTGAATGTGGTTGGGAATGCCGAATCTCGGGAGGCGCGCATTATAGCATGTTGCGACGCATGAACTTTGGAAAAACCTGTGTTATCAACGGCTTGCCGAGCCCTGCGGGCTATCCCGGAAGGCCAGGCTGCAAGCCGTTTTGACGCTATCTGTCCTCAGGCGGTGGACACCAGCCTTTCGGGGGCCAGGATGGCGTATTCCTGCAACAGTCCGGTGCCCAGCAAGGCGGCGTCCGAACTGCGATAAACACGTACGCGGCCGGCCTGCTCCGGCACGGCCACCCCTTCCTTGCCCAGCGGCAAGCGCTGGCCGTGCAGGAAGCGGCGTGCCAGCTCGTCGCTGAGCTGCACCGCGGGGAAGCTGCGCAAGAGGCCGTCCACCGGCAGCAACAGGGCCTTGCGGGCCTCCAGCTCGCCGGCGGCATCGAACGCCTCAAGCGTGACCGAACCATCGAGCGTGAGAGCGCCGACCCCAGTGCGCCTGAGGGCATTGAGGTGGGCCCCGCAGCCCAGTACTTCGCCAATATCTTCACCCAGCACGCGGATATATGTCCCTTTGCTGCAAGTGACACGGATGCGCAACAAGGGGGCCTGGTAGTCCAGCAGTTCCAGGGTGTGGATGATGACGTTGCGGGCTTCGCGCTCCAGCGTAATGCCGGCGCGGGCGTATTCGTACAAGGGCTTGCCGTCGCGCTTCAAGGCCGAGTGCATCGGCGGGACCTGGCTGATGGGGCCACGGAACTGCGCCAGCGCGGCTTCGATCTGCGCCACGCTGACCTCGACGGCGCGCTCGCTGATGACCTGGCCTTCGGTGTCGCCGGTGTCAGTGCGCACGCCCAGGTGGACCAGGGCTTCGTAGGTCTTGTCGGCTTCCAGCAAGTCCTGCGAGAACTTGGTGGCCTCGCCGAAACACAGCGGCAAAAGCCCCGTGGCAAACGGATCCAGGGTGCCGGTGTGCCCGGCCTTGGGCGCGTTGAGCATGCGCTTGGCGCGGATCAGGGCGTCGTTGCTGGACAAGCCGACCGGCTTGTCCAGCAACAGCACGCCATGCACCGGCACGCGCGGGGGACGCGCCGGGCGTGCCTGCTGGCTGCGCTTGGCACGCGGCTGCTGCGGTTCAGGGGAAGCGGAGACAGTGTCCGCCGTCGTATCGTCGGCCATGAAATGCAAGACCGGCCCACGCCCCGCTGAAGGGAAACGCAGACCGGTATGAAAAGTATGAAGAAAACTACAATGCAACGGGAAAAGAAACGCCCGTCTTCAAGCCTCGTCGTCCGAATCCTTGGCGCGGGTAGCGTTGGCTTCGTCGATCAGGCGCGACATTTCAATGCCGCGTGCGGTCGAGTTGTCATGCACGAAATGCAGTTCCGGCAGGGTGTGGATGGTCAACCGGCGGCCCAGCTGGGTACGCAGGTAACCGCCCGCCTTGCGCAGGCCGGCCAGGGTGTTCTTGATCGCGTCCGGGTTGTCCACCAGCGTGGTGAAGAAGACCTTGGCGTGCGCGTAGTCCGGGGTGACCTGCACTTCGGTAATGGTGATCATGCCCACCCGCGGATCCTTCAGCTCGAAGGCGATCAACT
The DNA here is from genome assembly GCF_009668275.1 of Herbaspirillum sp. CAH-3. NCBI lineage: Bacteria > Pseudomonadati > Pseudomonadota > Betaproteobacteria > Burkholderiales > Oxalobacteraceae > Herbaspirillum > Herbaspirillum sp. CAH-3. The sequence continues at coordinate 340,857 of NZ_VSWE01000003.1, read as the reverse complement.
CCGACAGGTCGCGCTGGATCTGGTCGGCGACGCGCAAGCCGCGTCCGGGAATGGATTTGCTGTGTTTTGCCATGCTTTAAAAAAACAATCCGCCGATGGCGTGGCGGGAGGATTCCCGCGTTGCTGCGACGGATCTTGCCAGTGAAGCCGGCGCATCGCGAACGATACGCCGGCGTATTGCATTACAGGGTACGGGCGACTTCCTGGACTTCGAAGATTTCGAGCTGATCGCCCACTTCGATGTCGTTGTAGCCCTTGAGCGAAAGACCGCACTCGAAGCCCGACTTGACTTCCTTGACGTCGTCCTTGAAGCGCTTGAGCGAGTCCAGTTCGCCAGTCCACACCACCACGTTGTTGCGCAGCAGGCGCACTTGCGAGCCACGCTTGACCAGGCCTTCGAGCACGTAGCAGCCGGCGATCGAACCGACCTTGCTGACCACGAACACCTGGCGGATTTCCACCAGGCCCAGCGCCTGTTCGCGCTTTTCCGGGGACAGCATGCCCGACATCGCGGCCTTCACCTCGTCCACCGCATCATAGATGATGTTGTAGTAACGGATGTCCACGCCAGCGGCTTCTGCCAGCTTGCGCGCCGACGCGTCGGCACGGGTGTTGAAGCCGATGATGACTGCCTTCGAAGCCACAGCCAGGTTGACGTCGTTTTCGCTGATGCCGCCCACTGCGGCGTGCACCACCTGGACGCGCACTTCGGCGGTCGACAGCTTCTGCAGCGACTGCACCAGAGCTTCCTGGGAACCTTGCACGTCGGTCTTGATGATCATCGGCAGGTTCTTGACCTCGCCTTCGGTCATCTGGTCGAACATGTTTTCCAGCTTGGCGGCCTGCTGCTTGGCCAGCTTCACGTCGCGGAACTTGCCCTGGCGGAACAGGCCGATTTCGCGCGCCTTGCGCTCGTCGGTCATGACCACCACTTCTTCACCGGCGGAGGGCACTTCGGTCAGGCCCTGGATTTCCACCGGCAGGGACGGGCCTGCCTCGGCGATGTTCTTGCCGTTTTCGTCCAGCATCGCACGCACACGGCCGTAGGCCGAACCGGCCAGCACGACGTCGCCGCGCTTCAAGGTACCGGACTGCACCAGGATCGTTGCCACCGGGCCGCGGCCCTTGTCCAGCTTGGCTTCGATCACCAGGCCACGGGCCGGCACATCGACCGGTGCCTTCAGTTCCAGCACTTCGGCTTGCAGCAGGACGTTTTCCAGCAGCGAGTCGATGCCTTCGCCGGTCTTGGCGGAGACGGGGATGAACGGGGCATCGCCACCGTATTCTTCCGGCACCACTTCTTCGGCGATCAGTTCCTGCTTGACACGATCCGGGTTGGCACCCGGCTTGTCGATCTTGTTGATGGCCACCACCAGCGGTACACCGCCGGCCTTGGCGTGGGCAATCGCTTCCTTGGTCTGGGGCATGACGCCGTCGTCGGCGGCCACCACCAGGATCACGATGTCGGTTGCCTTGGCACCGCGGGCACGCATGGCGGTGAACGCCTCGTGGCCCGGGGTATCCAGGAAGGTGATCATGCCGCGCGGGGTTTCCACGTGGTAGGCACCGATGTGCTGGGTAATGCCGCCGGCTTCACCGGAGGCCACCTTGGTGCGGCGGATGTAGTCCAGCAGCGAGGTCTTGCCGTGGTCGACGTGACCCATGACGGTGACCACCGGTGCGCGCGGGGTCGCTTCGGCGTCAGCGTGTTCTTCGCCTTCGACCAGCAGGGCTTCCGGATCGTCCAGCTTGGCGGCGTGGGCGCGGTGGCCCATTTCTTCCACCACGATCATCGCGGTTTCCTGGTCCAGCACCTGGTTGATGGTGACCATCTGGCCCAGCTTCATCAGGTGCTTGATGACTTCGGAGGCCTTGACCGCCATCTTGTGGGCCACTTCGGCCACGGTGATGGTTTCGGGCACGTAGACGTCATGCACCACGGCTTCGGTCGGGACCTGGAAGTTGCTTTCACGCTGGTCATCGCCATGCGAGTGACGACGGCCCTTGGGGCCGGCACGCCAGCCGTCACGGCCGCCACCACCGGTGGCGCCACGCGACTTCATGCCGCCGGCACCACGCTTCTTGGCATCGTCCTGCCAGGTGGAGGAGACATTGGCTGACTTGATCGACTTCTTGTCTGCGGCCACGGCGGGCTTCTTGTCATCCTTCTTTTCGCCCGGCTTGGCAGCGGTAGCAGGCTTGTGCAGCGTGCCTTCCGAGGTCTTGGCCGGTGCCGGTGCGGGTTCCGGTGCCTTGATGACGCGACGCGGCGCATTCATCATGGCCTTGATCTGGGCCACTTCGTCTTCTACGGCCTTGCGCGCACGGTCAGCGGCGGCAGCACGGTCAGCGGCTTCCTTGGCGGCAGCTTCTGCCTTTTTCTTCGCTTCTTCAGCAGCAGCGCGCTTCTTTTCTTCCGCAGCCGGATCCACGGCGGGGGCCGGTGCGGCAGCCGCAGCAGGCGCCTTCGCGCTGGCCGCAGCAGCGGCCTTGGCCTTCTCGGCTTCAGCTGCCGCAGCGGCGGCTTCAGCTGCCTGGCGCTTGGCTTCGGCTTCGGCTTCTTCACGGGCACGTTGCTGTTCCAGCTCGGCGGCCTTGGCCTGGGCGGCGCGTTCGGCCTCCAGTTGCGCCAGGCGTTCTTGCTGGGCCTTCAGTTCAGCCTGACGGCGAGCCTCTTCCTGCTCACGTTCCTGCGCTTCGATGGCCGGGTCGCGCTGAGGCGCCGCAGCACGCGCTGCGGACTCGTCGGCACCGGGCTCGTCACGCTTGATGAAGGTGCGCTTCTTGCGCACTTCCACCTGGATCGTGCGCGATTTGCCGGTTGCATCGGCCTGCTTGATCTCGGTGGTTTCCTTGCGGGTCAGCGTGATCTTCTTCTTCTCGCCTTCCGGCGCGGCTCCGCGCGAACGGCGCAGGTGTTCAAGCAGGCGGTCCTTGTCTTCCTTCGACAGGGAGTCGGATGCAGAGCTCTTCTCGACACCGGCCGAACGCAGCTGGGTCAGCAGCAGGTCAGCGGGCATCTTAAGCTCGGTGGCAAATTGGGCAACGTTGTTACTCGCCATTCAGTCCTCTTTTCTATGTGGCTCGGCAGATGATGTGGAGACGCTCCGCTTCTCAGCGGCCTTCGACTGCGCTCCATGCCTTGGCCTGCAGGGCCTTGGCGCGCTCATCGTATTTGGAATCGATGAGCTTCATTTCATCGTCGGTCACATCTTCAAATGCATTTTCAATCAGTTGGCGCGCGCGCTCGGAAGGCAGGGCCAGGATCGCGCCGAATTCGTCATAAGCCAGGCCGGCGAAGGCCGGCAGCGTCTTCACGCCTGCCAGGCCCAGCTTGCCGGCCAGCACACGGTCCAGGCCTTCGAAGTTGATCAGCTCCTCTTCCATGCCTTCCAGGCCTTCTTCGGAGGCGATCGCTTCGGTCACCAGGGCGTCGCGGGCGCGGTTGCGCAGCTCATTGACGGTCTCTTCGTCGAACGATTCGATCTCCAGCATCTCGGTGATCGGCACGTAGGCGATTTCTTCCAGGGTCGAGAAACCTTCCTCGACCAGGATGTCGGCCACTTCCTGGTCAACATCGAGCTTTTCCATGAACAGCGTACGGATCAGCGCGGTCTCGGCCGCCGACTTGTCGGCCGATTCCTCGGCCGTCATGATATTGATCTGCCAGCGGGTCAGCTCGGCTGCCAGACGCACGTTCTGGCCGCCGCGGCCGATGGCGATGGCGAGGTTTTCTTCATCCACCACCACATCCATGGCGTGTTTTTCTTCATCGACGACGATGGAGGTCACGTTGGCCGGGGCCAGCGCGCCGATGACGAACTGGGCCGGGTCTTCCGACCACAGCACGATGTCCACGCGCTCGCCGCCCAGCTCACCGGTGACGGCCTGGACGCGCGAACCGCGCATGCCCACGCAGGTACCGATGGGGTCGATGCGCTTGTCGGCGGTGTAGACCGCGATCTTGGCGCGCACGCCCGGGTCACGGGCAGCCGACTTGATTTCCAGCGAGCCTTGTTCGATTTCCGGCACTTCCAGTTCGAACAGCTTCATGATGAATTCCGGCGCGGTACGCGACAGGATCACCTGCGGGCCACGGGCACCACGGTCCACGCGCAGGATGTAGGCACGCACGCGGTCGCCGATACGCAGGTTTTCCTTGGGGATCATCTGGTCGCGCGGCAGGCGGGCTTCGATCTTGCCGGACTCGATGATGGCGTCACCGCGCTCCATGCGCTTGATGGTGCCGGTCACCAGGGCATCGCCACGGGCCAGGAAGTCGGCCAGGATCTGTTCGCGCTCGGCGTCGCGGATACGCTGCAGGACGACCTGCTTGGTGTCTTGCGCGAAACGGCGGCCGAATTCGACGGATTCGATCGGATCTTCGATGTATTCGTCGACTTCGATATCGGGGAACTGATCCTTGGCTTCGAACAGCAGCACTTCCTGGTCGGGCAATTGCAGACCGGCTTCGTCGGGCACCACGTGCCAGCGGCGGAAGGATTCGAACTCGCCGCTTTCGCGATCGATCGAGACGCGAATGTCGACCTCGCCTTCATAGCGCTTCTTGGTAGCCTGCGCAAGCGCATGCTCCAATGCGCCGAAGACGACTTCCTTATCGACGTTCTTTTCGCGCGCCAGCGCATCGACCAACAACAAAATTTCGCGACTCATCCTTTGCGACTCCTAAAATCGACCTGCGGCACCAGGTGTGCCTTATCCACATCGGCCAGCGTGAAATTCAACACGGCAGCCGACCCATCGTTTGCTTCAAATTCCAATACCAGTTCCTCGCCTTCCGGTTCGCGCAGCACGCCTTCATAGGTCTTGCGGTTGGACGTACCGGGCAGCGGCACGCGCAACTTGACGACGGCTTCGCAATCCACGAAGCGCACGAAGTCAATGAACTTCTTCAGGGGGCGGTCCAGCCCGGGCGAGGAGACTTCCAGGCGTTCATACAGCACGTTTTCCACGGTGAAGACGTGCAGCAGCTGATGCGTCGCCTTCTCGCAATCCTCGACAGTGATCGAACGCGCTTCTTCTGCTTCAGGGTCGAACGGGAAATCGATGAAGACGCGCACCAGACCGCGCGGTGCCTTCTCGAACTCAACCAGTTCGTAGCCCAGGCCCGCGAGGGTGGATTCGATCAGTTCCAGCAATTGCAAGACTATTTCTCCATCAGGATGCCGCCTGGCCAGCAAGGGCAGGCGGACATCTAAAATTGATCAGCAAAAAAAAAATGGGCATCTGCCCATCTTTTGTTATCCCACGCAACGCGAGATCACACATCACGCGAACCACCGCACTTCCATCCATCGTGGCGCAGGCGGATCTATCAATGATTTATCACATATGCGATTCGCGGCAGGTTGCGTTTAACTAACACATTATAACCGATTCAGCTATTCACAGCAAATCCGGAATGATGTCAATTGTGATCGAAGCGCCAAAAACGTTCATAAAAAACGTCATCGGTGCATTTCACGCGCCACCGACCAGGCTGGGAAGACCTTGCCCGCCGCAACATTGCCGGCGAGCAAGGAAGAACATCAGCGACCGCCGCGACGGCGATTCATGCCCGGCAGGCCGCCCAGCATGAAGTTCGCTGCAGTATTGCCTCCGCGCTGCGGACGATTGCCGCGACGCTGGTTGCCGGCGTCAGGGAAGCCCAGTGCGGTCTGCAGCGGATCGGGCTGGCGGCTCTTGGGCTGACCGCCCTTGTTGCCGCCACCGTAGTTGCCACCGTTGCCGTAGTTGCCACCACCGTTACCACCCTGGCCAAAGCTGCCGCCCTGGCGACCCTTTTGCGGACCCTTGTTCTGCATGCCGTTGCCGCGCGGACCATTGCCCTGGCCACGGCCGGCCTGGCCGGCGTTGCCGCCATTGCCGGACTTGGCTTCCCCGGCCTGCTTTTCCAGACCACAGGCGGCCATCAGGTTGCGCACGGCGTTTTCTTCCAGCTCTTCCCAACGACCACGCTTCAGGGTCTGCGGGAGGGTCATGGCACCGTAGCGGGTACGGATCAGGCGCGACACGGTCAGGCCGACCGCTTCGAACATGCGGCGCACTTCACGGTTGCGGCCTTCGCCGATGGTCACGCGATACCACTTGTTCACCCCTTCACCGCCGCCATCGGCGATGCGCGAGAACTGGGCCGGGCCGTCATCGAGCTCCACGCCCGACAGCAGCTTCTGGCGCATGCCTTCCTCCAGCTCGCCCAGGGTACGCACGGCGTATTCACGCTCGATGTTGTAACGCGGGTGCATCAGGCGGTTGGCCAGGTCACCGGAGGTGGTGAACAGCAGCAAGCCTTCGGTATTGAAGTCCAGGCGGCCCACGGCCAGCCACTTGCCGGCCTTCATGGTCGGCAGGCGGTCGAACACCGAGCTGCGGCCTTCCGGGTCGGCGTGGCTGACGATCTCGCCCGAAGGCTTGTGATAGACCAGCACGCGCGGCGGGCGCTTGCTCACCTTGCGCTGGATCAGCTTGCCGTTGATGCGCACGGCGTCAGTGGGCAGGATGCGCTGGCCGATGTGGGCCGGCTCGCCATTGACGGAGACGCGACCGGCCACGATCAGCTCTTCCATATCGCGGCGCGAACCCAGGCCGGCGTCCGCCAGCACCTTGTGCAGCTTGGGCGCGTCGTCCTCGGCGGTCAGGTCGCGGCGGCCGTTCTTGCCGCGCATCTGGTGCGGCTGGCGGCCACCAGCCTTGGCACCTTCGTCGCGGTCATACGCTTCGGAGGTCACGTAGGAGAAGATGTCGTCGACCGGTTCGGCTGAGCGCAGGCCCAGTTGCGGGGCCTTGGGCTTCTTGCCGTTCTTCTCGAAATTCTTTTTGCCTTGCTGGCCAGGCTGGCCATTGTTCTTGCCGAACTGGCCACGCGGCTGGCGCTCGGTAGCAGCAACGGGAGCGGCGTCGCCCTCGTTCTTGCCATGCACCGATGCCGCATCGCCCCCACCAACGGCAGCGGCACGCTGGGCGGCGCGATTGTTGCGCAGGGCACGCGGACCACGCACGCCACGGCGGGCGGGCTTGGCGCGATTCGGATCAACCGGCGCATCCAGCAGCACCGGCGGCGCCACCACTTCTTCACCAACGGTGACGATGACCTTCGGCAATTCGGGCGCAGCCGCTGCAGGTGCAGGCGCTGCCGCTTCGGGTGCAGCAGCCTTGGGCTTGGCCGCACGCTTGGGCTTGGCCACAGCGACAGGCGCGGGCTCCATGGCCAGGCTCATCTGGGCCGGCGCCTCGGCGGCCGGGGCGTCTACCGCCACGTCAGCCTTCTTGGCGCGCGGCTTGGCAGCGCGCGGCTTCTTTTCGGCAACCGGCGCGGACTCGACGACGGCCGCAGCCGGGGCCGGTGCAGCTTCATCGGCAACAGCCTTCTTGGCACGCGGTGCGCGCTTCTTCGGCGCAGCCTCGTCAGCGGCCGCTTGCGGCGCGGCAGCGACTGCCTCGGCCGGTGCGGCGCTGGCCGCAGGCTTGCGGGTACGCTTTTTCACCGGCTTGTCGGATGCGGCGGCATCGGCCGCGGCCAGGTCGACCTGGGTCTCGTCTTTGGAACTAGTTGGCTTCATTCTTCGAATCTGGATGTGGCGGACGCGCGTCATCTTCCCGCTGATCGGCCCGCTCGGTGGTGTCGTTGTGCTCGCCTGCCGCTTCGCCGGCGGCTTCGGTGGCGTCCGTGCCAGTTACGGCAACGTCTTGCTCAAAAGGTTCTTGCGCTTCTGGGGAAGCGTCTTCACTGCCTGCAGCGCGCTCTTCCCCGGCGGCGGCTGCTTCGATATCGGTTTGCTGGAGATCCCCTGCGGCGACCTCGCCGGCCTCGGGCACTTCAGTATCGGCGGCTGTTTCATCCTGCGCCGGCACCTCTTCCCCTGCGGGTTCAGTGGCGTCAGCGGCTTCAGCAACTTCCGTTGATTCTGCAGTGGCGGCGGACTCAGACGCTTCGTTCGCGCCTGCATCCTCGCCCTCTTCCTGCTCGGCTTCTGCCAGGGCAGCCACACCGCCCTCCAACGCCTGCAATTCCAGCAGCGCGCCCTGGGCGGCCGCTTCGCCACTGACCTGCTGCAGCGGCGGCAATTCTTCCAGCGAACTCAAGCCCAGGTCATCCAGGAACTTGCGGGTCGTGGCAAACAGCGCCGGCCGGCCCGGTACGTCGCGGTGGCCGATCGATTCGATCCAGCCCCGGTCTTCCAGCATGCGAATGGTCTGGGTATTGACCGCCACGCCGCGAATCTCTTCGATGTCACCGCGCGTGACCGGCTGGCGGTAAGCGATGATGGCCAGCGTTTCCAGGGTGGCGCGGGTGTATTTCGGCGGCTTTTCCGGATTCAGGCGCTCCAGGTAGACCTTCATCTCCTTGCGGCTTTGGAAGCGCCAGCCGGTCGACAGGCTGACCACTTCCACCCCCTTGTCGGCCCATTCGGTGCGCAGTTCATCGAGCATCTGCCGGATCATCTCGGCATTGATGTCGCTGCTCTCTTCGCTCTCGGGATCGACGTACAGCTTCTTCAGATCATTGATCGACAGGGGCTCATGCGTGCAAAGCAATGCAGTTTCGAGGACTTTCTTGGCCTCAGCAATATTCATGTACCACTCTTGTGCGTCTTGTTGTTAACAAAGTTCAGCTGGCAGCTGGTCCGGCGCTACGGCTGCAGCCAGTCCGGCCTGCAGCGAAAGCTGAAACGGGCCAGGTACGGCAAGTCTTGCGCAGTGCTGTATGCGGCGGCGCTGCCTTCCGGTGTTTGGAGATTGAATGAGCTGGAATCTAAGACCCGGGCAAATCGGCGTCGCGGAGGACTCGCGCTTTCGCAAAGCCGTCATGTCGCGGGGTTGCGGACGGCCGACCTGCACCTTTTCAACTACCGGCCTTGCGTCATGGAGCCTTTGTTGGCCGCACAGGCTGCGGCGGTCGGGGCGCAAGGCATCAAAAGTACTGCGCGGAGTGTAGCACAAAGATTTGCGCCGATGCAGCCTGTTGCAGCCTGCGGACAATTATTTGCATGACCATTACCGACCCGTTCCCGCCTGCCGGGTCAGCCAGGCCGTGAAATCCTCCACCGTCATGGGCTTGCCGAAAAAGTAACCCTGCACTTCATCACAGGCATTTTCCTTCAGGAAAGCATGCTGCTCTTCATCCTCCACCCCTTCGGCAATGACGCGCAGGTTCAGGATGTGGGCCAGCGAGATGATGGCCTTGACGATGGCCGCACTGTCGGCATCTCGGACAATGTCCCGCACGAAGGACTTGTCGATCTTCAGCGCATCCACCGGGAAGCGGCGCAGGTACGAGAGGCTGGAATAGCCGGTGCCGAAATCGTCGACCGAGATCTGCAGGCCCAGGCGCTTGAGGGCATGCAGGGTTGCTACGCTCTTTTCGGCATCCTTCATGACCACGTTCTCGGTAATCTCCAGCTCCAGGCAGGAGGCGTCCAGCCCGCTCTGCCTGAGCACATCGGAGACGAACTCCGGCAGGCTCTGGTTGAGCTGGCGCGGCGACAGGTTGACCGCCACGGGAATTGTGGGCAAGCCGGCCTGCTGCCAGCGCTTGTTCTGGTGGCAGGCGGTGCGCAACACCCACTCCCCGATGGGCAGGATCAGGCCGGTCTCTTCGGCGAACGGGATGAAGCGGTCCGGCGGCACCATGCCCTGCTCCGGCGACTGCCAGCGAATCAGCGCCTCGGCGCCGATCACGCTGCCATCCTTCAAGCTCAGCTTGGGCTGGTAATAGAGCTTGAATTCTTCCTGATCCAGCGCGCGCCGCAAATTGATGAGCATTTCCAGGCGATTGCTGACCTGGGTATCCATCCATGGCGCAAAGAACTGGAAGTTGTTGCGCCCCTGCTCCTTGGCCCGGTACATGGCGGAATCGGCCTGTTTCAGCAGGGTCTCGACGTCCTTGCCGTCGACCGGATAGCGGCTCACCCCGATACTGGCGGTGACCTGGAATTCGCGGTCGCCGGCCTGCCAGGGCCGCGCCACGGTGGCCAGGATGCGCTGCATCACCTCGGCGATGCCCAGCTCGCCCCCGGTCTGGTTCTGCAGCACCAGCACGAATTCGTCGCCACCCTGGCGCGCCACCATGTCGGTGTCGCGCAGGCAGGCCTGCAGGCGCTGCGCCACGGTCTTGAGCAATTCATCGCCCACCTGGTGGCCCAGGCTGTCATTGATGAACTTGAACTGGTCCAGGTCCAAGAAGGCCACTGCCGTCAATCCGCCCTTCTGCCGCGCCACCTGGATAGCCCGCTGCAGGTGCTCGTGGAGCATGTTGCGGTTGGGCAATCCGGTGAGCGCATCATGGGTGGCGTGGTGGCGCATCTCGGCTTCATAGAGCTTGCGCTCGGTGATGGCCTCGACCGTGCCTTCGTAGCAGACCAGCTTGCCGCTGTCGTCATAGACGGCGCGGGCGTTCTCGGAAATCCAGATGATGTCGCCATCGCGCCGGTACACCCGCGACTCGAAATTGGAAACCGACCCGTGCTGTTCCATCAGGCGCATGAATTCCGTGCGCCGTTCCGCCTCCACATACAGTTGATGGCTGATGTCGCGCAAACCGACGATCAGGTCTTCCGGCGAGTGGTAACCGTAGATGCGCGCCAGCGCAGGGTTGACGGCGATGTAGGTGCCATCGGGCGTGGTCTGGAACACGCCCTCGATGGCGTTCTCGAAGATGCTGCGGTAACGGCGCTCCGCCTCCTGCAGGGCCTGGGCCGCCTCCTTGCGCTCGGTCACGTCCTGCAGGAAGCCTTCCATGGCCTCGACCTTGCCGGCCGCGTTGTACAAGCCCACGCCGCGCTCCCACACCCAGCGCACGCCGCCGTCGGCGTGCAGAATGCGATATTCGATGTCGATGCGGCGCCGCTCGCGCATGCAGGTGTCGATATGGCTGCGCACCATCGCCCGGTCTTCAGGATGCGTCAGTTGCAGGAAGGAGATGCGGCTGTTGAGCAGCAGGTCTTCGGGCGCATAGCCGGTCAAGGCGTGGCAGCCTTCGCTGACGAATTCGAGGGTCCAGTGGGCGTCATCACGGCAGCGGTAGACCATGCCGTCCAGGTTGGCCAGCAGGGTTTCCAGCAGCCGTGGCGGACGCGCCATGGCCACTACCGCCTCACTCTGTGCACCCTCGTGACGGCACAAGGCCCGCGCGGCAGGCCGCAATGAGGAGGAGGAAGAGGCAGCCGCTGCGCCTCGTGAAGCAACTGTTTTCATAACGACATCGGTCTCTCGCCTTTGTGTGCAGGCGCGCTGTGGTTGTGGAGTTCGCTCAGGCGACGGTTCCCCACGGCGCCTGGCTGGAGGAGTCTTCAAAGCAATAAGGATGCCACTGTGCAAGCAGCGGGCCTGCAGGCCAGTACCGAGGCCAGTCCACCCAAATCGGCAGGAAAAACCCTTCACTTCGTCGCGCACGACTGTTGAGCCCGGACGGTAGAATCCCAGCATTCCCGCCCACTGGCCCACCGGCCGGTGCCGGTTCCATCCTGACAACTAGCGGACTCTTCTATGTGGGCAAATCGGTATTTCGTGTTCTGGGCGGTGACGGCGCTGACCGTCGGCTTGCTGGTGCTGGCGGCCACCCATGGCCTGAGCTGGGGCTGGGCGCTCATCCCCCTGGTGCTGACCGTGATCGGTATCCATGACATGGTGCAGCGGCGCCACGCGGTCCTGCGCAACTATCCCCTGATCGGCCACTTCCGCTTCATCTTCGAATCCATCCGTCCGGAACTGCGCCAGTATTTCTTTGAAGATGAGATGGATGGCCGCCCCTTCTCCCGCAAGAAGCGCAGCATCGTCTACCAGCGCGCCAAGGCCGAGGTCGACAGCCGCCCCTTCGGTACCGAGCTGGATATGCAGCAGGCCGGCCATGAATGGATAGGCCACTCGCTTTCCCCGACCAAGATCGCCAGCCACGATTTCCGCGTCATCGTCGGCGCCGACCGGGCGCAGCCGTATTCGATGTCGGTCTTCAACGTCTCGGCGATGAGCTTCGGCTCGCTCTCGGCCAACGCCATCCGCGCGCTCAACCAGGGGGCAAAGAAAGGCAACTTCGCCCACGATACCGGCGAGGGTTCGGTCTCGGAATACCATCGCGAATTCGGTGGCGACCTGGTGTGGCAGATCGCCTCGGGCTACTTCGGCTGCCGCAATGCAGATGGCAGCTTCAATGAAGAAAAATTCACGGCCCAGGCGCAGTCGCCGCAGATCAAGATGATCGAGGTGAAGCTTTCGCAAGGCGCCAAGCCCGGCCACGGCGGCGTGCTGCCGGCGGCCAAGATCACGCCGGAAATCGCCGCCACGCGCGGCATCCCGATGGGGGTGGATTGCATCTCGCCAGCGGTGCACTCGTCCTTCTCGACGCCGGTCGGGCTGCTGGAATTCATCGAGAAACTGCGCGGCCTCTCCGGCGGCAAGCCGGTTGGCATCAAGCTCTGCGTCGGACACCCCTGGGAATTCTTCGGCATCGCCAAGGCCATGCTCAAGACCGGTATCGTGCCCGACTTCATTACCGTGGATGGCTCCGAAGGCGGCACCGGCGCAGCCCCGCTGGAATTCGTCGACCATGTGGGCATGCCCCTGCAGGAGGGGCTGGTGATGGTCCACAACACGCTGACCGGTATTGGCCTGCGCGACAAGGTCAAGATCGGCGCCAGCGGCAAGATCGTCACCGCCTTCGATGTGGCGCGCACGCTGGCGCTGGGGGCGGACTGGTGCAATTCGGCGCGCGGCTTCATGTTCGCGCTGGGCTGCATCCAGTCGCAAAGCTGCCACACCGACCGCTGCCCCACCGGGGTGGCCACCCAGAACGCCCAGCGCGCCCGTGCCCTGGTGGTGCCGGACAAGGCCGAACGCGTCTACCGCTTCCACCAGAGCACCCTGCACGCCTTGCAGGAGCTGGTGCAGGCGGCCGGCTTGCCGCATACCTCGGCGCTGCGCCCGCATCACATCGTGCGCCGCATCAATGATCACGAGATCCAGCTGATGTCCAACGTGCTGAAATACCTGCAACCCAACGATTTGCTGGAAGGCAATTATCGCTATCGGGTCTATGAAAAGTTCTGGCCGATCGCCCGGGCAGAGAGCTTCCATCCGGAGTTCTGAAGCGATCTTCACATAGCGCCGCGCCAGACGACAAAAAACCCGCAGTTCATCCGAGCTGCGGGTTTTTGGTTTTTTCAATGCTGCCAGCCTGATCTTTCCGGGATGGACAGGGGTGCTGCTTATTTGCGCTTCATGAAGAAGATGAACTCGTGTTCATCATTCTGCGATTGCTCCAGCAGATCATTGCCGGTCTGCTTGGCAAAGGCCTGGAAATCGCGCACCGAACCGGTATCGGTGGCGGTCACCCTGAGCACCTGCCCGCTGGCCATATCGGCCAGGGCTTTCTTGGTCTTGAGGATGGGCAGCGGACAGTTCAGCCCGCGCGCATCAAGTTCCCGGTGAAATTGTATGGCCATTACTTCGACTCAAAATGGATCACGACGAAAACGATTTTACTGCAAAATGCGCCGACTTGATGCGTTGCACAAGTTCTGTTGTTTTCGCCGCACTAGGCTTGTGCAAAAGCAAGAAAATCATGGTCCAAGATGGAACGCAGCGTCTTGCCTGCACACGTCTTACTTGAGGACCTGGGGCGCCTCGATGGGCGTGGTGGAACCGGCGAATTCGACGTACTGCACGGCCAGTCCACGCTGGCGCATCCAGTCAGCTACCGCATGGCCGGTCCCGGCCGGCCACGGACGCAAGTCGGCCGGTGCGCTCAGGCGGTATTCCACCAGTTCCGGGGAGAGCTTGATGGTGCCGCTCGCCTTGACGTAATAGGCGATGATCAGCTCGTTCTTGCGCATGAATTCATAGACGCCGATCAATTCGATCTCCTGGGCGTCCAGGTCGGTCTCTTCCTTCAGTTCGCGGGCGATCCCTTGTTCAGGGGTCTCGTCGCGTTCCATGAAACCGGTGATGAGCGCGAAGCGCCCTTCGGCCCAGGCGGCGTTGCGCGCGGTGAGCATCTTGCCGTCGATCTCCACCAGCGCAGCCAGCACCGGCAGGGGGTTGTCCCAATGCGTCCAGTGACCATCGGGACAGGCCAGCCGCACCTTGCTGGCCTCGCCTTCATCGGCGCGCAGCACCAGGGATGCTGCGCAGACCGGGCAAAACTTGAATTCGCTCATGTGCGCTCCGGGCCAGGGCCTGTGGGGATTACAGCTTGGCCTGGACCCAGCCCGCCACGCCTTGCAGCGCGCCCGGCAGGGCTGCCGGTTCGGTGCCGCCGGCCTGTGCCATGTCCGGGCGGCCGCCACCCTTGCCGCCCACCTGCTGGGCAACGAAGTTGACCAGCTCACCGGCCTTGACCTTGGAGGTAGCATCGGCAGTGACGCCCGCGATCAGGCTGACCTTGCCATCCTTGACGCTGCCCAGCACGATGGCGGCGGTCTTGAGCTTGTCCTTCAACTTGTCCATGGTCTCGCGCAGGGTGGCGACGTCGGCGCCTTCCAGCGTGGCCGCCAGGACCTTGATGCCGTTGATGTCGACCGCCTGGTTGACCAGTTCGTCGCCCTGGCTGGAAGCCAGCTTGGACTTCAGCGAAGCCAGTTCCTTTTCCAGCGCCTTGACCTGGTCCTGCACCTGGCCGATGCGCGGCAGCAGTTCTTCCGGCTGGGTCTTCAGGGCCGCAGCGGCTTCGGCCACGCGGGTCGACAGCGACTGCACCAGCGCCAGTGCGCCTTCGCCGGTGACGGCTTCGACACGGCGGATGCCGGCCGCGACACCGCCTTCGGAGACGATCTTGAACAGGCCGATGTCACCGGTACGGGTCACGTGGGTCCCGCCGCACAGTTCGGTGGAGGTGCCGATGGACAGCACGCGCACCTGGTCGCCGTACTTTTCGCCGAACAGCGCCATGGCGCCCGCGGCGATCGCATCGTCGTAACCCATCAGCTGGGCGCCGGTGGCGACGTTGGCCAGCACTTCACGGTTGACGATGTCTTCCACGCGGCGGATTTCGTCGGCAGTCATCGGGGCGTTGTGGCTGAAGTCGAAACGGGTCTTGTCGGCATCGACCAGCGAACCCTTCTGCGACACGTGCGAACCCAGCACTTCGCGCAGGGCCTTGTGCATCAGGTGCGTGGCCGAGTGGTTGCGCATGGTGCGGGCGCGCTGGTCGGCATCGACCTTGGCCTCGACGGCGTCGCCGATGGCCAGGCTGCCCTTGATCAGTTGACCGTGATGACCGAACACCTCGGCCTGGATCTTTTGCGTGTCGGCCACGGCAAACAGGCCATTGGCTGCTTCCAGGGCGCCGGCGTCACCCGACTGGCCGCCGGATTCGGCGTAGAACGGGGTGGTGTCCAGCACCACGATGGCATCCTGGCCGGCCTCGATCTTCTGCACCGGGCTGCCGGCCACGTACAGGGCCACCACCTTGGCCGACTGCGCCAGGGATTCGTAGCCGACGAAGCGGGTCTTGTCACCGGTGTATTCGATGGCAGCGGCCATCTTGAACTTGCCGGCGGCGCGGGCGGCGCTCTTCTGGCGTTCCATGGCGGCGGTGAAGCCGGCTTCATCCAGCTCGACATTGCGTTCGCGGCAGATGTCGGCGGTCAGGTCCAGCGGGAAACCGTAGGTGTCGTACAGGGTGAAGGCGGTTTCACCATCGAGCTTGCTGCTGTTGGCGGCCAGCGCGGCTTCCAGGATCTTCATGCCGTGTTCCAGCGTTTCGCCGAAACGTTCTTCTTCCTGCTTCAGGACCATCTCGACGCGCTCGGCGGCTTCCGGCAGTTCCGGATAGGCCGCGCCCATCTGCACCACCAGGTCCTTGACCAGCTTGTGGAAGAACGGCTTGGTCTGGCCCAGCTTGTGGCCGTGACGCAGCGCGCGGCGGATGATGCGGCGCAGGACGTAGCCACGGCCTTCATTGCCGGGGATGACGCCGTCGACGATCAGGAAGGAGGTCGCACGGATATGGTCGGCGATCACGCGCAGCGAGGCGTTGGACAGGTCGCTGATGCCGGTTTCGCGGGCAGCGGCCTTGATCAGCGCCTGGAACAGGTCGATCTCGTAGTTGCTGTGGACGTGCTGCAGGATCGCGGCCAGGCGCTCCAGGCCCATGCCGGTATCCACGCAAGGCGCCGGCAGCGGGGTCAGGGTGTATTCACCGGTGGCCGGGTCGAGCTGGCGGTCGAACTGCATGAACACGTTGTTCCAGATCTCGATGTAGCGGTCGCCGTCGGCGTCGGGGCTGCCCGGGGGGCCGCCCCAGACGTCCGGGCCGTGGTCGTAGAAGATTTCGGAACAGGGACCGCAAGGGCCGGTCTCGGCCATCTGCCAGAAGTTGTCGGAGGCGTAGGGCGCGCCCTTGTTGTCGCCGATGCGCACCACGCGCTCGGGCGGCAGGCCGATTTCCTTGGTCCAGATGTCGTAGGCTTCATCGTCGGTCTGGTAGACGGTGGCCCAGAGCTTGTCGGCTGGCAGGCCATAGACCTGGGTCAGCAGTTCCCAGGCCCACTTCAGCGATTCGCGCTTGAAGTAGTCGCCGAAGGACCAGTTGCCCAGCATTTCGAAGAAGGTGTGGTGGCGCGCGGTGTAACCGACGTTTTCCAGGTCGTTGTGCTTGCCACCGGCGCGCAGGCAGCGCTGCACGGAGGCCGCGCGCACGTAGTTGCGCTTGTCGGTACCCAGGAACACGTCCTTGAACTGAACCATGCCGGAATTGGTGAACAGCAGGGTCGGGTCATTGCCCGGCACCAGGCTGGAGGAACGGACGATGGTGTGTTCTTTGGATTCAAAGAATTTCAGAAACTTGTCGCGAATTTCGGCTGAGTTCATGTTCGAAGACGGATAAATGGGCCTGATGCCGCCGCTTGCGCGCAGATCCGGCCCGGATGGGAGTCGGTGCAAAAAACGATTGCGAACCAATGATTATACGTGATCCCGGCCCGGATACGCAGGCTTGCCCACCGCGCTCCAATGGCCTGCGGCCCTGCCTGCCCGTGCGGCGGCAGTGCGCTGCAGGCGAAAAAAAACCCGCCGGGAAAATCCCGCGCGGGTTACAGGTTCGGCTGACCCGGCATGGCGCGCTATCCTGCGCCGCCGGACCTTAACTGTGCCAGCCGAACCTTCCGGTAAAACCAAGTGCGGGCCGCGCTGTGCGGGCCGCCGCCAGAAGACCGGGGAATCAGGCGCCCTTGTTGGCCGGCACCGGATTGTTCTTCTTGGCCTTCTTGTGCTTGTGCTTCTTGGCCTTCTTCGCATGCTTCTTGTGCTTCTTGTGAGCGGGCTTGGCAGCCGGGGCTTCAGCGGCGGGTGCGCCAGCCGGAGCCGGTGCGGGCTGGGCCAGGACCGGCATGGCGAAGGCGGCGACGAGTACGGCAGCCAGCAGTTTGTTGATCTTCATCGTTTTCCTCTATCTCTCAGTGTTGTGTGCTTCCACAAGTCCACCGGCGTGCTCACGGGCGCCGGCCTTGTGCTTCCTTAACGCAAGATTTTCGCGACGCGTTGACAACAACTGTCGACTGCCCTCCAGTTATTGTTGTCCGCATGCAAATCATAGCTATCGTGTGAGGATTCAGTCCGCCGGTAAGAGCGTAATTTGCCGTTCATTTCCACGCTGCGCGACGTGAACAATGCGGGCAGCGTGGGGGAGGATGTCTTACCAGGCGTCGGCCGCGATGAGATCGATGCGATCGGTACAGAAGGCGTCCACGCCCCACTGGCGGATTTCCTCTGCGCGCGCCATGTCGTTGACGGTGTAGCAGAAGAGGCCATAGCCGGCGCCTTTCACGGCAGCCGCCAGGGCCGGGGTGAGGTGCTTGTGGTTGGTGTGCAGCGCGACGGCCTGCAACTGTTCCAGGCGCACCTGCCAGTCTTCGGGAATCACATCCACCAGGTAGCCGCGCGGCAGGGCGGGCGCCGCGTTCTTGGCCGCCAGCAATGCTTCGTAGGAGAACGAGGACAGCACCGGCAGCGCTGCCCCGCTCTTGCCGGTGAAGCGGCGCGCCACGGCCTGGGCGGTCAGCTCCCCGGTGCGGCGGGCGAACTCGGCGGCGGCGGGCTTGATCTCGACGTTCATCCAGATCCCTTCGGCCAGGCAGAAATCCAGCCCCTGTTCCAGCGTGCAGAGGCGTTCCCCGGCGAAGCGCGCATCCAGCCAGGCACCGGCCTCCAGGTCGCGCAGATCGGCCCAGTCGGTCTCGGCGATCTTGCCGGTCCCTGGCAGGGTGCGGCCGCGCTGCGGATCGTGCATCAGGATGGGGACCTCGTCGCGAGTGAGCATGACGTCGAATTCGGCGGCGCGATAGCCGTGTTCCAGGCCGCAACGAAAGCCGGCCAGGGTGTTTTCCGGTGCCAGGGTGCCGCCGCCGCGATGGGCGAGGATGCGGGGATAGGGCCACATGATGTTCTCTCCGAGGGTAGGCCTTGCAGAAGGGTCAAGGCGGTCGGCGCATAAGGTAGTGCAGATCACGCCGCGCCACAAGCCGTTGGCACCCGCCAAACCACCGCCGGTCGCAAGCGGCTCGCCGGCGGCGGCATGACGGCGCATGCTTGCGCCATCATTCAACCGACCACTGCGAGGCCATCATGCGCGACACTGCCCACTCCTCCCTTTCTGACCAGAATCTTCATATCAGCGCCGCCTCGCCCGAGGAGCTTGCCCGCGCCGAGCGGCGGGTCGCGCGCCAGGTCGGCTTTTTCCATCATGTCGGCATTTACCTGGCGGTCAACGCCGGCCTGATCCTGTTGAACCTGATGGGCCCGCACCGCCACTGGTGGAGCCTGGGGCCTCTCCTTGGCTGGGGAATCGGGGTACTATTCCACGCCTTGAGCGTATTCAGGCGTTTTCCCGCCGGCTGGAAGCAGGCGCTGATCGCCCGTGAACTGCGCCGCCGCTAGCCACCAAAGAGGGCCCGGTACGCCGGGCCGCTTGCTTGCTTCATCCCTGGAAACGCATGACCCAACACGATACCGCCCTTCCGCCCCGCCTGATCGTCCTGCTGCGCCAGCTGGCGCTGGCCTTGCTGCCCACGCTGGCCATCAACCTGCTGTGCGCGCTGGCCGTGACGTACCTGATGCGCATCGGTGGCACCTTCTACGAAAACCTGCAGGTCTCGATGTGCATCGGCCTCCTTGCCATGCTGTTGATCAACGGCACGCGGCTGGCGATCTGGGGCGATGGCGAGCCCAACAAGCTGGGTTTCCTGGTGATCATCGCCGTGATGGCCCCGCTGGCCGTGCTGCTGGGACGCATCCTGGCCAGCCTGCTGATGGACCAGCCCATCCTCAACCTGGTCCCGGAACAGAGCGACAACATCATTGCGGTGATCGTGCTGACCCTCCTGGTGTGCTTCGGCGCGACCGTCTTCTTCTGGAACCGCCAGAAGATGGCCGCCCTGCAAGCCCACGCCAGCCAGGTCGAAAAGCAGGCCGTGCAGGCGCAGCTGCAGATGCTGCAGGCCCAGATCGAACCGCACATGCTCTTCAACACGCTGGCCACACTGCAGTCGCTGATCAGCACCGACCCGCTGCAGGCCGAGCTGATGCTCAACCAGCTGGTGCAATACCTGCGCACGACCTTGTCGGCCTCGCGGGCTGACAGCACCTCGCTGCAAAAGGAATTCGACCTCATCAAGGCCTACCTGGGATTGATGTCGCTGCGCATGGGGCTGCGCCTGTCGTACACCTTGCAGCTGCCGGAACACCTGGGCAAGCTGCGCCTGGCCCCGATGCTGCTGCAGCCGCTGGTGGAGAACGCCATCAAGCACGGCCTGGAGCCCAAGGTGGCCGGCGGCAACTGCACCGTGCGGGCCGCCATCCACAATGACATGCTGGTCTTGAGCGTGCTCGATACCGGCGTGGGCCTGCCCACCAGCGTGAGCCTGAACCAGCCGCCCGCGCAGAAGGAACCGGTGATCGGCATGCACTTCGGGCTGGACAACATCCGCGAGCGCCTGGTGACGCTCTACGGGCCGCTGGCCGAACTCATCATCACCCACAACGTACCGGCCGGCGCGATGGCGCAGATCACCATCCCGCTCAAGGCCTTGAAGGCGGCGCACCGCACCAGCAAAACCAGCCGCCTGATGGATCATCACTGAGCCCCTGCCGCCTTCTCCGGAGTCCACCATGGCCGCGCCCACTGCCCTGATTGCCGAAGACGAACCGCTGCTGGCCAACGCGCTGCGCCAGGCCCTGGCGCGCTGCTGGCCGGAATTGCCCGCGCCGCATCTGGCGGCCAATGGCGATGAAGCGCTGGCGCAGGCGCTGGCCCTGCTGCCGGATGTGCTGTTCCTGGATATCAAGATGCCCGGCCGCAGCGGGCTGGAGGTGGCCGGCGACTTGGCCGAGGAATGGCCGGCGGGGCGCCCCTTCCCGCTCATCGTCTTCGTCACGGCCTACGACGATTACGCCCTGCAAGCCTTCGAGCGGGCAGCCATCGATTACCTGCTCAAACCCGTCAGCCAGGACCGGCTGGCCGTGACGGTGGCGCGCCTGCAAGGACTGCTGGCCCAGCGCGCCGGCAGCGGCCAGGACAGCCACCTGGAACGCGCATTGGCGCAACTGCGTGCGCTGTCGGCGCCCACCGTGGATGACGCGCCACCCCGGCTGGACTACATCCGCGCGGCGGTCGGCAACAAGGTGAAGATGATCCCGGTGGACGAGGTGATCTATTTCGAGGCCACCGACAAGTATGTGAATGTGGTCAGCGCCGAAGGCAGCGCGCTGATCCGTACCAGCCTGCGGGAATTGATCCCCCAGCTCGATGGCCGCCAGTTCTGGCAGATCCATCGCGGCACCGTAGTCCAGGTGCGGCAGATCCAGGCGGCCATGCGGGAGGAGAGCGGCAAGCTCTTCGTGACCCTGCGCGACCGCCCGGAGAAACTGGCGGTGAGCCGCCTGTTCGCCCATCTGTTCAGGCAGATGTAGCGGGGCGCTGCCCGGCCATCAACGGCCATAGTAATAACCGGGACCGTAATAAGGACGGTAGTAATGCGGCTGCGGCGGGCCCACCGGCACCACCACGCAGGCCGACAGCGTGGCAGCGGCCACGGCGGCAGCAACGATCAGCTTGATCCAACGGCTCATGATGCACTCCTTGTGTCTTGGCGTTTTTGTTCACTGCGCCCGGCGGGATGCCAGGCCACGCTCGCAGAGTGCCAGCCGCAATGCCTGACAGGTAATGCATGGACGTATCTTCTGTAACAAGAACCGGTAAAAAAACTTCATATCGGCTCCAGCCGCGTTGTCAGCGGGCAAAAATTCCCGCAGGAACGGCCGCAACGCCCGTGGAAGCGGGCAGCTGCGGTAAAATGCTTGCCATCTGAATAAACAGGCATTCCTCCCGATTCATCCCATGAGCAACGAACTGAAAAACGGTCACACCCCTGCCCCCTCCACCAATTTCCTGCGCGGCATCATCGAATCCGACCTGGTCTCGGGTACTTATGCCGAGCGCAGCAGCCAGGATGGCGAGGCCCTGCCCCAGGTGGTCACCCGTTTTCCGCCCGAGCCGAACGGCTACCTGCACATCGGCCACGCCAAGTCGATCTGCCTGAACTTCGGCCTGGCCGCTGACTACGCCGGCCGCTGCCACATGCGTTTCGACGATACCAATCCCGAGAAGGAAGAACAGGAATACGTCGACACCATCCTGGACTCGGTCAAGTGGCTGGGCTTCTCCTGGGAGCATGAAGGCAAGTCGCACCTGTACTACGCCAGCAACTATTTCGACGTCATGTACGCCTGTGCCCAGGCCCTGATCCGCAAGGACCTGGCCTATGTGGACGAGCAGAACGCCGAACAGATGCGCGAAAACCGCGGCACCCTGACCGAACCCGGCAAGAACTCGCCGTGGCGCGACCGCCCGGTGGAAGAATCGCTGCGCCTGTTCGAGGAAATGCGCGACGGCAAGCATCCGGATGGCTCCATGATCCTGCGCGCCAAGATCGACATGGCCAGCCCCAACATGAACCTGCGCGATCCGGCCATCTACCGCATCCGCCACGCCACCCACCACAACACCGGCGACAAGTGGCGCGTGTACCCGATGTACACCTTCGCGCACCCGATCGAAGATGCGCTGGAAAACATCTCGCACTCCATCTGCACCCTGGAATTCGAAGACCAGCGCCCGTTCTACGACTGGCTGCTGGAGCAACTGGCCGGGGAAGGTTTCTTCAAGAAGCCGCTGCCGCATCAATATGAATTCGCCCGCCTGAACCTGACCTACATCATCACCAGCAAACGCAAGCTGCGCCAGCTGGTGGATGAAAAGATCGTCTCCGGCTGGGATGACCCGCGCATGCCGACCATCGTCGGCCTGCGCCGCCGTGGCTACACGCCCGAGGCGATCCGCCTGATGTGCGACCGCACCGGCGCCTCCAAGAACAACAGCTGGATCGACTTCAGCGTGCTCGAAGGTGCGCTGCGCGAAGACCTGGATCCCAAGGCCCCGCGTGCAGTGGCCGTGCTGCGCCCCTTGAAGCTGATCATCGACAACTTCCCGGAAGGCGTGTCCATCGATTGCAGCGCCCCGGTCTATCCGCCGGCGCATCCGGAGCACGACACCGCGCACCGCCACTTCCCGATTACCAAGGAACTGTGGATCGAGCGCGAAGACTTCATGGAAGAACCGACCAAGGGCTACTTCCGTCTCTTCCCCGGCAACAAGGTGCGCCTGCGCTACGGCTACGTGGTCGAATGCACCGGCTGCGACAAGGATGAACACGGCAACGTCATCGCCGTACACTGCAACTACTTCGAAGACAGCAAGAGCGGCACCGAAGGCAGCTCCAACTACAAGGTCAAGGGCAACCTGCACTGGGTCAGCGCCGAACACGCCCTGGCCACCGAAGTGCGCCTGTACGACCGCCTGTTCTCGGACCCGCATCCGGATGCCGGCGGCAAGGACTTCCTCGCCGCCCTGAATCCGAACTCCAAGGAAGTCATCACGGCCTACCTGGAGCCGACCCTGAAGGCCGCCAAGCCCGGCGAGATCTACCAGTTCGAACGCCACGGCTACTTCGTGGCCGACCGCGTCGATTCGACCGAGGGCCAGCCGATCTTCAACCGGGCCGTGACACTCAAGGACAGCTGGGGCAAGTAAGCCCGAACAGCTAACGTCGGCCCCGGGAGGGTCCGGCCAGGGGAATACGGCCGCATGGCCACGCGGGCGGCAGTGCGCCAGCCGCCCGTGCCAACGGGATGGCGCAGCTTGATGGCCAAGGCCACAAGCGCAGCAAGGGGAACGCATGTTCGAGCAGATCAAGATCCAGCGCCTGTCGATGTCATCCATCTACAAGCTGCTGGCCGTGGGGACCACGTTTTCGCTGGTGCCGTTTTCGACGCTGATGGGCGTGCTCTCGCTGTTCGGCGCACAGACCATCACCTGGGACGGCAAGCACCTGATCGGCTATGACGGCCTGATTGCCTCGCCCTTCATCGGCCTGTTCCTGTCGGCCTTCATCACCCTCTTCCTGGGCACCATGTGCTGTATCGGCCTGTGGCTGTATTCGCTGTGGCGTCCGCTGTCGCTGAAGGTGGAGCCGGTGGACAACCTGGACATCGACAAGCTCATTCGCGAGAGCGAAGAAGCGATGGCCACGCGCGACTGAGCAGCGACGCGCAGGGCCGCCACCGCAGCCGCCCGGCTGCGGTTCGGACGGTCAGGGCATCAGAAGATCTTCATCCACTTCAGGAAGGCCACGGTCGCAACGCCCAGGCCGCCCATCAATCCCATCACGATCCAGAACGATGTCTCGTCATGCAGGCCCGGCAGACCTGCCACGTTCATCCCGAAAATCCCCGATACCAGCGTGGCCGGCATCAACAGCGCGGTCAGGATGGAGAGCGCCATCAGGTTGCGGTTCATCTGCTCCGACATCTGTGAGGCGATCTCTTCCTGCAGCAGCTTGGCGCGTTCATAGACGGCTTCCACGGTGGAATGCAGCTCGTTGAGTTCATCAAGCGCATGGGTCAGGTCTTCCAGCGCCTCGCGCGGTACCCAGGCCGGGCGCAGGCGCTGGAACTGCGCCAGGATGCGGCGTTCCGGCGCGATGAAGCGGCGCAGTTCGGCCAGTTGGCGGCGAATGCCGGAGAGCTCGGCACGGTCTTCGGCACGGCGGTCCGAAAGCACCGAGAATTCGATGTCGTCGACCTTGTCGTTGAGCTTGTCCAGACGCGCATTGAAGCCGTCGGCCAGGCAGCGCAGCAGCTCGGCAAACAGGTCCATGGGATTGTCGAAGTCGCCGCCATCGAGCACCTTCTGGCGCAGCATGTTGGTCGAGATCAGCGGCTGGGTGCGCAGGGTCAACAGGCGCGTGCGATCCAGGTAGAAGTGCAGCGCGCCCTTCTCGGTGCCGGTGTCGCCGATCTCCATCTTCATATCGGTCAGCGTGCCATAGACCCCCTCGGGGGTGGCATGCAGGCCCGGATGGGTGTCGCTGCTCAACAAAAATTCAGTGATGTACTCGGGAATGTCGCTGTGATGGGCCAGCCATTGCTGGATCTTCACATCGGCCGTCTTGACGTGCAGCCAGGTGAAATCCGGCGTACTCGGATGATAGTCGATGACTTCATTCCAGTTCATCTGGCGCGCATGGCCCTCTTCGAAGCGGAAAGCGCAGATGAATCCGGCCGGCTCATAGAGCAGGTGCAGGGCTTGCGGGGTGTCCGGCGGATTGTGCATGGGCGGGCGGGTCGGGAATGGGCCAGGGGCAATGAACGACCCCGCATTCTAACGACCGGTTTTGACAAATTTGTGACAGCGCCATGACGGGCGCCGGGTGCCGGCCGCTTCCCGCAGACTCGCCGGCTCAGTAATTGAAGTTGCGGTTGCCCCAGGCTTCGCGGGCAGCACCGCAGACCCGGATCTGCGCCTCGTTCATGCCGGACGTGCCGTTCAACTGGCACTGGTCGGAGACCGATTTGGCCTCCTCGATATTCTTGCGGAAATAGGCGTAATCCTTCTTGCCGGCCACGGCGTCACAAGCCGAGAGCAAAGGCAGGGCGATGCACAGCAGCGCTGGCAGGCGGAGGGCGGAGTTCATGCGGTGATTCCCCTGAAAGGCGGGCCAGGCCCGCGACAGGCAGCGGCTGGAATGCGCTTCCGGCCGGCCCTTCCCCGGGGCCATGGCGGCGGCGCTGCGCTGCAACGCGACAGAGTATAGACAGCCACTGAGGATTGCTCAACGGAAATCTTCACTCTCCTCACATCATGGTAGAACAAAAAAGGCCGGTCACCAGGACCGGCCTTGCCGCTGTTGCATCGGCGTCTTGTCAGGATGAAATCATCCGCGACGCTTGAGCAGGGCGTGCAGGATGATGGCACCGAAGGTGGCGGTCCCGATGCCACCCAGCGCGAAGCCGCCCATCTTCAGCGTGAAGTCGCCGGCGCCCAGCACCAATGTAACGGCGGCCACGATCAGGTTGGTATTGTTGGAGAAATCGACCTTGTTCTCGACCCAGATGCGGGCACCCGACACGGTGATGAGACCGAACACCACGATCGACACGCCGCCCAGCACCGCGCCGGGAATGGTCAGGATGACCGCGCCGAACTTGGGCGAGAAGCCCAGCAGGATGGCAATGACGGCTGCCACCACGAAGACCAGGGTGGAGTAGATCTTGGTGACGGCCATCACGCCGATGTTCTCGGCATAGGTGGTCACGCCGGTACCGCCGACACTGCCCGAGAGCATGGTGGCCAGGCCGTCGCCGATGAAAGCACGGCCGATGTAGCGATCCAGGTTCTGGCCGGTCATGGCCGAGACGGCCTTGATGTGGCCCAGGTTCTCGGCCACCAGGATGATGGCCACCGGTGCCAGCAGTGCCATGGCGCTGCCTTGGAATACGGGCGCTGCGAAGTGCGGCAGGCCGAACCAGGCGGCGTTGGCCACGGTGGAAAAGTCGATCGGCTTGCCCAGGCCCATGCCGTTGGTCAGCACGGCGTAGAGCACATAGGCCAGCAGCAGGCCGATCAGGATCAGCAGGCGCTGCAGCATGCCGCGCGTGAATACCGCCACGAAGCCCACGCACAAGATGGTCGCCAACGCCATCCAGCTGTCGAAGCTGCTGCCAGAGACGCCCTTGACCGCGATCGGTGCCAGGTTCAGGCCGATCACCGCCACCACCGCGCCGGTCACCACCGGCGGCATCAGGGACTCGATCCAGCGGGTGCCCACGCCGGAGACGATCAGGCCGATCACCGCATACACGGCGCCACAGGCGATGATGCCGCCCAGTGCCACGCCCAGGTTGGCGTTGGGCCCGGAGCCGGCATAACCGGTCACGGCGATGACCAGGCCGATGAAGGAAAAGCTCGACCCCAGGTAGCTCGGCACGCGGCCGCCCACCAGCAGGAAGAACAGCAGGGTACCGACGCCCGACATCAGGATCGCCAGGTTGGGATCGAAGCCCATGAGCAAGGGTGCCAGCACGGTCGAGCCGAACATGGCCACCACGTGCTGCACGCCCATGGCCAGCGTCTGCGGCGCAGGCAGCCGCTCATCGGCGGCGATCACGGCCCCCTGGCCGTCGTTGGTGCTTTGGCGCAGCCGCCATTGGGGGAAATACGAACCCGACATGGAGATCCCTTTCGTTGTGGATTTGTTTTGATTTGTACGTGGATGTGGAACGGGGGCTAGTGTATTGAGCGCTCGCACAAATAACAATTGCTGCGGCGCTGCACCGCCAAAAAAATCCGTAAAAGATTTCGGCCGGCCCGCGTGCTGCCGCCCGGCGGTGCAAAAACGGCGGCCATGCCCGCCCCTTGCCCCAAAACAGATCGCCCGTTTGCGCAAACGCGGGCGTGCTTTCCCGGGCATGTTTCTTGCGCCTCGGGAGCGGTTAGAATCACGCCCCCGATTGTTCCCTGCCATGTCGATGATCAACCTCACCACCCCTGCCCTGCTGTTTCCCGCGACCTCGCTGTTGCTGCTGGCCTATACCAACCGCTTCCTGGTGCTGGCCCAGCTGATCCGCAACCTGCAGAACCAGGGCCAGAACGATGAACGCGGGCTGGTGATCCGGCAGATCCTCAATCTCAGGAAGCGCATCGTGCTGACCCGCTACATGCAGGCGCTGGGGGTCTCCAGCTTCATCATGTGCGCCGTCTCGATGTACCTGATCTTCGTGGACCTCAATCGCTGGGCCGAGGTGTTCTTCGGCATCAGCCTGATGTTGCTGGTGGCCTCGCTGCTGGTATCGCTGTGGGAAATCATGATCAGCACGCGCGCCATCGAAATCACGCTGGAAGACATGGCGCAGAAGCTGGAAAAGCGCGGCATCCTGGTCGAATGAAAGTTTTTCAGGCAGGCGCCGATCCGGTTGAAAGCCCGGTTCGGGCGAACATGTGATAATCGAGCCGCCCGGCTTGCGCCGGGCACCCCTCGACTATGCACTGGAGACCTACATGATCCTGGAACTGGCGGACATCCGCATCCAACCCGGCAAGCAAGCAGAATTCGACGAAGCCATCCAGCGCGGCCTGGCGCAGACCATCAGCAAGGCCCGCGGTTATCTCGGCCACAAGGTCCAGAAAGGCATCGAATCGCCCGAGCGCTACCTGCTCATGGTCTACTGGGCCACCCTGGAAAACCATACCGTGGATTTCCGTGAATCGCCCGCCTTCACCGAATGGCGCGGCATCGTCGGCCCCTTCTTCGCCGGTGCACCGGTGGTGGAACACTTCGCACTGCTGACCGAATCGGCCTGAGACCGCAAGCGCGCCATCGGCGCCGACGCCACACCGCGCACCGGCAGCGCCACCCGGCCCGGCGCTGCGGAACGTTTGCCGCCCGCCCCTGACTAAAGGGCAGGCCCTGGGGGCAGGCTGAACCGGCCGCCCCCACACGCAGCAACCCGATGAAGCGCCGCCATGACAACAGCGCCGGTCCGCACCGCGCGCAGGAACACCAGAATGACCACACTGCCCCGTTTAGCCTCCCCCTCCGCTCGCCCCCTGCGCGCCGGCGCCTGTGCGCTGGGTCTGCTGCTGGCGCTGTCCGGCTGCAACAACTTCAGCGGCGACGAACAGCAGCAGGCCGAGGTCATCGGCAATTTCTATCGCATCCACCTCAAGAACCACGCCCCGGGCCTGCCCTCGGCTGAAGAACTCAAGCAGTTCGAACCGCTGGTCAGCCGTGCCCTGTACTCCCTGCTGACCCGCGCCGAAGCCGCCGACGTGCGCTACCACAGCTTGGCCGGTCCGCAGGCCGCACCCATCATCGAGGGCGACGTGTTCACCTCCCTGTATGAAGGGGCGACCTCCTTTGCCGTCCAATCCTGCGACAGCGAAGCCGACCGGGCCTCGTGCCAGGTCGCCTTCCGCTACCAGAAGGAAGGCGCCGACGAATCCTGGAATGACAAGATCCTGCTGGTGCGCGAAGAGCGCCAGTGGCGCATCGACGATATCGAGTTCATCGGCAACGACCAGTCCTCGCAGCGCGAATACCTGAGCGACAACCTCACCGACGCCATTGCCCAGGCCCAATGAGCCGGCGCGGCTCGCCGGCGACGGCGCGCTGCGGAATTGGCGGCTTTTTGGCGGTGTGTTCCCGCTCTACCTGCTCTGCCGTAACGCGTAAGATGCGGCTCTGTCAGGCTGGTCGTATTGCGCCCCTCGGGCCCCGCTGTGCACCGGTCGGCAGAACATATCAAAATGACAACGGCATCATGGAACAACACGCCAGCGCGCACGAGCGGCTGGTCCAGGGAGAATCGGATTGAAGCGGATCGGTAAGACACTCATCGTCGCCGCCAGCCTGCTGCTTGCAGCATGCTCGGCCAATGAAGAGGGCAAGGCCAAGGAGCTGGTGACGGAGTTCTACCAGACCCATGCCTCGAACCGTCCCTCCGGCGCCCTGACGTTGAAGGAACTGATTACCTTCCGCCGCTTCCTGTCGGTGCCGCTGTTCGACCTGTTGAAGGATGTCTCGGTGGCGCAGGAAGCCCGCGCCGCGCAGTCCGCGGCCGAACTGGCGGCCGATCCCGATGCCGATCCCTTGCCGCCGCTGGTGCAAGGTGACCTCTTCACGGGCAATCCCAATGGCGCTTCCACCTTCCGCGTGCTCCAGTGCGAAGCGCAGGAACGCGAGGCCAGTTGTTCCGTGGAACTGATCTATAGCGACGCCAAGCTGCAGTCGCCGGCCAAGTGGACCGACAAGATCCTGATGACCCGCGATGCGCGCGGCTGGATCATCGACAACATCCAGTACGCCGGCGGCAACGCCCCCATGCGCAGCGGCACGCTGCAGGACGCCATGCGCACGCTCTTGAAACGCGACGCGGCCCCCATGGTGCCGCTGGCACCGGCCGCTCCCGCTGCGCCAGCCAAATGAGGACAGGCCGGCAACGGCCCTGTCAGGCGCGGCGCAGCAGGTCGAAATAATCCGGCTTCATCACCCGGCTAGCCCCTTGGCGCGGCGGCAAGGACGGCACAAGGCTCTATAATCGCGCGATTCCCTTAGAAGCCGTCCGCGATGTCCAATCACACCTTCCTCTGGCACGACTACGAAACCTTTGGCGCCGTGCCGCGCCGCGACCGTCCCTCGCAGTTCGCTGCCGTGCGCACCGATGCCGAGCTCAACGAGATCGGCGAGCCCATCATGCTGTACTGCAAGCCGGCTCCGGACTACCTGCCCGACCCGGTATCCTGCCTGATCACCGGCATCACCCCGCAGCACTGCCTGGAGCACGGCGTCCCCGAACATGAGTTCGCCGCCCGCATCGAGCAGGCACTGGGCGAACCCGGCACCATCGGCGTGGGTTACAACACCATCCGCTTTGACGATGAAGTCACGCGCTTCATGTTCTGGCGCAACCTGATCGATCCGTATGCCCGCGAATGGGCCAACGGCTGCGGCCGCTGGGACCTGCTCGACGTGGTCCGCCTGACCTATGCGCTGCGTCCGGAAGGCATCCAGTGGCCGACCAAGGAAGACGGCAGCGTCAGTTTCAAGCTGGAGCATCTGTCCAAGGCCAATGGCCTGGTGCATGAAGCGGCGCACGATGCACTCTCCGATGTGCGCGCCACCATCGCCCTGGCACGCCTGATCCGCCAGAACAATCCGCGCCTGTTCGATTTCGCGCTGGCCTTGCACAAGAAGGACAAGGCCGCGGCCGAAATCGGCTTGCCGGCGGCCAAGCCCTTCCTGCACGTCTCCGGCATGTTCCCGGTGGCCAACGGCTGCCTGGCGCTGATGTGGCCGCTGGGCATGCATCCGACCAACAAGAATGAAGTGATCGCCTGGGATCTGGCCTACGACCCGAGTGAACTGGCAGGCATGGATGCCGCCAGCGTGCGTGAACGCATGTTCACCAAGCGCGAGGAGATGCCTGAAGGCATGGTCCGCCTGCCGGTCAAGAGCATTCACCTGAACAAGTCGCCGATGGTGGTCGGCAGCCTCAAGACACTGTCTGCCGAGCGCGCCGCGCAACTGAACATCGATGTCGACCTGGCCCTGCGCCATGCGGAAAAGGCTGCCGCCCTGCCCGACCTCGGTCCGCTGTGGCGCGAGGTCTACCAGCGCGAGCAGGAGGCGTCGCCGGACGTGGATGAAGATCTGTACGGCGGCTTCATCGGCAACGGCGACCGCCGCCAGCTGACCCAGCTGCGTGCCTTGCCGCCGCAGGCGCTGGCCGGTGCCAGCGTGGCCTTCGACGATATGCGCCTGAATGAAATCCTGTTCCGCTATCGGGCACGCAATTTCCCCGGGACCTTGAGCCCCGAGGAAGCGCAACACTGGGAAGAACACCGCGCCGCGCGCCTGTTTGAAGGCGCTGGCGGTGCGCGTACCGTCGCGCAACTGTTCGAGCAGATCGACCAGTTGCAGGAAGAGGCGGACGACGAACGCACCCAGGAGATCCTCGGTGCGTTGTATGACTATGCGGAGATGATTGCACCGGCCAACCAGTAAGGTCCGGCGCGCGCCTGTCCTATTCGGGGGCGGCTTCGCCCTGCGCTGCGGCAGCTGCCTTGCCCTGCGATTTCAGCTTCATGATGAAGTCGCGCAAGGCCGGCTGGATATCCTCGAACAGCGGATGCTTGCGATTCTTGAGCATCACCTCCGAAAACAGTTTCAGGCCCAGCGCCAGCTGCGCGCTGGTGTCGCTGTCGAACTGCCCGTTGCCACGCAGGCGGGCGACGATACTGAAGATATCGTCATGGTTGCCCGCCTCGAAACTCAGGGGCGCATGCAAAGGCTGGCCCTCCGAGGCCGTGGCCAGGTGCTCCAGGGTGATGCGGTAGCGATGTTCTTTCATGTGAAGTTCCTTTCCAGAATCCCTGATCCGCGGATCAGGTGCGTTCCACCGCCACGGCGGCGCGGTCGATGATGTCGATGATGGCATGCAGTTCTTCCTTGGCCAGCTTGCCCTTGGCCAGGCGCGTATGCAGGGCCATGCGGAAATTCTGTACGGCGCGGCGCAGTTCGGGCGAATCGGCGTCGGGACGCTCCTGGCGGCGCAGCTCGAACTTGCGCAGCACCTGCTGCAGCAACTCGGCGTTTTCCTTTTCTTCCAGATAGGCTTGGCCCTCGGCACTGAGGGTGTAGAGCTTCTTGCCGCCGTCCTCGCCCTGCACCGAGGCATGGCCCATTTCTTCCAGCAGTGTCAGGGTCGGGTAGATCACGCCGGGGCTGGGGCTGTAGCCGCCGCCGACGAGCTGCTCGATGGCCTTGATCATGTCGTAGCCGTGGCGCGGCTTTTCTTGCAGCAGATGCAGCATCACGATGCGCAATGCGCCCTGCTCGAACATGCGCGCGCCGCGTCCGCCGCCGCCTTCACGGCCGCCGGGGCCATGATGGCCGCGCGGACCGCGGGCGTCTTCGTCGTCGAAGAGGCCGCCGCCATGATGCCCACGGTCGTGGCGCTGGTGCTTGGGGCCGTGGCCGGGCTGGCCGGGGTGATTGAATAAATGCTTGAACATGGTGTTTCCTTCTTGTCAGGTGGCTGAGGCAGCGACTGACGCACGCTGCGTGTCGATCGATATAGCCAAGATATATCTTAATTCGCGGTATTTCAAGATATATCTTAATAATATTTTAGAAGGGTTTCCAAAAAGAAATCTGAAGCAAAAAGCTTCACCGTCAGTCCGGCGACATTGGCGACGGGCCGGAAGTGCTATGGTTTTGACGCTGCATCGACAATAAATGAACAAGGAGACACGCATGACCCAATCTACCGCGTCCAATGCGCCCATTGGCCGCTTCCCCATCCCCGATCTTCATGGGCTGCCGGAGGACATCCGCAGCCGCATCCTGGCCGTGCAGGAAAAGTCCGGATTCATCCCCAACGTGTTCCTGGTGCTGGCGCATCGCCCGGATGAATTCCGCGCCTTCTTCGCCTATCACGATGCGCTGATGGACAAACCCGGCGGCCTCACCAAGGCCGAGCGCGAAATGATCGTGGTGGCCACCAGCAATGCCAACCAGTGCCAGTACTGTGTGGTGGCGCATGGTGCCATCCTGCGCATCCGCGCCAAGGATCCGCTGCTGGCCGACCAGGTCGCGATCAATTACCGCAAGGCCGACATCAGCGCGCGGCAGAAGGCCATGCTGGACTTCGCCATGAAGGTGTCAGCCAGCGCCTGGGCTGTGAATGAAGAAGATTTCGCCACGCTCAAGACGCATGGCTGGGCAGAGGAAGATGCCTGGGACATGGCCGCCATCGCGGCCTTCTTCGGGATGTCGAACCGACTGGCCAATGTGACCAGCATGCGGCCCAATGAGGAGTTCTACCTGCTGGGACGCCTGCCCTAGGGCCTGTTCACATTAAATCTGCGAGTGCGAGAGGTCGCCAAGCGTTGACTGCCTAGGCGCAGCGACGCGCCGTGGTGGTGCCACGGCAAGGAGCTGCAACAACGGCAGGCGACGCTTGGCGGCCTCTCCCGGAGGGTTGCCCCCAGAAGGCGCGCTGGCCGCGTTGCACGTCGGGGCTGGTGGCACCACCACCAGCCCCGACGCGCGCCTTGCCACCACGCCTTCTGGGGGCAACGCATCTCGCAGATTTAATGTGAACAGGCCCTAGCAGTGAGGCGGAAAAGCAGCGGCGATCAGCGCTGGCCCGCGTGCCAGCGCGCCACCCGTTGCAGGCAGTCGTGCAGGCCGTCCTGCACCAGCTCGGCGGCATGCGCCAGCATGAGGTTGCGCGGCAGGCCGAAGTCCTCGATGAACATGCCGGCATGGCAGACACCCGGCTCGGCCTGGGGCACCTGTTGCAGCAAATCCTGCGCAGGCGTGTTGTAGCACCATACCTTCTTGCCGCGTCCGACGGCATAGCCGATCTCGAAGACTGTGCCCGAGTCCGGCTCATGGCCACGGAAATCGCACACATTGGCCACCACATAATCGGCCGAGTCGATCAGCGCGATGTTGATCTCGTAGATGCGGCGTGCGACCTCGGCCTTGCTGTCGCCGCTGACCTCGTCATCACCGGGACACAGGGCGACCAGCCCGAGTTCGGCGCACCACTGCTTGATCTGCTGTTTGTGCTGCGCATAGTCGCGCTGGAAGACATCGGGGCCGGCCATGTAGATGCGGGGCTGCGGGGTCATGGTTCATCCTGTGGAATACGCGGGAACCGGCAGGATAACGCAAACCTTCATATCGCTAAGAACGCAGCTGCGCCACGATCTCCGCACGGTCGAAATCTGCAGCGAAATCATCCACCTGCACGCTCTGGTCGCCATAGTGGGCGAAGGCATCGAGCGCGTCCTTCTCCTGCTGCGAGATCAGTTGGCGTTCCAGCGCCAGGGCGCTCCAGGCCGGCACTTCCAGCAGGCTCTGCGGCATCGGCGGCAGCTTGCCTTCCTTGATGTCGGACTTGAGGCGATGTTCCAGCTGCTGCACCACCGGCGCGAGCACGAAGGCTTTCTCGCCGCAGGCCAGCGGATCGCCCTCGCGCGGCAGGTAGGCATCGGCCACCAGGCGGTTGCGGCTCTCCCCCGGGGTCTGCATGGCCTGGGCCACGCGCGTGGCGAGCACATCGGAAGGCTTGCGGTAGGGAAGGCCCAGCGGGAAGATCAGCACCCGCAGCAGCACCGCGATGATCGGATTGGGGAAGTTGTGCAAGACATCGAGGATGGCGTCCTGGGCGCGATGCAAGGCATCCTGCACCGACCAGTCCACATAGGGCAGGTCCTCTTCCTGCCGACCCTCATCCTCGAAACGCTTCAGTACCGCCGAAACCAGATAGAGCTGCGAAACCACATCACCCAGCCGCGCCGAAATCCGCTCACGGAACTTGAGCGTGCCGCCCAGCACGCCCATGCTCACATCGGTGAGCAGCGCAAAGGCCGACGACAGATGCACCACCGCACGGAAATAACCGCGCGTGGCGCGTGCGGCATGGCTGGATGAAGGCAGCAGCCAGCCCCGGCTGATGCCGCCCACGAAGCTGCGTGCCGCATTGGCAGCCACGAAGGAGAGATGCCCGAAAAGCAGGCGGTCGAACTCCTGCACGGCGCGCTCGCGGTCTTCATCGGCGGCGGTGGCCAGTTCCTGCAGGACGTAGGGATGGCAGCGGATCGCCCCCTGCCCGAAGATGATGAGGCAGCGGGTCAGGATGTTGGCCCCTTCCACCGTAATGGCGATGGGCACCTGCTGGTAAGCCCGCGCCAGGAAGTTGCCCGGTCCCATGCAGATACCCTTGCCGCCGATCACGTCCATGCCGTCATTGACCACCATGCGCCCGCGCTCGGTGACGTGATACTTGGAGATGGCCGAGATGACCGAGGGCTTCTCGCCCGCATCCACTGCCAGCGCCGACAAGCGGCGCGTGGCATCCATCATGTAGAGATGCCCGCCCATGCGCGCCAGGGCTTCCTGCACGCCTTCGAACTTGCCGATCTCGATCTTGAACTGGCGCCGCATGGCGGTATAGGCACTGGTACCGCGCACGGCCAGCTTGGAAAAACCGACGCTGGAAGAAGGCAGCGAAATCGCCCGCCCGGCCGCCAGGCATTCCATGAGCATGCGCCAGCCGCGTCCGACCTGCTCGGCACCGCCGATCACCCACTCCATCGGAATGAAGACATCGCGCCCCTCGGTCGGACCGTTCTGGAAGACCGCATTGAGCGGCCAGTGACGGCGTCCGGTGATCACGCCCGGATGATCGGTCGGGATCAGGGCGCAGGTGATGCCGGGTTCGGCGTTGCTGCCCAGCAGCCCCTCCGGATCGCGTACGCGGAAGGCCAGGCCCAGCACGGTGGCAATCGGTGCCAGGGTGATGTAGCGCTTGCTCCAGGTGACGCGGAAACCCAGCGTCTCGCGACCCTCATGCTCGCCCTTGCAGACAATGCCCACATCGGGAATGGCGGCCGCATCCGAACCCGCATAGGGACTGGTCAGCGCGAAACACGGAATCTCCAGCCCCTGCGCTAGGCGCGGCAGGTAATGATTTTTCTGGGCCTCGGTGCCGTAATGCAGCAGCAATTCAGCCGGACCCAGCGAGTTGGGCACCATCACCGCGATGGCGGCCGCCGAACTGCGTGAGCCCAGCTTCATCACCACCTGCGAATGCATGTAGGCCGAGAACTGCTTGCCACCATATTGGCGCGGAATGATCATGCCCAGGAAACCCTTGTCCTTGATGAACTGCCAGGCTTCAGGCGGCAGGTCCTGGGTCTTCACGCTGGTGTCCCAGTCGCTGACCATGGCGCACAACTGCTCGACTTCGTTGTCGAGGAAAGCTTGTTCCTCCGGTGTCAGGCGCGGCGCAGGCAGGTCGAAGAGGCGCTTCCAGTCCGGCTTGCCGGAGAACAGTTCGGCGTCCCACCAGACGGTACCGGCCTCGATGGCATCGCGTTCGGTGGCGGACATGCGGGGGGCGATCTTGCGGAACAGATCCAGTGCCGGACGCGTCATCAAGGACTGCCGCACGGACTTGATGGCCACCAGCAGCGTGGGCGTGAAGAACAGGATGGCCAGCAGCACCAGCACCGGCAACTCGATATCAGCCAGGCGCGCACCCAGCCAGATCAGCACTGCTTCAGCTACCAGCCAGACCCACGCGCTGGCGCGCATCATCATGAGGGCCAGCGCGCTGGCGATGAGAAGAATGAGCCAGATGATCATGTCGCCTCCTGTACTGTTGTCATTGTGAGGATGAGCAATGCAGGCTGCCCGATACAGTGTGGCACCGATTGCCGACAGCGCCAAGCCACTCCGCCTGATCACCCTCCTGCTGCCCTACCCTACACCGTCAGCTCATCCGGCGGAATCGGACAGTGCAACCTGGCCCGGTCAGACAACGCCCGACATGCCCCGGCCGATGGCATCCATTACAATCGCGCCATTGCAGACAGCAGTACCGGAGAACAGATCATGAAATGGGAAGGCAATCGCGAAAGCGACAACGTGGAAGACCGCCGTGGCGAGGATGGCGGCGGGGGCGGCGGCTTTGGCTTCGGCGGGCGCTCCATCGGGCTGGGCACGGTTGCAGTGGCCCTGGTGGCCTCCTATTTCCTGGGCATCAATCCGCTGACCATGCTCAACCTGCTCTCGGGCGGTGGCTCGCCAGCGCCGGTGCAGCAGCAGGCGCCCTCCCACAAGCCTTCGCCCAACGACCAGATGGCGCGCTTCGTCTCCACCGTCCTGGCCGACACCGAAGATACCTGGGGCCAGATCTTCGCCAGCAATGGCAAGCAGTACGTGCGGCCCAAGCTGGTGCTGTTTTCCGGCAGCACGCCGACGGCCTGCGGTACCGGCCAGACCGCTACCGGCCCCTTCTACTGCCCCGGCGACCAGAAGGTGTATATCGACCTGTCGTTTTATGAACTGATGAAGCAGCGCTTCAAGGTGTCCGGCAATTTTGCGCAGGCTTACGTGATCGCGCATGAAGTCGGGCACCACGTGCAGCACCTCATGGGCATCTCCGACAAGGTCGACGCCGCCCGCCGCAACGCCACCGAAAAGCAGGCCAACGCCATGTCGGTGCGGCTGGAGCTGCAGGCGGACTGCTTTGCCGGGGTCTGGGCCTATCACGCCAACCAGGCGCGCCACATCCTCGAAGAAGGCGACATCGAAGATGCCTTGAATGCCGCCTCGGCCATCGGCGACGATGCCCTGCAACGCCAGGCGCGCGGCGTGGTCGTACCGGATTCATTCACCCATGGCAGCTCGGCGCAACGCGTGACCTGGTTCAAGCGCGGCATTTCCGAAGGCAAGGTCAGCGCCTGCAACACCTTCGCCGCCAAGGAACTTTGATTCACTGACCACTGACATCACAACGAGGAGACCTCCCGCATGACCCTATCCTACTGGTGCATCCTGATTGCCGGCCTGATGCCGGTCTTCACCATCGCCGTGGCCAAGTACGGCCGGCGCGACTTCGACAATGCCGAACCGCGCGCCTGGCTGGACAAGCAGACCGGCGTGCGCCGCCGTGCCGACTATGCGCACCGCAACCATTTCGAGGCCTTCCCCTTCTTTGCCGCCGCCGTGCTGGTAGCGCAGCAAGTGGGCGCTCCGCAGGGACAGATCGATGGCGCCGCGCTGGTGTTCATCGTCGCCCGCATCCTCTACACGGTGCTCTACCTGACCGACAAGCCCTCGCCCCGTTCAGCGGTGTGGCTGGTCGGCTACCTGAGCGTGATTGCGCTGTTCGTCATCGCTGCGCGCGCCTGAGCGAGGAGCCGGCCATGCCCCATCCCGCCGCCAACCAACTGCCCGCCATGCGCACTGCCCTGGAAGCCCTGCGCTCAGGCCAGGGGGACATCGCCTCCCTGTGCCGTACCTGGCGCGCCCGGGAAGATGTCTTCACTGCCCTGCCGCCGCGCTATCGCCAGGTAGCCGAAGACCTGCTGGGCCGACTCGAGGCAGGCAGTCTCTTTACCGAAGAAAGCTGCTCCTTCAGCCAGAAGGACCTCACCGACAGCCTCTCCACCTGGCTGGACAAGGCGCAGCAGACGCTGGAGTCCGCCGCCTGAACACCGGGACGGCTGGACAAAAGTGCGCGCCGGGCGTACCGTACCGTACCGCTCCCCCGACCCGCCTGTTGCGGCCGGGGTTTCCGAAAG
Source organism: Herbaspirillum sp. CAH-3 (assembly GCF_009668275.1). Lineage (NCBI taxonomy): Bacteria > Pseudomonadati > Pseudomonadota > Betaproteobacteria > Burkholderiales > Oxalobacteraceae > Herbaspirillum > Herbaspirillum sp. CAH-3. The sequence continues at coordinate 302,849 of NZ_VSWE01000003.1, read as the reverse complement.
AAAGCACATGCAAAAGATCACCTTCCCGCTGCAAGGCCATCCCTATGTCGAGCTGAACCAACTGCTCAAACTCTGCGGCCTGTGCGACAGCGGCGGCGCCGGCAAGCAGCTGGTGGCCGATGGCCAGGTCAAGGTCGACGGCAAGCTGGAGACCCGCAAGACCTGCAAGATCACCGTCGGCCAGAAAGTGACGCTGGGCGACGTGCAGATCACGGTGCTGGCCGAATGAGTCCGCACGCCAGCGCCGAAGAGGTACTGGATTTCTGGTTCGGTACCGGATGGGACCAGCTGCCCGCGCACCAGGTCGCCGAACGCCAGAAAAAGCTGTGGTGGAGCAAGAACCCGGACATCGACGCCCAATGCCGCACCCGCTTCGAACCCCTGGTGCAACAGGCGGCCGCCAACCAGCTCGACGACTGGACCGAGTCCCCGCGCAGCATGCTGGCGCTGATCCTGCTGCTGGACCAGATGCCGCGCAACATCTACCGCGATACCCCGCAAGCCTTCGCCTTCGATGAACTGGCGCGCCAGTGCAGCCACCTGGCGCTGGCCATGGGACTGGATGCGGCATTGCCGCCGCTGGCCCGGGTATTCGTCTACCTGCCGCTGGAACACGCCGAAGACCTGGACGACCAGGAGTACGTGGTGCAACTCATGCGCAGCCTGGCCAAGTCGGCCAGCGGCGAGGACAAGCCGGCCTTCGATGATTATGCCGACTATGCGCGGCGGCACCATGCCGTGATCGAACGCTTCGGGCGCTTCCCCCATCGCAACCGCATCCTGGGGCGGGAAAACACTCCGGAAGAAGCCGAATTCCTCAAGCAGCCGGGTTCCTCCTTCTGAAGTTTTCGATAGTGGCAAACTGATTCGGCGTTTTGCTGGAGCGTCATTTTCTTTTTCCCTAGACTCGCGGGCTTTCCTTTGCAGGATTTGCCATGCGTGCTCGCTCCCGTGGTTTTTCGATGATGGAGGTGCTGGTGGCCATGCTGGTCATCGGCACCGGTGCCCTGGCCATTGCCATGCTGCAGCTGCATGCCCTGCGCAGCGGCCAGGACAGCAGCCTGCAAGCGCGCGCCACCCTGATGGCCCAGGAACTGGCGGAATTGCGCGCGGCCCTGCCACCGCCGTCCGGCGCCACCGATCCGACGCTCTTTTCCCTCACTCCCGGCCGCCCGCCACAGTCCCCGGTCGATTGCGAACAGGCCGCCTGCGGCCCGCATGATTTCACCCAGGCCGTACTGGCGGACTGGAGCGGCCGGCTGGTCCGCGATTTCCCCCAAGCACGCGCCACCGTCTGCCGGGATGCACAACAAACACCACATCCGGACTGGAACTGCGATGGGCTGGCCATCAGCCCGGTCGTGCTCAAGCTGGCCTGGCGCCGCCCCGGTGCGGCCAGCGCGTCCGCAGTCGCCGCCGCACCGCTGCTGACCCTGGTCCTGGGCCATTGACCATGTGCCGCCGGTACTCGCTCTCCCGTCGCTTGCGCCTGCCTGGCCAAGGCGGGCTGACCCTGGTCGAACTGATGATCGCGCTGGCCGTGGGGCTGCTGGTGGTGCTGGTGGCCGGCACGCTGTTGCAGCAGGCACGCAGCGCCTACCAGGAAATGGACGACGCCGCCCGCGTCGAGGAAACCGGCCGGCTGGTGCTCGACCACCTGCAACTGGCGCTGCGCCAGGCCAGCCACCTGCCAGTGGAAATGCTCACCGAGCACCCTGCCCCGTTGCTCGTGCCCGGCTTGCGCGGGCTCGACGACAGCCGCCAGGCCGAATCGCTCGATCCCGCCCGCGGCGTCTTCGGCAGCAGCACCGGTGATGGCGTCAATCACAGTGACCTGCTGATGCTGGGCTTTTTCGGCGCACCACGGGGCAGCCGCGCCCAGGTCGGCAATTGCAGCGGCGCCGATGCCGCAACGGGACCACAGGAGGAAGCCGCGCGCAACTGGGTGATCTATTTCGTCGCCCCCGGTACTGGCGACGAGCCCGAACTGCGCTGCCGCTACCAGGGCAAGAACGGCAACTGGACCTCGGATGCCATCGCGCGCGGCGTGGAGGCCATGCAGCTGCGCTACGCCATCGACAGCGACGGCGATGGCCGTCCGGACCGCTGGCTGGACGCCTCGGCCATGCCGGCTGCGGCCTGGCGCGACGTGGTGCTGGTGCGCGTGGCGCTGCTGGTAAGGGGCTTGCAGCGACGTCCCGCCAGCCATGACGCCGCGCCGCGCAGCCATGACCTGTTCCTGCAGGGCCGGCGTAGCGAGGCCACCTGGCGTTTCACCGAACAGGAGCAGGAACAGCGCCGCCGGGCGGTGTTCCAGGGCACGGTGATGTTGCGCAATCTTGCAGCAGCAAGGGAGAGCCGATGAAGATCCTGCACTCCAGCCGCCATCAGCACGGCGCCACCCTCATGATCGCGCTCATGCTGCTGGCCCTGATCCTGCTGCTGGGCGCGGCCACGACTTCGCTGCTCCTGCTGGAAGAACGCGCGGCGCGCAACCATCGCGAACATGCGCAAGCCCGCCTGGCCGCCCAGGCCGCGCTGGAAGACGCCTGTGATGACATCGGCGAGCGGCGCCACATCGATGCCGGGCAGTTCAGCACGGCCCCCGGATGCCGCAGCGATGCCGCCGGTACCGGCCTGTGCCTGGGCAAGCATGAGCGCAGCGGCTGGGAGCCCGCGCAGTTGCACGGGCCACAAGCCATCTCCGCAACCTACGGCCAATTTACGGGACGCCGCTTCCGTGCCGCGCCCGGCATGGCCGCGCCCCGCTATCTGATCGAACGCCTGCCGCCCGCCGCCGGGAAAGAATCCGCCAAGCCCTCCCCTGACAAACCCTCTTCCGCCCTCTATCGCATCAGCGCCGTCGGCTACGGCCGGCATGGTGCCGTCGCCGCGCTGCAGGCGCTGGTGCAATGGCCGGCCTCACGCTCCGGCGCCATGGCGAGCTGTCCGCTGCTGGCCTGGCGTCCTCTTTATCTACCCAACCCGGAATGAACATGAACTCACTCTCCCTTCGCTCCCCGTCAAGCGGCTTCACGCTGCTGGAAATCCTGGTCAGCCTGGCCATCGTGATCCTGCTGGCCGGTCTCGGCTGGAACGGCTATCGCCATGTCGTGCAAAAGGCCCGTCGCGCCGAAGGACGCGCGGCCGTGCTGCAGGTGCTGCTGCAGCAGGAGCGGCAGCACGCCTACCAGCATCGCTACAAGGCCTTCCAGCCGGGCAGTACGGGGCATGGTTTCAAGTGGTATTCCGGGGCGACCCCGCAAGCCAGTGCCTATGCCCTCTCCGCCCGGGCCTGCGAGGACGAGGACCTCTCCAGCTGCGTACTGGTCATGGCCACGCCCGGCGGGAGCGGCGTCAACACCGCCTACGAGGATGAGCGATGCGGCGTGCTGCAGGCCGACAGCCGTGGCAACCGCCGCGCCGGCGGCCCTGATTGCTGGTGACCCCATGCAGAGCAAAGGATTTACGCTGATCGAGCTGATGGTGGTCTTGCTCATTGCCGCCCTGGTGCTGGGCGCAGGCATCCCCGCCCTGCAGAACCTTTCCAGTGAACACCAGTTGGCCGCGGCCGGCAGTGACTTCTTCCACAGCGTGCAACTGACACGCTCCGAAGCCCTGCGCGCCGGCCGCCGGGCCGAGATGCGCCCCAGCGATGGGCGCGACTGGCAAAGCGGGTGGGAGATCCGCGTCGGCCAGCAGGTCGTTTCCCGCCATCCATCGCTGGAGATGGGCATCGCGGTGGCCTATACCAACGGTGCCGACATCGTCGCCTATCAGCCGGACGGGCAACCGGTCACGCGCGGCACCTGGTATTTCAGCAGCGGCACCAATGCGCGGGCGGTGGTGATCAATTTCCTGGGGCGGGTAAGGATCTGCAACCCGATCATCGATGACCAGTGCAGCCGGGCCGTCATCGAGTGAAGTACCAGGGGCAGCCATACGGGCGTTCGTGCAAAGCCGTGTATATTGACGGGCATCCGGCCCCGCCCCTGGCGGGCCTCGCTGCCTTTACCGTCTTTGTACACCATGACTTCCACCGCAGATCCGCTCTACCAGTTCGATATCGAGAATGACCAGCAAGCCATGGCGCTGGCCTTGCTGCAGGCCGGTTTCGGCATGCTCGACACCACACCCAACCCGCGCGTGGGCTGCGTCATCGTCAAGGAGCGGCGCATCATCGGCGCCGGTTTCACCCAGCCACCCGGAGGCAACCATGCCGAGATCCAGGCCATGGCCGACGCGGCTGCGCGCGGACACGACGTACGTGGCGCCACCGTCTACGTCACGCTGGAACCCTGCAGCCATTTCGGCCGCACCCCGCCCTGTGCCGATGCGCTCATCCGCGCTGGCGTGGCGCGGGTGGTGGCGGCCATCGCCGACCCCAACCCGCTGGTGGCCGGGCAGGGTCTGTCCCGGCTGCAGGCGGCCGGCATCGAGGTCGCCTGCGGACTGCTGGAAGAAGAGGCCCGCGAGATCAACATCGGCTTCCTGCATCGCATGCGCACCGGCCGCCCCTGGGTGCGCATGAAAAGCGCCGCCAGCCTCGACGGCAAGACCGCCCTGCACAATGGCGTGAGCCAGTGGATCACCAGCCAGGCCGCGCGCGATGACGGCCACATCTGGCGCGCGCGCGCCTGCGCCATCATGGCCGGTATCGGCACCATCCAGAAGGACGACGCCCAGCTCACCGTGCGCGCCATCGAGACCCCGCGCCAGCCGCGCCGCATCGTGGTCGACAGCAAGCTGATCGTCTCGCCCGAGGCGCGCGTGATCCAGGGGGGCAATACCTGGGTCTTCACGGCCACCGACGACCGCGAAAAACGCGCCGCGCTGGAAGCCGAGGGGGCCGAAGTGATCCTGCTGGACAACGCCGAGGGCAAGGTCGACCTGCCGGGCCTGGTGCGCGAACTGGGCCAGCGCCAGATCAATGAATTGCACGTCGAAGCCGGCGCCAAGCTCAATGGCGCGCTGATCCGTGCAGGCTGCGTGGATGAACTGCTGGTCTACCTGGCCCCGGCGCTCATCGGCGATGGCCGCAACATGTTCGAGTTGCCGCCTCTGGAAGACCTGTCGGGCAAGATCGGCATCCACTTCCACGAGGTCAAGCAGGTCGGGCCGGATTTGCGTATCCTTGCCCGCTTCGACTAAGCGTTTTTTGGTTTTTTCTTTCAGATTTTCGTATCAGGACTGAATCATGTTTACAGGAATCGTTGCCGCCGTCGGCACCATCACCTCCGTCACCCCCCTGGCAGCCGGCCCTGACGCCGGCGTGCGCCTGAGTATCGATGCGGGCAGCCTGCCCATGGCCGATGTCGGCCTGGGCGATTCGATCGCCCTCAATGGCGCCTGCATGACCGTGGTCGAGAAGAGCGAGCGCGGCTTCACCGTCGATGTCTCCCGTGAAAGCCTGCGCCTGACGGCCGGCCTGGACGCCCCCGGCGAAGTCAACCTGGAAAAAGCCCTGACCCTGGCCGAGCGCCTGGGCGGCCACCTGGTCTCTGGCCACGTCGATGGCCTGGGACAGGTGCATTCCTTCGAGCCCGTGGGTGAATCGCGCGAGCTGATCGTCGATGCCCCCAAGGCCCTGGGCAAGTACCTGGCCTACAAGGGGTCGATCGTGGTCAATGGGGTGTCGCTGACGGTCAACCGCGTGGAAGACCTGGCCGACGCCTGCCGCTTCTCCATCAACCTGATCCCCCATACCGTGGAAGTGACCACGCTCAAGCACCTGAAGGCGGGCAGCAAGGTCAACCTGGAGATCGACCTCATTGCGCGCTATGTGGAGCGCATGCTGTCTTCGGCCCAGGCCTCTCCCGCCACCACCCCGGCCTGAGGCCGGCTCAGGCCGGCTTGCCGGTACGCCGGGCCACCAGCTCGGCAATATGGCGCCGGATCTTCTCGCCGGCGGCCGGACCTTCAGCGATGATGTGCGTGGCCGCCGTGATGGGCTTGCCGGTCTCGGCATCCACCATCAGCGGGATGGCCTGCTTGCCGGTCTCGATATCGGTCAGGATCACGCTCTGCCCTTCCGGCGCGAAATGGCTGTTGCCCCACTGCAGCAGGGCCAGCAGCACGGGCCGGAAATCCCGGCCGCGCGCAGTGAGGTGGTATTCGTAACGGGGCGGCCGCTCAGAATACTGCACCTTCTCCAGCAAGCCCTCTTCCACCAGCCCCGCCAGGCGGCGCGTGAGGATGTTGGGGGCGATCTCCAGGTGCTTCTGGAATTCATCAAAGCGCGTGAGTCCGTAGAAAGCATCACGCAAGATCAGGATGCTCCACCACTCGCCCACGCGATCGAGCGAGCGGGCAATCGGGCACTGCATGTCATCAAATCGCTTGCGTTGCATGTCTTGCTCTCCATTCCATGGCTCTACCATCAGCGACTGCCTGGCCGTCTGGCCGGCCCTGCAGCGCGACCCGCATTGTGCCATGCCCCGGCGCCTGCGCGCGGCTCAATGCGCATCGGCCGAGGCTGCCTTGGGCGGCGCCACCTTGCGCATGAGCGGCACCATCAGCGTAGCGATCACGAAGCAGCAGCCCACGGCGAGGAAGGCATCCGCAAAAGTCATGGTCAAGGCCTCGCGATAGGTGAGCTGCCACAGCTGGCGCAAAGCTGCTGCCCGGCCTGCCAGCACGTCGCCAAGCTGCGCCGTGAAATCGCCGCCCAGAGTCCCCTGCCATTGCAGCATGGCTTCATTGACGCCGTTGAGATGCTCGGCCAGCCGCATGAAGTGCAGGTTGGTCCGGTCATTGAGGATGGTGGCACACAGGGCGATACCGATGGCGCCCCCCAGGTTGCGCATCAGGTTGAACAGCCCCGAGGCGAACTTCAGCCGCGCAGGCGCCAGGCTGCCCAAGGTCAGCGTCACCGTCGGCGGCACCGCCAGCTGCTGGGCAACGCCGCGCAGGGCCTGCGGCAGCAGCAGCTGGTCCCAGCCCCAGTCATGCGTGATGGGAACGAACTGCCACATCGACAGCGCAAACAGCGCCAGGCCGATCATCATGATCCAGCGCAGCTCGAGAATGCGTGTCAGCCAGGCATAGAGCGGGATGGACATGATCTGGAACAGCCCGGTGGAAAACACCGCCAGCCCGATCTGCAGCGCACTGAAGCCGCGCACCCGGCCCAGGAACAGGGGCGTAAGGTAGATGGTGGCGAAGATGCCGATGCCGGTGACGAAGGAAAAGAAGCATCCCAGCGCGAAATTGCGTTCCTTCAGCGCCCGCAGGTCCACCACCGGCTCGGCCGCAGCGAGGCTGCGCCAGACGAAGAGCACGCCCGAGACTGCCGCCACCCAGGCGGTGGTCGCGATTACCGGATCGCTCATCCAGTCCCAGCGCGGACCTTCTTCCAGCGTGTATTCCAGGCAACCGAGGAAAAGCGACATGAGCAGGATGCCCGGATAGTCCGCCCGCCGGAACAGCGACCAGTCCGGCAGGTCGATGCGCACCAGGCGCGGCACGGTGAGCGTGATGAAGATGCCCGGCAGCAGGTTGATGAAGAACAGCCAGTGCCAGCTGTAGTGGTCGGTGATCCAGCCGCCCACGGTGGGGCCCAGCGTCGGTGCCAGCGAGGCGATGGCACCGATGGTGGAGGCGGCGATCACGCGCTGCTTGTTGTCGAAGAAAGCAAAGGCCGTCGTGAACACGGTAGGAATCATCGAGCCGCCCAGGAAACCCTGCAGGGCCCGGAACACGATCATGCTCTGGATATTCCACGCCAGGCCGCACAACAGGCTGGTGAGGGTGAAACCGGCCGCCGAGAACGCAAACAGCCAGCGCGTGGACATGGTGCGCGTCAACCATCCCGAGAGCGGGATGACGATGATCTCGGCGATCAGGTAGCTGGTCTGCACCCAGGTCGTCTCATCATTGCCGGCCGAGAGCCCGCCGCCGATATCGCGCAGCGACGCCGACACGATCTGGATATCCAGCAAGGCCACGAACATGCCGATGCACATCACGCCAAAGGCGAATACCTTGGAAGAGGTGCTCATCTGCGACGGCTGGATCAACTGCCCCGCCGCTGCACTGGCGGCGTTCATGAGCCCTGGCCCCGGCGGTCCACCCTGGCCACCACCGACAACCCCGGCCGCAAGGCGTCGAGCACGCCATCGGCGCTATCGAGCAGGATGCGTACCGGCACCCGCTGGACGATCTTGGTGAAGTTGCCGGTGGCGTTCTCCGGGGGCAGGACGCTGAACTGGGCACCAGTCGCCGGCGCCACGCTGGCCACATGGCCATGGAAGACCCGGCCGGGAACCGCATCGGCCTCGACCGTGGCGGCATTGCCGGGACGGATCCCGGCCAGCTGGCTTTCCTTGAAATTGGCATCGATCCACAGCCCGCGTGCCGGCACGATCACCATCAGCTGGCTGGCCGTGGCGGCATAGGCCCCGGGACGGGCGCGACGATTGCCCACCACGCCATCGATGGGCGCGCGCAATTCGGTATAGCGCAGGTTCAACTGCGCCGCTTCGCGCTCGGCCCGGGCCTGGGCCAGCCCGGCCTCGGCCTGCTGGCGCCGGGTCTGGATCACCTCCAGCTCGCGGGTTGCCACGGCCAGGCCGGCCTGCGCCTTCTGGCTGTTGGCGGCGGCCTGGCGGTAATCGGCTGCGGCTTTCTGCGCACTCTGTACCGACACGGCAGCACGGTCGACCAAGCGCTCGAAGCGGCGGTCATCGTCCTGCGCCCGTACCAGCTCGGCCTGGCTGGCATCGACGCCGGCGCGCGCCTGGGCGATCAAGGCCGTCTGCACGGCGCGGGTGGCGTCCAGGTTGGCGATCTCGGCCTGCCGTGCCGCCACCCCGCCTTCGGCACGCGCCAGGGCGGCGCGGTAGTCGCTGTCATCGAGCTTGGCCAACAACTCGCCGGCATGCACGAACTGGTTGTCGGTCACCTGTACGGCCGCGATGTAGCCCGGCACCTTGGCACTGATGACGGTGATGTCGCCGCCCACATAGGCGTCATCAGTGTCTTCCATGAAGCGCCCGTGCTGCCACCAATGCCATCCATAGAAGCCCAGCGCGATGGCCGCCGCCGCTCCCAATGCCAACCCCGCATGCAGGCGCCCCGCCATGGGCTTGCGGACCGCCTGGGGCGCGGGATCGGGTGAGGTGGGGGTCGCCATGGCAGAGCTCCTTGCAAAGATCGATGGATAAGAAAACCAACGGCGGCGCGGCCCATCAATGCGCCACGCCGACGTGCTTCGGAACCAGTTACTTTTATTTTGCAAGTTACTATACGCAACAAACTATCGTTATGCAAGTTACCAAGCCTGGCTGATCGACAATGCGACAGGAACGCGGGGCCAGCCCTGGCACAGCGGATTGGGCAGATTGGGAAGAGGCTGGGGGAGTGGGACCGGAAGACGGGGAATAGCGTTGCGAACCGGACGGCAGGAATGAAGGCAGGGAGGGTCCGCGTCAACGGGCGCTGATATCGCCTGCCCGCCAGCTTGGGGGATGATGCGGCAGCAGTTCACGGTGGATGGGCGCGGATCCCCTCCCCGCGCCTGGCCCATCCACTCAGCGGGCTGGCTGCCGCCGGCTCCTCATCCCTTCATCATCGCCAGCACGTTCATGGTCAATGGATGAGAAGCATCGTTGAATGCTTCCGGCACTTCGAAGTGGTTTTTCCCGCGCAGGACGAACTGCGCACGCAAGCGGCCCATGCCAGACAGCGCCTCGGCAAACACGTTGGCCTGGCGCTTGAATTCCGGACTCTCCTGGTCGCCATGGACCACGATCACCGGACACGCAATGCGATCAAGATGGCGCATCGGACTCAACGCCTCGACCTCCGCCGCGGAGACCTTGACGTAGCCGCTGCGCGAGGACAGCAGCACCGGGTAGAGCTCCATCATGCCGCTCATCACCACGCCGCCCTTGATCAGATCCGCTGGCGCGCCCAGGCTCTTCCAGTCGGTAGCAAGCAAGGTCGCCGCCAGATGCCCCCCCGATGAATGGCCGGAGACGAAAATCCGTTGGGGGTCGCCGCCCAAGCGCGCAATGTTGGCGCGTATCCACAGCATCGCCAGCCGGCACTGGGATGCCATGTCCGGCAGCCGCACCGCAGGAATGTTGGCGAAATTGAGCGCAACGTAAAGACAGCCATGCTCGACGAAGCTGGACACGGGTGCCGCCGAATCATCCTTGCTCAAAGCGCGCCACGCGCCGCCATGGACAAACACCATCACCGGCAAGCCACGCGCACCAGCGGGCGCAAAGATATCCAGGGTCTCGGCCTCGCTCTGGCCATAACGCTCGGTGCGCGGCGGATACTTCGCACGTGCGGCGATGCTGTCCGTGCTGTAGCGCTTGATGACTTCGCCCGCATTGGCGGCCCAGTTGCGCTGATCGTAGGCTTTGTCCAGATCATCCTGGCTGTAATCGAGGAAGACGGTATCCGCGGCAGCAACGGCCTTGAGCGGCGCAAGCAAGGCGCTGGCCAGTGCCAGCGAGAAATGGCGACGATTCATGCAATTCCTTGTGATGGCGACAGCGAAGAACTGATGCGGGTGGACGGACTCAACCGAGCATTTCCTGAATCACCGCGCGGCACACCGCACTGCCACCATCGGCCAGCGGGAACAGCACCGTGTAATGATGCGTCTGCGGCACCACGTGATGCGCCACCACCTGCGGCCAGCAGTTGGCCATCACGGCGGCCTGCAGGTGGAACTGCGCGGTCTCCAGTTCCCCGATGATGGTGTGCACGCGCGTGCCCGCGGGCCCGGCCTGCAGCACCGGCGAGAGCGCATTGGCGCGCGGCTCGTCGAGCGTGAGCGCCTTGTTGAGCGAAGTCGGAACCAGCGGCACCAGATCAAACACGCCACTGATGGCAAAGACGGCCTGCACCGGCACCGCGCCCCCTTGCGCGGCAACGAAGGCCGCCAGGTGACCGCCTGCCGAATGCCCCATCAGCGAGATGCGCTTGAGGTCGATGCCCAGTTGATCCGCCTGCTGCGCAAGGGTGGCGAGAAAGGCCTGGACCTCTTCCACCATGTCCTCGATGCGCGCCTGGGGTGCCAGCGAATAATTGATCACCGCCACGCTGATGCCCGCCTTGACGTAGGGCGCGGCAATGAAGCCGATGTCGCGCTTGTCCCCGCCCTGCCAGTAACCACCGTGGATGAACACCAGCAAAGGCCGCTGCGTCCCTGCGGCACGATAGAAATCAAAACGCTGCAGCGGCCCATCCCCATAGGCGATGTCGGACCCGGTCAGCAAGGTATCGGCAATGGCGGCCGTGGCCTGCTGCCACTGCTGCAGCACCTGCGGAAAATCCGGAAAGGCGGCCTTGAGGTTGTAGCCCGCTTCGCACTCGGCGACGGGACAAAGAACGCGGCGAGCGTCGCTCTGGACTTGATTGGGGAGCATTCAGTTTTCCTTAACGCTGTTTGCAACAGCATTAAACCTGCGTTAATGGATCAGTATCGGTGCAACAAGCGCCTTACACGCTCAGGTACTGATCCCACAATTCCGTCTGCACCGACAGCTGCGCCGAATCGCCCTGCCAGACCACCTTGCCTTTCTCGAGGATGGTGTGCTGGTCGGCAAAGCCGATCAGGCGCTTGATGTACTTGTCGATGACGATGATGGTCAGCCCGTATTCGCGCAAGGCCTTCAGGCAAGACCAGATTTCTTCCCGCACCAGCGGCGCCAGGCCTTCGGTGGCTTCATCAAGAATCAGCAGATGGGGATTGGTCATCAGCGCACGGCCGATAGCCAGCATCTGCTGCTCGCCGCCCGAGAGCTGGCCGCCGCCATTGTGGCGACGCTCCTTGAGGCGCGGGAACTGTTGATAAATCTTTTCCAGCGTCCACGGATTGTCGCGGCCATTGCGGCGCGCCGCGAAGGCGGACAGATTTTCTTCCACGCTCAGGTTCTTGAAGATCTGCCGCCCCTCCGGCACGATGGCGATGCCGCGCCGGGCAATCGCATCGGCACTGGCGCTGTGGATGGCTTCGCCACGAAAGCGCACCACGCCGCCGGTCGGACGATTCAATCCGAGGATGGTGCGCAGCGTGGTGGTCTTGCCCATGCCATTGCGGCCCAGCAGGGTCACCACTTCGCCTTCCCTGACCTGCATGTCGATCCCGAACAGGACCTGGCTCGCGCCATAGCCACCAGTCAGGCCTTCCACTTCCAGCAATGCACTCATTGCGTTTCCTCCTCGCCCAGGTAGGCCAGCTTGACCTCGGCATTGGCACGGATCTCCTCCACGCTGCCGGTGGCCAGCACCGCCCCCTGCACCAGCACCGTCATGCGGTCGGCCAGGGCGAAGACGGCCTCCATGTCATGTTCCACCAGCACCACCGTCAACTCCTCTTTGAGCGACTGGATCAGCGCGATCATGTCGCCGGATTCCTCATGGCCCATGCCCGCCATCGGCTCATCCATCAACAGCACGCGCGGACCGCAGGCGATGGCCAGGCCCACATCCAGCCTGCGCCGCGCCCCATGCGAGAGCTGCGACGAGCGCTGATGCACGAGCTTCTCCAAGCCGACGCGGCGCGCCACCGTCATGGCCGCATCACGCGCGTCGCGATCACTCGCGCTGGCATGGAAGAAGCCATAGCTGCGATGCTGCTGGCGCTGCACGGCCACCTGCAGGTTTTCCAGCACGCTCAATTCATCGAAGACGCTGGTGATCTGGAATGAGCGCACCAGCCCCGCTGCCACGCGCGCCTGTTCGGCATGGCCATGCATGGGCTGGCCGAACAGGTAGACCTCGCCCGCATCCGCGGCCAGCGCACCGGAGAGCAATGAGAGCAAGGTGGTCTTGCCCGCGCCATTGGGACCGATGATGGCGTGCACGTGGCCCGCCGCGATCTCCAGGTCGACATCGCGCGTGGCCGCCAGGCCGCCGTAGTTTTTCTTCAGGCCCTTGACCGAGAGGGCTACCGCTGCCTGTTCACGCCCCATGCTGCTCTCCCTGCTTGAGTGTCTTGCCGATGGTGGCCAGCGAGCTCACGCCGCGCGGGGCCACCATGACCACCAGCAAGAGGATCAGGCCGACATAGATCTGCCAGTATTCGAAATGGGTGGACAGCACTTCTTCAAGCAACAGGAAGGCCGCCGCGCCCAGCAGGCCACCGTAGAAATACCCGACCCCGCCCAGCGCCACCATCACCAGCAGGATGCCCGACTGCGACCAGTGCAGCAGCTTGGGGCTGGCAAAGAGATTGCTCATGCCGATGAGGCTGCCGGCCAGGCCCGCGATGACGGCCGCGATCACGAAGGCTGCCAGCTTGTAGCGCAGCGCCGGATAGCCGATGGCCTGGGCGCGCCGCTCGTTCTGCCGGATCGCATTCAGGGCCAGCCCGAAGCGCGAGGCCAGCAGCCGCTGCAGCAGCACGAAGCTGGCCACCAGCCAGGCCAGCACGACCCAGTAGAACGCGTTGTCGCCGCTCATGTCGAGACCGAAGCCCAGCAGCGGACGCGCCGTCACCTGCAGGCCATCGTCACCGCCGTAATACCGGAAGCCGACGAAAAAGTAGTAGAACAATTGCGCCAGCGCCATGGTGATCATGATGAAATACACCGCCCGCGTGCGCAGTGCGATCACGCCGATCACCAGACCGACCAGGGCCGTCACCAGTGCGGCCAGCAGCCAGATCAGCCAGGCGCTGGTGACGCCATGGAAACTGGCGATGGCCGTGACATACGCACCCAGCCCGAAGAACACCGCATGACCAAAACTGACCATGCCGCCGTAGCCAAGAATGAAATTGAGGCTGGCCGCCACCATCGCGAAGATCAGGATGCGGGTGACCACGCCGATGTAGTACTCCATCCCGCTGGCCTGTGCCAGCAGCGGCAGCAGCACCGCCAGGACGAGCAGCAGGGGAACGAACAGACGTTGCATGGGACTCCTCAGGTACGGGCAGGGAACAGACCGCTGGGGCGCCAGAACAGCACCGCGATCATCACCAGGTAGATCATCATCGAGCCCAGCGCCGGACCGACCGAGGCGGCCGCATCGGCACTGAGGAAGAGCGCGAAGAGCTGCGGCAGCAGGCCGCGCCCCAGCGTATCGACCACGCCCACGATGAGCGCGCCGATGGCCGCGCCCGGCACCGAACCAATGCCGCCGATGACCACCACCACGAAGGCCAGGATCAGCACGTCATCGCCCATGCCGGCCTGCACCGCCACCAGCGGCCCCAGCATGATGCCCGCCAGCGCTGCCAGCAGCAGGCCGAAGCTGAACACCAGCCGGAACAGCAGGCGGATGTTGATGCCCATGGCCGTGACCATCTCCAGGTTGTTGGCGCCGGCGCGCACCCACATGCCGATGCGCGTGCGGTTGATGAGGAAGTACAGCGCCACGGCCACCACTACCCCCACCGCCATGACCAGCAGGCGATAGCTGGAATACGGTAGCCCGAACAGGTTGACCGGTCCGGCAAAGGCCGCCGGCATGTTCAGCGGCAGCGGCTGCGGGCCCCAGATCATGCGCACGCCATCGTTGAAGATCAGGATGAAGGCGAAGGTGGCCAGCACGTGCACCATGTGGTCCTTCTTGTAGAGCCGCCGGAACACCAGCCACTCCAGCAGGAAGCCCAGCGCCGCCGTGGCCGGCAGGGCCACCAGCAGGCCCAGCCAGAAGGAACCGCTGGCCCCGGCCACCACCGCCGCCACGTAGGCACCGATCATGAAGAAGCTGCCGTGCGCCAGGTTCACGAAGTTCATCACGCCAAAGATCAGCGTCAATCCCGAAGCGATCAGGAACAGCATGACGCCGAACTGCAGGCTGTTGAGCACCTGCTCGAAGATCAGATTACCCAAGGTGCACCATCCTCAAGGCATCTTGCATTGACCGACGTAGGCGTCGACGTGATCGGGCAGCAGCGTCTGGGTCATGTTGTTGACGTACTTGCCGTCAGCCGCCTTGGTCACCACGCGCGCGTACTGGTTCTGGATCGGGAAATGATTGGCCGCGAACTTGAAGCCACCGCGCACCGACTTGAAGTTGGCCGCCTTGATGGCCGCAATGAGCGCCTCGCGATTCTCGACCTTGCCGCCGATGGCCTTGACGGCGCTGTCGATCAGCATGGCGGCGTCATACGCCTGGGAAGCGAACATCGACGGCTGGTGGCCGTATTCCTTGACGTAGGCCGCCACGAAGGCGCGGTTCTGTTCGTTGGGCAGGTCGGCCGACCACTGGCCGGTGTTGGCCACGCCCGCGATCAGGTCGCCGTTGGAGAGCATCTGCTGGTCCGCATCATAGGCGGGCATCACGCGCACGATCTTGGGGTCCATGCCGGCGGCCGCATATTGCTTGACGAAGTTCACGCCCATGCCGCCCGGCAGGAAGAAATACAGGGCATCGATATTGGCAGCGCGCAACTGCGCAATTTCAGTGGCGAAATCGAGCTGGCCCAGCTTGGGGAAAAGTTCGAGTGCCGGGTCCTTCTTCAGGAAGCGCTTGAAGCCGGCCGAGGCATCCTTGCCCGCCGGATAGTTGGGGGCGATGATGGCCACGCGCTGGTAGCCCTTGTCGGCCATCAGCTTGCCCGCTGCCTCGTGGGTCGCATCGTTCTGGTAGCTGGCGCTGAAGAAATAGGGATTACAGCCCGCACCGGCCAGTTGCGCCGGACCGGCATTGGCGCTGACCACCACGGTCTTGCTGGCGAAGGCGGCGGGTGCCACGGCCAGCAGGATGTTGGAATAGACGAAGCCGCTCAGGATATCGACCTTCTCGCGCTTGATGAGGCGGTCTGCGCCCTGCTTGGCGGCGTCGGGGCTGAATTGGTCATCGACCACGATGACTTCGGCGGGCACGCCGCCGAGCTTGTTGCCCAGCATCTTCATGGCCAGCATGAAGCCTTCGCGTTCGTCCACGCCGGGCGCACTGGCCGGGCCGCTCAGGGTGGTCAGGAAGCCCACCTTCACCACGTCGGCTGCCTGCGCGGACAGGCTTGCACCCGCCGCCATCGCCATCATTACCGCACCTGCCACTTTAGTGAGTCGATTCATGCCTGGATTCCCCTCTAGATTCTTTGGTTTGAATTCGGTGTGAAGCTGAAAACGCAGCGGCGCGTGAAACCGGGATTTCACTGCGCGCCCCGGCTGGAATAACTATTTCCGCAGGTCTGCTTTCGAGACGAAGGCATCCGCAAAGAAAGCCGTCCCGGGCAGGCCGCAGCTGGCCGTAAAATCGCGCCGCGCTGACTCTACCACGACCGGCGCGCCACAGGCATAGACCTGATATGACTGCATCGCCGGCACATCCTGCATCACGGCCTGGTGGACCAAGCCAGTGCGTCCGCTCCAGCCGCTGGCAGCATCGGCCTCCGAGAGTACCGGCACGTAGTCAAACCACGGCAGGCTCGCCGCCCAGTCGCGGCACAGTGCATCCAGATACAGGTCGGCGGCACGGCGGCCACCCCAGTAAAGACGCATCGCACGCGTGCTGCCGGTAGCGATGGCCTCTTCCACCAGTGCCTTGACCGGAGCAAATCCTGTGCCACTGGCCAAGAGGATCACCGGCTGGGTACCCTCGCGCATGAAGAAGCTGCCGGCAGGTCCTTCGAGCGAGAACGGCTGCCCCGGCTGCATGCCGTTGAAGAGGCGGTCCGTGAACAGTCCGCCGGGCAAGTGGCGTACGTGCAGCTCCAGCAGGTCGCTGCCGTCCCTGGCATAGGTCGCCATGGAATAGCTGCGGCGCTGGCCGTCTTCCAGCAGCAGGTCGATGTATTGGCCGGCGCGATAGGACAAGGGCGCCGCACAGCGCAGGCGCAGGATCGCCACATCCGGGGCAGCGCGCGTGATGCCTTCCAGCGTGGCCTGCACTTGCTGCAATGCCGGTGCGGCACTCGCTGCAGGGGCGGCATCACCCTCGGCACCCACGCCGATCTCGACCCGGCCTGCCACCACGCGCACCGGGAAACTGCGCACCGCCTCGGTCACCGGTGCACAGCGCGGTGCACCGCTGCGAATGTCGAACAAGCCCTGGTGCAGCGGACACTCGACGCAACCATCCTCGACATAGCCATCGGAGAGCTTGGCATTGCCATGGGTGCACAAGTCCTTGAGCGCGAAGATTTCCTCGCCCAGGCGGAATACCGCCACCGCCTGGCTGCCCGCGCGGGCTGCGGCCACTTCGCCTTCGGCGAAATCATCGGCAAGGCCGACATCGAACCACTCGCTCATGGCCGCCTCAGATCGGGGTAGCCAGGAGGGTCGCCACGCGCAGCGTGTCGTAGACCACGCGGCGGCGGGCATAGCGCCAGCCTGCCTCGGTCTTGACCACGCGGTCCTCATAACGGCCGGCTTGGTAAACGAAGGACTCGCCGTTCTGCAAGGTCTGCACCACGACGTAGCTCGATTGCGCATCCACCGACCCGTCGGCGTTCTGCGTGAACACCAGTCCCGAGGTCATGTGGCGATAGGTGTGCGCCTCGTAGATGTTGGCGTGGCGCAGCGAGAGCACGCGATCCTGCAGCATCTTCTTGCTGTCGCAATAGATGATGCCGATGGGCAGGCCGGCATCGGCGTTCTCGCGCGGCACGATTTCATACAGGCAATCGTCGGTGAAGAAATCCGGCCACTGCTCCAGGCGGTCATTGTCGAGCGCATGCACATAGCGCTCCTGCAGTTGGTGCAGCTCGAACCACAAGCTCATCTGTTCCATGTTTTGCATCTGCTTTGCCTCGCTCATGCCTTCTCGATGGACGGGAAGCCCATCAGTTTCTGGTAGCCCATCCAGAACTTGCGGATCAGGCTTTCGGTAATCAATGTGTCTTCCTGGTCAGGGTTGTCGCGCGCCATGTCGATCACCGAGCAATGGTCAGGATCGCGGGCGGTACCACGCTGTACCAGTTCGGTCGCCTCGGTGTCTTCCATCGAGATGTAGCCGGCCGGGCCCACCAGGTTGGCCTGCTTGATGCGCAGGGCGCGCAGCTCGGGGGTGTCGTCCTCGTAGCCGAAGAAGTGGAAGACCAGCTCGAAGTTGCTCGGGCCCTTGGGCAGCAACTGGCGCGCCACCAGGGTGTTATGGATCTGCTGCACCACCAGCTGCGGGAAGATGGGCTGGATGTGGTTGGTGGTCAGTTCCTCGAATTCCTTGATCTGGCCCAGCACCGACGGATCCTGCAGCGAGAAGCCCTCGTCGAAGGAGCGGATCTCCTGCTGCTTGTAGGCGTCCGCCGTCTCCACTTCATTCTTGGTGGCGGTGATGATGCTGTGCAGGCCGTGATGCTTGTCGGCCAGCGAGCGCGCCTTCATGCCCACGCGGAAGATGTTGAAGGTGGTGTGGAACAGGTGCAGCAGGCTGGCGTGATACGGATCCTTGACGTTTTCCAGGTAGAGCTTCCAGTTCGACTTGGAATACTGGCGCGTGCAACCGAGGTAGACGATGGGCTTGTGGAAGATGCGGTCGATCCACGGACGCATCTCGGCGCCGATGTAGTCCGGCAACGATTCCACGGTTTCGCTGAAGGTGGCGAAGACCAGGCCCTTGTAGCTGTCCACGCGCAACTGGCGCAGGCCGTGGCACTTGGGATCGAAATCCTTGGCCATGCCGGTGGCGCCCTTCTGGCCACGGCGGAAGGGGACGCCCAGCAGGTTGCCGCGCGAATCGAAACTCCACTGGTGATAAGCACAGCTGTGCGAACTGGCATTGCCGCGCGGGGTACGGCAGACGATGGCGCCACGGTGCGAGCACTTGTTGACCCAGGCGGCCAGGGTGCCATCTTCGGTGCGGGTGACTACCACCGGGGTATCGCCGACGAAGGTGCTTTTGTAATCGCCGTTGTTGGGGATCTCGGCCTCCAGTGCCAGGAAGCTCCAGGTCTCGCCACGGTAGATGCGTTCCTGCTCCAGGTCATAGACTTCCTTGGAGCTGAATACCTTGTAGGGCGTGCGCGCACCATCGGTGCGGGGGAATTGCACCAGCGGTGCATAGCCTTGCTGATCGAGTTGGGTGGATGTGCTCATGCGAAGTCCTCATCGTTGGATGCCAGGCGGGACCTGGACGATGAGCCATCTTAGGCAGGCTGCACAAGGACGAATATCCGCCATTTGCATAGTTGGAGGGCAGTATTGTCCGTTTTTTGCATACCCTGACGTTATACCCAAAAGGTATGCAGCATGCCCGAATCGGTCTTGGACACCCGGGCGGCTTTGTTTCTATCATCCAGTCCAAGTCAGCACTTGTCAGCTTTCGCCCTCTTTTTCTACACGGACTGCATCTTGAATTCCACCCTGCCCGCCACCTCCATCGAAACCGTCGAGGTCCTGCTGCTGGACGTTCCCACCATCCGCCCGCACCGCCTGTCCATGACCACCATGCACCGCCAGACCCTGGTGCTGGTGCGCATCACCGGCAACGATGGCGTGGCCGGCTGGGGCGAGGCCACCACCATCGGCGGCCTGGCCTATGGCGAAGAAAGCCCGGAGAGCATCAAGGTCAACATCGACACCTACATCACGCCGCTGCTGCTGGGTGCCGATGCCAACCAGGTCGCCGCGCGCATGCATCACATTGCCGAGCACGTACAAGGCAACCGCTTCGCCAAATGCGCGATCGAGACGGCGCTATCGGATGCGCTGGCGCGCCGCCTGGGCGTGCCGCTGTCCACGCTCTTCGGTGGCCGCGTGCGCGAGAGCCTGCCCATCGCCTGGACCCTGGCCAGCGGCGACACCGCGCGCGACATCGAGGAGGCCGAAAAGATGCTGGCCCAGCGCCGCCACAACATCTTCAAGCTCAAGATCGGCGCGCGCACCGTGCAGCAGGATTGCGCCCACGTGGCCGCCATCAAGCGCGCACTCGGTGATCGCGGCAGCGTGCGGGTCGATGTGAACCAGGCCTGGACCGAGACCGAGGCCATGCTGGGCATGCAGCTGCTGGCCGATGCCGGCGTGGACCTGGTGGAGCAGCCCATCGCCGCCACCAACCACGACGGCCTGTATCGCCTGCGCCAGAAGAACCGTATCGCCATCATGGCCGATGAAAGCCTGCATGGTCCGCAGGATGCCTATCAACTGGCCCGCGTGGGCGCAGCCGATGTGTTCGCCGTGAAGATCAACCAGTCCGGTGGACTGGCCGGTGCGCAGCAGGTGGCCGCCATCGCCGCTGCCGCCCAGGTCGAACTGTATGGCGGCACCATGCTCGAAGGCGCCATCGGCACCATGGCCTCGGCCCAGTTGTTTGCCACCTTCGGCACGCTGGCCTGGGGTACCGAACTGTTCGGCCCGCTGCTGCTGACCGAAGAAATCCTGGCCACGCCGCTGCGTTACCGCGACTTCGCCCTGGAACTGCCGAGCGGTCCCGGCCTGGGCATCAGCCTGGATGAAGATCGCGTCAACGCGCTGCGGCGTGACCGCAAGACCCCGCTGGTCTCCGTAGCCTGATCCATCGGCCCGGACCGACTGCACCCACCCCCACACATATCCAACCAGAGACAGGAGAGACAACGTGGACAAGAAAGCCATCGACGCCGTACTGCAAAAAATCGAAAGCACCGAACTCGCGGAGGGCAACCAGCGTGTCAAGACCATCGTCAACCGCCTCGTGCGCGACATGTTTTATACGATTGAAGACCTGGATGTGCAGCCGGAAGAATTTTGGGCTGCCGTGGATTATCTGACCTCGGCCGGCAAGTCGGGCGAGTTCGGCCTGATCGCCGCCGGCCTGGGTTTCGAGCACTTCCTCGACCTGCGCATGGATGAAGCCGAAGCCCGCCGCGGCGTGCAGGGCGGCACCCCGCGCACCATCGAAGGTCCGCTGTACGTCTCGGGCGCGCCCGAGCAGAAGGGCTTTGCGCGCATGGACAAGGATCCCCAGCCGGGCGATACCCTCTTCATGCAAGGCCAGGTCTTCGATGAACACGGCAAGCCGCTGGCCAATGCGCTGGTGGAAGTCTGGCACGCCAACCACCTGGGCCGTTATTCCTTCTTCGATCCGGAGCAGAGCCCGTTCAACCTGCGCTGCTCCATCCGCACCGATGAACAAGGCCGCTATCGCTTCCGCAGCCGCGTACCGGTCGGCTACAGCGTGCCGCCGGGTGGCGCCACCGACCGCCTGCTCAACAAGCTGGGCCGTCACGGCAGCCGTCCTGCGCACATCCACTTCTTCGTCACGGTACCGGGCTATCGCAAGCTGACCACGCAGATCAACATCGCCGGCGATCCGTACCTGTGGGATGACTTCGCCTTCGCCACCCGCGAAGGCCTGGTGCCGGAACTGAAGCACGTCACCGATCCGGCCGAGATCCGCAAGCATGAAGTCGATGCGCCCTTCTATGCCATCGAGTTCAACTTCAACCTGCTGCCGGAACAGAACGACCTGCCCAAGGCCGACATCAATCGTCCGCGCCTGGCGGCCTGATCCTGCGCTGACCTGAACGACGACGGGCCATGCGATTGCATGGCCCGTGTGCATTGCATCTCGTCCATTGAACACCTGCGATCAGGCGTACTCCTCGGCATGCATGCGTGCAATCGAGGCCGCTGTCGCCCGCAATGTTTGCAGCAGCAGCGAGCGGTCATTGGCGCGGAAATTCATGATCACCGGCGAATGCACGCCCTTGTTCGACAGCGGCCGGTACACCACATCCGAACGGTGCAGCCCCTGCACCGAACGCGGTACCAGGGTCACGCCCACGCCGGCGGCGACCAGGCCGATGGCAGTCTGCATCTCGTTGGCTTCCTTGACGATGGCCGGCCGCAGGGCGCGGCTGGAAAAAATGTCCAGCACCTGGTCCGCATAGCTGGGACGCGGCTTGGCGGGATAGAGAATGAAGCGCTCCTCGGCCAGCTGCGCCAGCGTCACCTTGCTGCGCGCCAGCAGCGCATGGCCCAGCGGGAACACCGCCACCAGCGGCTCTTCCACGATGGTCTCGCAGAGGATGTCGGGGTCGCTGATGGGCAGGCGTCCGAAGCCCACATCGATGCGTCCGGACTTGAGCGCCTCGATCTGTTCCATGGTCACGATTTCGGAAAAACCGATTTCGATTTCCGGCATGTCGGTGCGAAAACGCTTGATCATCTCGGGCAGCAAACCATACAGCGCCGAGGGGACGAAACCGATATTGAACCAGTGCTGCTGTCCACGGGCGATGACGCGCGTGCCTTCCTCGATCTGTTCCAGCCGGGACAATACCTGCAAGGTCTGTTCATAGAAAAACTTGCCTGCCATGGTGAGCGCAATCGGACGCGAGGCGCGGTCGATCAGCTCGGCCCCGAGCATGTCCTCGAGTTGGCGGATCTGCCGGCTCAGGGGCGGCTGGGCGATGTGCAGCAGTTCGGCCGCACGGCTGAAACTGAGCGTGCTGGCGACGGCATTGAAATACTTGAGATGACGCAGTTCCACTATACCTCCGAGGCATACCATGATGCTGATTTGATATTGTACGTTCATCCGCCGACCGCATAGAATCGACCCTCAGCCGGCCGCAGAGCCGTGCCCCGGAGCAACGAGGCCCGCGTCCACGGCAGCAGGGCCCGTCCAGAAGACCGTAGAGGAGACCGACATGTACCCACCCGCCCGCGCAGGCCTGCCCTGCCCCGCCCACCTTCGACGATGCCCGCTGGCGGGCATGAAACTTGCAACTTCGCGTTAGCAAATGCGGCATGCACTGGCTGAGGGAAAGCAGGCAGCGCACAGCCCGTTCGCATCGTCCATGAAGGTGCAAGGCAGACCGGCAGCGCCGCCGTCTGCATGCAGCAGCACCCCTACCCGGTCTCACCGTCCTTCCGCCACCGGCCCCGTGCGGAGGGACAGCGTTAAGAGGTTAACATGCTCAACACTGTCCATGCGCTCAGTCTGGAGCCCTTGTATCGCCGTCGCGTTTTCCAGTCCACCCGCAAGGTCGACTGCCACGCCCAGGTCGCCAACGAACTCTCGGAACATGACCTGTTCTGGAAAGGCGACGATGTCGATACCGTGCTCTTCAAGGCGGCGATCCAGCAGTTGCAGATTTTCATGCTCAAGTATGGCGCCGAGGTCGTCGTGCGTCCGCGCCTGTTCAACGGTTTCGCGCTGGTCCACATGACGCTCTCGGGCAGCGCCGAGATCGAATCCGATGGCCGCAAGGTGTGCATCCCGCAAGGCCACACCGCGCTGATCGCACCAAAACGGAATCTGCGCCTGTGGTGGCAGGCAGGTTCCGAGCAACTGATCCTGAAGGTGCCGCTGGCCCTGTTCGACGAATTGCGCGCGGTTGGCCAGCGCGGCCCGCTGGATGTGCCCTCGGTGTTCCTGCTGCCGCAGCAGGCGGCACCCTATTGGGACCTGCTGATCCAGTCGCTGCTGCGCGTACTGGCCCTGCCCGGCCAAGGTCAAGGCCAGGGGGAATGGGTGCAGCATTTCGAACGCAGCGCTGCGCAATTCCTGCTCTCGCAACTGACGACCACGGTCGATCCCGTGCATGCCTCCAGTAGCGGGCAACGTGCTGCCAGCGAATCGGCCGACAGCCTGGTCGGTGCCGGCAAGCTGCAGCGCCTGGACATGCTGGAGCGCTACATCCGCAGCCGCCTGTGCGCGCCGCTGGCGCTGGCCGACCTGGCCGGTGCGGCCGGCGTGAGCGTGCGCGCGCTCAATGCGCTGTGCCACCAGCAATATGGCGTGGCGCCCATGGACCTGCTGCGCAACATCAGGCTCGATGCCGTGCGCGAGCGCCTGCTCACGCATCCCGGCGCCAACATCACCGATACCGCTTTCGAGTTCGGGTTCGGGCATCTGGGACGTTTCTCGGCTTACTATCGCGAGCGCTTTGGCGAATTGCCCAAGCAGACGCGCAGCGTCACGCGCTGACTTTCCGGAGCGCCGGAGTTTCCACCGGCAGTCTCGACAATGGCATTGGCACGGTGCCATTTTTTTCGTCCCTGCACCACGCGGCGGCATCTTCGTTCTCCCCTGCACCAGCGCGCAGCAAGGCTCACGCCACGCGGCTGCGCTGTGAAAAAAACGGATAAGCCTGCAGCTGCATGATGCAAGCGGCGGATATTTTTCGGTCCCTTCCTTCACTAAGATCGCCGCAGCAAGCACTGGCATGCGCGTGTCCACACACGCTGCCTGTCGGGAAATTCATCCGTGCTTGTTACCACCGCACTTCAGGATCGGTGTCCCGGTCAACCCGGTGTGCGCAGCCCTGAAGACTCAATCATCAGCAAATGGGGAAGAACATGAAGAAATGGGTCGCAAGCGCCATGGCGCTCACGGCAATGGCTGGTACGCAGCAGGCCTTGGCGCAGAGCCAGGTCAGCATCTACGGCATCATCGATACCGGTGTGGTCTACACCAACCACGCCAACGCAGCCGGCAATTCGGTCCTGAAAATGCCGAGCCTGACCTCGTCGTTCCCCTCCCGGCTGGGCTTCAAGGGGACCGAAGACCTGGGCGGCGGACTGCAGGCGATGTTCGTGCTGGAGTCGGGCTTTTCGGTCGATACCGGCGCCATGGGACAGGGCAATCGTCTCTTCGGCCGCCAATCCTATGTCGGACTGAAAGATAGCTGGGGCAGCCTGATGCTGGGACGCCAGGTCAACATGACTTACCTAGGGCCTGTTCACATTCAATCTGTGAGATGCGTTGCCCCCAGAAGGCGTGCTGGCAAGGCGCGCGTCAGGGCTGGTGGTGGTGCCACCAGCCCTGACGTGCAACGCGGCCAGCGCGCCTTCTGGGGGCAACCCTCCGGGAGAGGCCGCCAAGCGTCGCCTGCCGTTGTTGCAGCTCCTTGCCGTGGCACCACCACGGCGCGTCGCTGCGCCTAGGCAGTCAACGCTTGGCGACCTCTCGCACTCACAGATTGAATGTGAACAGGCCCTAGTCACGGCCAAGTCGGATGTGATGGGACCCAACCTCTTCTCCATCAGCAGCATCGACGCCTACATCCCCAATGCGCGCAGCGACAACGCCATCGGCTACCTCGGCAGCTTCAGCGGTTTCACGCTGGGTGCCACCTACAGCTTCGGGCGCGACACCTCCACGGCCGGCGGCGCCAGCGCCACCGGCTGCCCGGGCGAAGTGGCCGGCAATGCCAAGGCCTGCCGCCAGGTGACCGCCATGCTGGCCTATGACAGCAGCCGCTATGGCGTCTCCGGTTCCTACGACATCCTGTACGGCAATACCGGCGCAGCCAGTGGCCTCACCAGCAGTGACAACCACGACCAGCGCGTCACCCTCAACGGCTACGTCATGCTCGGCAACAGCAAGATCGGCGGTGGCGTGATCGACCGCAAGACGCGCGCGGCCACCGGCAATACCGATTCCGACCTCTACTATCTCGGCTTCTCCACGCCCCTGTCGGCCGCGCTGGTATTGGACGCGCAGATGGCACGCCTGAACATCAAGGGCTCGGCCAATACCTCCACCTTGTCGGTCGCACGCCTGACCTACAACCTCTCCAAACGCACGGCGCTGCATACGTCGCTGGGCTACATGAAGAACGCGGGCCGGGCCGCCATCCCGCTGGATGTGGGTGGCACCGTCGGTGCCGGCATGAATCAGCTGGGGGTGATGACGGGAGTGCGGCACACCTTCTGAGTCGGCCGGAGGTGGCGCGGTCCCGCTGCACGAGGGCCGGACCGCGAAACCCTGTCTTGACTCAGCTGGCCGACTCCACGGCCTGCATCCATTCCCTGCAGGCCGCCAGCGCCGTGCCCTCAGCCGCCGCGATGGCGTGCTGGAGTTCGACGCTGCGCGCTGCCAGCTCATCCAGTCCCATCGCCTGCAGCCCGCCCTGCAGACGATGCAGGATGCGCAGCACGCGTTTATGTTCGCCGTTATCGATGGCCCGCTGCAGCTTGTCTTTTTCCACCGGCCAGCTCTGCCGGAAAGCCTCCCGCACTACCCGTTCAAACGGATCGACCGGCGCCGCCTGCACTGCCGGCACCGCTGGCGCAGGCGTCGTGCGGACCAGGCGCGTGAGGATCTCCTGCATCTGCAGCAGCGAGGCTGGCTTGGTCAGCAAGGCATCAAACAGCGCTTGCGGCAGTTGCGCCAGGCTGCCCGGACCTGCCGCCGTCGTGGCGATGATGCGGGCGTGCGGCTGCAGCGCGCGCACGCGCGTGGCCAACGCCACGCCATCCAGGCCGGGTATGCCGAGATCGGTGATGAGCACATCGGCCGGGTGCGCCTGCCACTGCGCCAGCGCGTCCAGACCGTCGCGGGCCAGCCGCGGGCGAGCGCAACCCAGCGCCTGCAATTGTTGCTGCATCAAGGTCAGATTCACATGGTCATCCTCCACCACCAGCACATCGAGCCCGCTGGCCACACGCAGGAGTTCCACGGCGGGCTGCAACTCTACCGCAGCAGGCTGGTTGCTTAGCGCGCACAGCCAGCCCTGCCGGTCGAAAGCGCTGACCTGCTGCCAGCCAGACGCAAGGCTGCCGCGACGGACCACGTCAGGACAGATCAGCACGGCCTGCAAGGACTGGTGTTGCGCGCAGGCGATGAAATCATCCACGCAATCCGGTGCGACCAGATGGATCGCGGCCTCGGAGGCGCTGGCGCTGGCGCCGTCGCTCTGCGCCGCGCCCCACGCGGCGAGATAATCGCAGAGCGTCGCTGTCATCTCCGCATTCTGGCAATGCACCACCACGGCCTTGCCCGCCAAGGGGCGCGAGACCGGCAGCGCAGCATCTCCCTCAAGCAACGCCAGCGTGATCTGCGCACCGAAGACGCTGCCCTGGCCCGGCTCACTGTCGAGGGTGATATCGCCTCCCATCAGCTCGGCCAGGCGACGGCACAGCGCCAAACCAAGTCCCGTGCCACCGAAGCGCTGGCTGATGCTGTCATCGGCCTGCTGCAGCGACTTGAAGATCCGTTGGCGGGCACTGGGCGAGACGCCGATGCCGGTATCACTGACTTCGAAGCGCACCACCACGCGTGCCGGCTCGCGACGCACGAGCCGCACTGCCAGCCGGATGCGCCCCTGCGCCGTGAACTTGACGGCATTGCCGACCAGGTTGTGCAGGATCTGCATCAGCCGCTGCGGATCGCCCAGCACCGGCGCTTCCAGCGCCACGGCGGGGAGGCAGGAGAAGTCCAGTCCCTTGTCCAGCGCCAGCGGTGCGAACAGCTGTGCGCACGCTTCCAGCAAGTCGTTGAGCTGCAATGTTTCCGAGGCCAGCGTGATGAATTGCGATTCGATCTTGGTGATGTCGAGGATGTCGTTGACCAGGCCCATGAGCATGTCGAAGGCACGGCGGATCAGCTCGATGCGCTGCCGCTGCGGCAACGACAGCTCTTCCCGCGCCAGCAGCTCCATATGCCCGATGGCCCCATGCAGGGGCGTGCGGATCTCGTGGCTGACCTGGGCCAGGAACATGGACTTGGCCTGGCTGGCGCGGTCGGCCATGCTTTTGGCTTCGCGCATGAGGGCTTCGTGGGCCTTCTGCATATTGAGATCGATCATGCCCAGCAGCAGCACATCCTGGCCCGAGAAGCGTGTGCGCGACCAGACCGCGCCCAGATGGCTGATGCCGCCATCACGCAGCGGCAGTTCGGCTTCGATCATGGCCTGGCGCAGATTGTCGCCGACCCGCACGGCGGTAAGAATCTGTGCATAGAATGCCGCGCTGGGCAGTGCCGAGTGCTCCAGCATGCGCGCGGCCACCGCATTGCGCAGCACCACCTCGCCCGAACCGGGCGCATAGACGGCAATGCCGACCGGCAGGGTATCGATGATGGTCTGGCTGAACTGGCGACTCTCCACCATGGCCAGCGCCTTTTTCTGCAGCGGCCCGATCACGCAGCGGTCGAAATAGAGGGTCGCAACCCACACGAAAATCAGCGCAAACAATCCCCAGACGGCACCCGTGGTGAAGTCGCCCTGCAAGCCGGCCAGCACGTCGCGCCAGGTGAAGGTGAGCACCACCACCCACTCCGGTCCCTCGATGGTCTGGGCAATGAAGAAGCTGCCGTCATCGTGGAAATGGCCGACGTGGTCGTGCGGATCGGTGGCATGCCGCACATGCTCCTGGATGTGGCGCATCAGCAGCGCATTGACGTGCGGGTCGGGAGCGCTCAGCAAACGTGTGCTGCCCTGCCCTTCAAACACCATCAGGCCGGGCATCTCTTCGTCTTTCATGAAGAACTGGCGGAACTGGCTGGCCGGCACCGAAAACACGGCCGTTGCCTGATCCCCCTTGTCCAGCGCAATGCGCACGGCCAGCCGGGTCACGGCCGAGCGCTGCAGCGGCGCGCTCAAGGCCGGACTCATCCACAGCACGCGCTGCCCGGTGCTGCCCTGGGCGCGGGCCGCCCGTTCGCGCTCGCCGGCGAAGGCAGCATCGACCGGCGCACTGATGGCGCTGATGTAGGGTGAGATGCCGAGCCGGCGTACCTCCTGCTCTTCGGCGCCGGACAGCGGCGGCGAGACCGCCAGGAAGCCGGCGTCGGCGGTATAGATGAAGCCGTCCAGCGTGACACCGGGTTCGGCCGGATTGAACATCGGCAAGGCCGAGGCCTGACGCAGCAGGAGCAGCAGCGTGGCCAGGCGCAGGCGGTCGGCGGCAGTGTCACCCCGTATCACCAGGGAAAAGGGAACCACCGTCAGACTTTCGGGACTGCGGGTGATCTCGCCAGGATCGACGCGCTCGCTGTAGGTATCGAGCACCATCAGTTCCTTCTTGTAGAGATGCTGCAGGCGGGCATACATCTCGGCGAACTGCACCACCCGCGCGGTGAGGCGATCGACCTCGGACTTGATCTGCTCGCGCTTGCTGGTGAAGCTGCCGATCTGTCGTTCGCGGAATTGCGTGAAGGCGCTGTAGCCCAGAAACATCACGGCGCAGACGATGGCCACCGACAACAGCGTGGCACAGCCATACAGGAGCCGGCGATAGTAGCGCTCCGACAGGGCAAGGATCTGGCGCGGCATCGCTGCTCTCAGTGGCCCAGGTTCTGGAAGATCCGGCTCAGTTCGACGTCATTGCTCACCCCGAGCTTCTTCATGGCCGCCACCTTCTGGTTGCTGATGGTCTTGGGACTGCGGTTGAGGCGCTCGGCGATGGCGCTGATGGACATGCCCTGGCAGATCATGCGCGCCACCACCAGCTCGCGCTCGGACAACTGGGCCAACCCGGTCTGGCGTGCGTTGACATTGAACAGGCTGCCCAGCAAGGCCGAGGATAGCGACTGCGGCAGATAGACGTGGCCGTGGTGGACGCTGCAGACGGCCTGCGGCAGGTTCACGAAATCACTGCGGTTCTTGCCGATGAAGCCGGCCGCTCCCAGCTCCAGTGCACTGGAAATGATCTGCGGCTGGGCATGGGCACTGAGGAAGATCACCTTCATCGCCGGATGCTGGCGGCGCAGACGCTTGAGCAGGTCCAGGCCGTCAGCCTGGGGGTCATCATCAAAGGCATAGTCGCACAGCAGCACGTCCACCGGATCACGCTCCAGGCAGCTCATCAGTTGCGTGATGCTCTCGGCCGAGAAGGCCAGCACCAGGTCGGGACACGTGGCCAGGATGGCTTCGATGCCCCGCAAGACGACCGGATAATCATCGGCGATCCCGACCCGTATCATTGTCCCCTTAGTCGCCATATTGGCATTCCCTTTCCTGCGCTGTTTCGGTGGTCGCCGCCTGGTCCCGGTGGCGCTGCATCTGCCGGAAGAACTCCGGCATCGCCAGTGGCCTGGCGAAATAATATCCCTGGAAGCGCCGCACCCCCATCCGGCGCAAGCGCTGCCACTGTCCCCGGGTCTCGATACCTTCGGCGGTGACGGTAGCATCGAACTCGGCGGCCAGGCCGACGATGGTTTCGATGAGGCGACTGTACAGGGAATTGTCCTGCATGGCAGCAACAAATGACCGATCAAGCTTGAGGCTGCTGATGCGTCCACAGGCCAGCTGATGCAGGCGTGCGTCGCCGATGCCGAAATCATCCAGGGCGATGGCGATATCGGCCCGCTCGCACTGGGCGAACAGGCGGCGGCAACGCTCCGGCCCGAGGTCGGCACCACGCTCGGGCATCTCGATCATCAGCTGCAACTGCGGCCATGGCAGGCGGCGCAGCAGGGCCTGGCATTGCGCCACCAGCTTCTCCCCGGCCAATTGTTCACCACAGGCATTGAAGGACAGCACGAAGGGCTGCCGCAGGCAGGCAGGTGCGCTGCGCCACGCCGTGCGCACTTGCTGCAGCATCTGGCGCGTGGTGGCGGCCAGCAGTCCCTCCTCGGACAAGCGCTCCAGGAAGACCGCCGGTGCCAGCAAACCGGCGTGCGGATGCTGCCAGCGCATCAGGATTTCGGCGCCCTGCCAGTCGCCGTCGGCACCGACGATGGGTTGCAGGAAGGGCTGGAACTGGCGTCGCCGCAAGGCCAGCAGCAAGTGCCTGCGATCCATGGACGGGACGGCGGCAGAGTGGGCGCAAAGAGCGGCGGCATGCATGGGAATTTCCTTCATGGCAGGTTGGGCGGCATCAGGGACCTTGCGTGATCGCTAAATCGCCCGTCGTCATCGATGAGCTGGAAGCTCAGGCGCGGCTGCTGCCACGGCAAGGTGGCATCGTCCACGGGCAGCACGAAAACCTGTTCGCCATAGGGCGGTGCCATCTGGTCGGGGGCCGCGCGCGGCACCAGTTCGCGGCGACCGTCGCTGACGCGCAGGTTGGCAAGGGAAGCAAAGTAAGGGCTGTCATTGCGGCAGACCAGGATCCATTGCCCGGCCTGCCATTGCAGCCGGAAGTGCAGCGCATCGCTCCACTGCGGTCCAGGATCGGCAAGGCCGGCGGGACGATGGAATACCTTGATCTGGGTATTGAGCCCGAGCAGCAGGTGCGGTGCGCTTCCCGGCGCGTCCGGCAGCAGGGGGATCTCGTAGAGATTGAGCCAGAACACCGATTCGCGGTCGGCCGGCAGCGGCTCGCCGGTGTACAGCACCCTGACCTGGCTGATGGCCTGCGGCGACAGCCGCTGTACGGCAGGCAGGACGAACAAGGCAGACTGGATCGTGTCCGGTGCCTGGCTGCCCTCGCCCTGGTCTACCCAGCTCTGCACCACCACGGCATGCGGGTTGGTATTGGCCAGGCGCAGGCTGAGTTCGCGCTCGCCCTGGCTGAAGACCAGCCGCGTGCGCTCGGGCATGAGCCCGGCCTCGGCACGGCTGCAGCAGAGCATCACGGACAGCAGCAGCCAACGTGCCAGCCGACCGATCCGGTAGCGGCTCATTGCGACGCTCCCGGCGCATGCGGTTGCGCGGCCTCTGCCGGCAGGAACTCGGCACGGCGGGGAGCGGCCGCACAGGCCGCCTCCAGCCGGATCAGCTCCTGCGCCAGATCCTGCCCGTGCAGGTCGTAGCGCGCGGCGCAGCGTTCCTGCTGGCCGTCGCCCCAGCGCACCAGCAGCTCACCCTGCACCTGGTCCGTGCGCAGATAAGCCTGGCTGCCCTGCCCGACCATGCCGATCACGCTGCCTTGTGCATCGAGCACGTCGGCTCCCATCGGCAAGGGCGAGGCCCCGTCCCGCTGCAGGCGGATCAGCAGGGCATGTCCGGTGCGGGTCCTGAAACTGAGCTTGAGCGTCGCACCGGCATAGGGAATCACGGTGCGCTGGCTCTCCAGCAGTTCGGTCTTGTGGCTCTTGCCGCTGGCCGCCAATTCGACCACGTTGCGGTGATAGGGCGAAAGCGAAGGCAACAAGGCATAACCGTGACTGTCGATCATCGCCCCCTGGCCGTTGAAGAGACGCGCACCTTCGGCCCCCTTGGCTTCGATCAATGCAAAGGTATCGCCCAGGTAGGGACCCAGCGTGATGCCACCGGCATGCACCGCGAGCGCACCGCGCACATTGCCGGCCACCTGCCAGTATTGGCGCCCGTGCGTGAGATTGAGATTGAGGTTGGCTTTGGGCAGGCGCGCGCCGAGGTTGCCGTTGATGCTGTCCTGCTGGCCACCGGGCGCATGGCTGGCCCCCACGCTGTAGCTGAGATGGCGCTCGCCGGCCAGCATGCCGGACACTTGCGTCTGATAAAGGTCCTGGTCCGCCGCCCGGACCACCGACGCACTCGCGATGGGCCGCTCGCCGCCTGCGCGCCCCAGCGGGATGGACAGCGACAGCATCAGCGAGGAGCCCGTTTGCGCCACCGCCGGCAGCCGCCCGTCCAGCTCATCGGGGCGCCGCGCCACACTGCTGACCTGCTGTCGCTGGAAAGCGAGGTTCAGACTCACGCCATTGCGCCACAGGGTCGAATACCCGAACTGCAATTGCGTAATGCGGCTGCGGTCATGGTGGAAGGTCTGGGTCAGGCCGGAGAGATACAGCGAGCCCAGGCTCCCCAGTTGCTGGCTGAGCGAGAGATCGATGCGCGAGTGCTGCTGATAGCTGGTGGAACTGGCCAGCGAAGACCACCGGCTGCGCTGCACCTGGCGCTCGCTGATCACGTCGGCCAGTTCGCGGTAGCCGGAAGTGGAATAGCGATAGCTGGCGAGGGAGAACTGCGTACCGGTGACATCGAAGGCCCGGGAATACGACAGGCCCACCATCCACCCACCGCGCGCGCTGCCACCGGTATCGGCATGCGAATAGTTGAGCGACAGGCCGAGCGAACCCAGCGCGCCGGCCAAGGTGGTGCCCAGCACCGCCGACTGGTACGCCGGAGCCACGCGCAGCCCGAGGCTGCCGGTCATGCTGTTGCTCAGTCCGCGTTGGACCAGGGCATCCACGAACGGCAAACTTCTATCGGTATCGCGGGTGCGCCCCAGCGTGACGCTGTAACGCGTGCTGCCGGGCCGCATCGACTCCGGCAGCGCCGAGTAGGGCACGCTGAAGCGCGAGCGCGTGCCATCGGCCTCGATGACGGTGACATCGAGATCGCCGTTGTAGCTGGTCGGATACAGATCGTCGATCACGAAACCGCCCGCAGCGACCGTGGTGCGGTAGATGTCGCGTCCTTTCTGGCTGACGATGACCTGCGCGTTGCTGCGCGCACTGCCGCGAATGACGGGGGCATAGCCGCGCTGTGAATCGGGCAGCATGCGCTCGTCCGAACTCAGTTCCAGTCCCTGGTAGGCCAGCCCCGACAGCAACTTGCCGGAGGTGTAGCTCTGGCCCACCGTCAGTTCGCTGGTCCAGCCGGGCAAGGCGCGGCGGGCATAGGTACGCACCGGATTCCAGCGAAGTCCGCTACGGCTGTCGTAGCCCAGGCTGCCTTGCTGGCGCAAACGCCACAGGCCGAGGTTGATTCCGCTGTTGGTAAAACCGTAGACCGAACTGCTGCTGCCCTGGGCGGTATGGGCGTAATACTGGCTGATGCTGTAGTTGAGGAAACCCATGCTGTCGCCGGCATCGTAGAGTGCGGGATCGATGTAGCCACGCGCGACATGGTTGCGTTGCGCCTGGGGCAGGCTGACGTCCAGCCGCAGGCGCGAGAGATCGAACACGGCCTGTGCGCCGGGTGCCAGTTCATCGATGCGAGCGCAATCGCGCTGGCCGAGCTGCGCGACCAGGTCCTGCCGCAGGTCGAGCAAAACGGCATCCTCGGCCTTGAAGCAGGGCACCGCCCCCATCCCTTCGACCAGGTCGAAGCGCAATGCACGGCGATGGCTGAAGCTGCCATTGACAACCACATCAACGCTGTAGATACCGGGCTCGACATTGCCCACGCGATTGAAGCGCGACAGGCTGCCCTTGTTGATGGGCGAGGCCATCTCCAGCGACTCCAGGAACCGATAGCTGGTCTCCGGCGGGCCGGCCACGGCGACCGGCCAGGCCAGCAGCCCGGCCCCCAGCGACAGGACGGACCGGGCCACGCGCCGCAGGGGCGGGGGATGCACGCTCACCGTGGCCACCTCACTGCACTGGATAGTCGCGCGGCACTTCCACACCCACATCGTTGAGCAGACGCAGCCGCATGCGCATGCCGGCGCGGTCGGCCGGCACGTGTTCCAGCGGCCAGCGCAGTTCCTGGAAAGGCTGGATCACCGTCGTCCTGGCCAGCGTCTGCGCCTGGCCGCCCAGCACCAGGTCGGCCTGTTGCACCATCAGGTGATAGCCACTGCCGTTGCGCACCACCATGCCGGGCGTGCCATCACTGCTGTCGATGGCGAAAGAGAGCGCCTCGGGAGCGCGTGCGGCATCTGTCTCGCCGGCCAGGGCGGGGGGACGATAGAAGACTTTCATTCGGCTGCGCACAGTCAGCACCAGCTGGTTGTCGTTGACCGAATCGGCCTTGAGGGCCGGCACCTGCAGGAAATTCAGGAAGAACAGCGACTCGCGGTCCTGCGGCAGCGGCGCGCCTGCGTAGGAGAGCCGCACCACCTGACCGCCACGCGGCTCGATGCGGAACACCGGCGGAATGACCAGGAAGGGCGAGGCCTGCCCATCGGGCCGGCCGGCGTGTCCATCATCCAGCCACAGCTGGACCAGGTTGGGATGATCGTCAGGATTGCTGAAACGCAGTGCCTGCTCACCGGCATCGGCCGGATAGATGACGCGCGTACCGAGCATGGTCACGCTGGCGCTGGCGTGCGCATTCAGCAGGAAGACCAGCAGCATGAGGAGACCTGCGCGCAAGCTTGTTCTGTTCATGGCAAAAACGGGGATGCGCCGCCGGGAGATATCCCGGCAGCGACAGGGGTGGGACCAGCGGGAAAACGGAAGTCCGCGCCCGGACGGGCGTATCAGAAGTAATCGAGGGCGTACTGCACCGAGCCGATCACGGAGCCGGCTTCGGCTGCGCCGCCTTCGGCGACGTAGCGCACGGCAAAGGTATGCGAAGCACTGGTGCTGCCGGCGGCAACCTCCAGCCCCTCGACCGACACGGCGCTCCCTCCCACCAGACTGATCGGATCGCCGCCCACGCTCTTGCGCAATTGCAGCGCCACGTTCTTGGCTGTGCCCAGGTTGGGAATGTTGTTGCCGCTGGTCGCCGCGCTGGTCAGGAATTGGGTCTTGATCTTCAGCTTGTCCTTCGGTTTGTCGACGGCCGACGCCGTGCAGCCACTGACGCTGACCACGAAGGGCGTTTCGCCCGCCGAAGTGCCTGCCGCCGCCAGGTCGCCCGTCGCCACCGTGGGCAGCAGCACGACCGGATTGGCCGCGCCATCGACCATCACCTGGCAGGTCTGGCTGTTGACCTGGCCGCGGAAATTGATGGTGCTGCCCGCCGCCAGCACCAGCGACGGCGAGACCAGCAACAGGATTGCGAGATGCTTTTTCATTTTTACCCCCAAGGAGAATTCGGTCGATCCACGAAGAATGCCGACGCCAACCGATACGTCCGGCACCAGGTGAATCATAGGCAGACCGGCCATCCAGCAGAATCGGCCACCCCCCAAAGCAGCGGTTGGCAATCCCTGATTCGCACATGGGCCAAATCCCAAACACGGGCACCGCAGCCCAATGGGATTTGGCCCATGCGCATTGCGGCAGCGGCCCATGTTGCGCACAGGCGTGCTGCGCGAACATGCAGGGCTTTCCCTTCCTGCCGGAGTTGTTCCTTGTCTGCTCGCCCGCCCGATCACGCCAGGCCAGGCGTGCCTGTCCCCTGGGCCCTGCCACGCCCTTTGCGCCTGCTCTTTGCGATGCTGGCGTTGTGCCTGCTGTCGCTTCCTGCGGCGGCCATCTGCAAGCGCAACAATCGCATCGACTATCCCTTCACGCCCTTGAGCGATGGCGGCTCGGCCCAGTTCTGGTTCGGCCGCATCAATCTCGCCAGCACCGCGTTGCAGCCGGCCGGCACGCTCCTGGGCAGTACGGTGGCCACGGCCGCCGAGGCCTCCGGCATCAGCGGCGATACGCTGCTGTGGACGTGTGACCTGGCCGATGCCGGGCAGGTCTCCGAAGTGTTTTCCACCAATGGCGATGACCGCGTCGGCGGCTTTGCCGAGATCGGCACCCAGGACGGATTGCCGGGTTTCTACCGCACCTGGTTTCCCGGTGTGGCGATCCGGCTCACGCATTTGCGCTCAGGGAAGGTGTTTTCGCGCTATTACCAGTCCGCCCGCCTGGAGAACTATGACGTCGATGAAGCCCGCAAGAAGATCCTGATCCGCGCCAAGCATCTCAGTCCGGTCAAGGCCGAGATCGCCCGTGTCTCCGATCTCAGTCCCGGGACCGGCACCAGCAACTGGTGCGGCGACCGCCCGGACAACCGGCTGCAGGCTGCCGTTCCCTACCGCTGCCTGCAGCCCAATGGCTACCTGATGCTGCGGGGGCCAGGCTACAACCGCGCCAGCGGCGACATGGATGATGATGGTGAAGACCACGCGACGCGCTTCCTCTTCTTCGGTGCCGCCAACGGTATCGCCTTCGGCATGCGCCAGGCGGCCAGCCTGAGCGTGCTGCCATCATGCGTGGTACAGAACGTGACACCGGAAGTGGTTTTTCCGACGATCTCGGAAGAAGAACTCAAACAGGGCGAAACACGGCAGGTGGAGTTCACGCTGGCCTTTCGCTGTGACGAGGGCGTCAATACCCGCCCGCCGTCCACCGCCGGCACTGACGACAACCAGACCGCCTTTGGCATCCAGGTATCAGCAGGCGCACTGGCGGCGGCGCGGCAGCTGGGGTATGTGAACCAGGACCAGGGCGTACGGTACCTGCTCTCGGACAATTACGGCCTTGATCCTTCGCTGGCCAAGGGCGTGGGCATCAGCCTGAGCGACAGCGACAGCCAGCAGCCGATGCAATTCCTCAGCTCGCCGCTGGCCGGCCAAGGGATGTCCAGACCGCTGCCTGCGGGTCGCAACGCTGGCTGGTATCGGCTCGACACCAGCAATGCATCACGCTGCCTGCCGCCGGCACCGGCTGCGCCCGCGTATCAGTTCACGGTGGAAAAGCGATTGACCGCCACGCTGCAGAAGCTGCCGGGAAAGACGGTGGCACCGGGACGGGTGTTCGCGACCGCCTATGTGATCGTCAAGGTGCAGTGAGGTGCGCGGCCGGTGCGAACACGGAAGCAGATTGGCTTGGCATCAATACGACCTCACCGGCATGGGGTGCATATGCTTATGAGAAATCATTTCTTGGCGCACCCTGCCCGCTCGCGCTAGCGTCTCGGATGCGACAGTGTTCCCGCATCCCATCCACGAGAAGAAGAGAGACGACATGCCAGACAATCCGCAATGGAAATTCGAAACCATCTCCGTCCACGGCGGCTATGATCCCGACCCGACCACGCGCGCTGTGGCCGTGCCGATCTACCAGACCGTGGCCTTCGCCTTCGACGATACCCAGCACGGTGCCGACCTGTTCGACCTGAAGGTCCAGGGCAACATCTATTCGCGCATCATGAACCCGACCCAGGACGTGCTGGAAAAGCGCCTGGCCGCGCTCGAAGGCGGTATCGCCGCGCTCGCCCTGGCCTCGGGGCAAGCCGCCGTGACCTACGCGATCCAGACCATTGCCGAAGCGGGCGACAACATCGTCTCTGCCTCTACCCTGTATGGCGGCACCTACAATCTCTTCGCCCACACGCTGCCGCAGTTCGGCATCCAGACCCGCTTCGCCGATCCGCGCCAGCCGGAGTCCTTTGCACCGCTGATCGATGAGCGCACCAAGGCCATCTTCATCGAGTCCATCGGCAACCCGCTGGGCAACGTCACCGACATCGCCGCCGTAGCCGAAATCGCCCATCGCCATGGCGTCCCGCTGATCGTCGACAACACCGTGGCCACGCCTTACCTGCTGCGTCCCTTCGAACACGGCGCCGACATCGTCGTGCATTCGCTGACCAAGTATCTCGGCGGCCATGGCACGACCCTGGGCGGGGCCATCGTCGATTCGGGCAAGTTCCCTTGGGCCAAGCACAAGGAACGCTTCAAGCGCCTCAACGAACCGGATGTCAGCTATCACGGCGTGGTCTATACCGAAGCGCTGGGCGAGGCTGCCTATATCGGACGCGCGCGCGTGGTCCCGCTGCGTAATACCGGCGCGGCGCTCTCCCCGTTCAATGCCTTCCAGATCCTGCAGGGCATCGAAACCCTGTCCCTGCGACTGGACCGCATCACCGCCAATGCGCTGGCCGTGGCGCAATACCTGAAGCGCCATCCGAAAGTGCGCTGGGTCAACTATGCCGGGCTGGAAGATCATCCCGACCATGCGCTGGCGCAGAAGTATTTCAAGGGCCGCGCCTCGGGCGTGCTGACTTTCGGCGTGGCCAATGGCCGCGACGGCGGTGCGCGCTTCCAGGATGCGCTGCAACTGTTCACGCGGCTGGTCAACATCGGTGACGCCAAGTCGCTGGCCACGCATCCCGCTTCCACCACGCATCGCCAGTTGTCGCCGGCCGAACTGGAGAAGGCGGGCGTGACGGAAGATACCGTGCGCCTGTCCATCGGCATCGAGCATATCGATGACCTGCTGGCCGACCTGGAACAGGCATTGCAGTCGGCGTGACCTGATCGCTTCCCCAAAAAAATGGCTCCGCATGCGGAGCCATTTTCGTATCAGGCAGTGGATAAATCAGGCGGCCTGCTTTTGTGCTGTCCGTTGCTGCAAGCGTTGCGCCACCAGCTCACGCGTGCGCGGGATCAGTTCGCGGCCATAGTCGATGGCATCTTCCAGCGGATCGAAGCCACGGATGAGGAAAGTGGTCACGCCCAGATCGTAGTAATCCAGCAGGGTCTCGGCCACCTGTTCGGGCGTACCGACTAGCGCGGTGGAGTTGTAGCGCGCACCGGTCTCCTTGGCAATGGCCGTCCACAGGCGCTTGTCGACACGGTCGCCCTTCTCGGCCGCAGCCAGCAAGCGGCGCGCGCCTTCGCTCTCCTGCGGTCCGGTGTAGGCCGGATGGCGCGTGCCATTGCCCGAGCGCAGGCGGCGCGTCTCATCGAGGATGCGTTCGGCACGCGCCCAGGCCTGCTCTTCAGTAGCTGCCAGGATGGGGCGGAAGGACACCGAGAAGCTGATTTCACGTCCATGCCGTGCTGCTTCGGCGCGCACGCGCCCGGTCAGCTCGCGCACCTGCTCCAGCGATTCACCCCAGAGTGCGTAGACATCGGCATGACGGCCGGCCACCGGAATGGCTGCCTCGGAGGCCCCGCCGAAGAAGATCGGGAGTTGCGGCTGCTGCAGCGGCTTGACTTCAGAGTACGCCTGCTCGAAACGGTAGTGCGCGCCCTGGTGATCGAAGGGCTTGTCGGCAGTCCACACCTGGCGCAGGATCTGCAGGTATTCATCGGTACGGGCATAGCGCTGGTCGTGATCGAGGTAGTCGCCATCACGGCGCTGTTCGATGTCGGAGCCGCCCGAGATGATGTGCACGCCCAGCCGGCCACCGCTGAAATGATCGAGCGTCGCCAGCTGGCGAGCCGCCAGCGTGGGCGCCACGAAGCCGGGGCGATGCGCCAGCATCAGCTGGATGCGCTGCGTGGCCGCAGCCACTTGCGCGATGGTGAGGATGGCATCCGGGCCGTTGGAGTGGTACGGCACCAGTATCCGGTCGAAGCCGGCCTCTTCGTGGGCGCGTGCAAAGCGCAGCAGGTAGTCGGTATCGATGGCCGGCCCGACCGAGGGGTGGATCTCGGAGTTCTTGTGGGTGGTGACCATGCCGATGAAATTGATGCTCATGCTTGCTCTCCTGAGGGCCTGCAAGGCAGGCGGTAAATGAGTCAGACCTTGACGATGTAATCGGAAACCTGCACCTTCTGCGGCAGGATCTTGCGCGCGGCCAGCCAGTCCGCTGCACCCTGGAAGTTGGCGATGAACTTGGCGTCGTCAGTACCGTGGAATTCCCAGCGGCGCGCCAGCTTGATGAGCGAATCGCGCACCGCATCGGAATAGCCGGCATCCTTCTGCACCAGCCCTTCAGCCTCGCGCGGATTCTTGCTGATCCACTCGCCCTCGGCACGATAGGCGGCGTTGACGGCGCGCACGATGTCGGCGTTTTCTTCGGCAAACTTGCGGTGCGTGACGTAGGAGTTGAAGTCGATCAGGAAATCCAGGTCGCGTCCCTCAAAGAACACGTCATGCGCCTTGTATTCCACCCGCGCGATGTCCACGCCGGGACTCCACATGGACCACGCATCGACCTTGCCCTGCGAGAAGGCAGGGCCGGCATCCGGTGGATTGAGGTAGACGAAATTGACCTTGTCGCGCGCGATGCCGTGCTTTTCCAGCGCGGCCACCAGCAGGAATTCCCCGAGCCCGGAACGATTGACCGCCACCGTCTTGCCCACCAGGTCGGCGACCTTGTTGATGCCCGAGCCATCCTTGGCGATGATGGCCGTGCTGCGCGGTTCGACCACGGCGAACTGCGTGAATACCAGCGGCGAACCGGCGATCATCGCGGCCAGCGCGGGAGTGGTGCTGCCACCGAAACCGAAGTCGGCGCTGCCACCGGTGACGGCCTGCAAGGAGGGCGCATGGTTGGGGAAAGGACCGATCCACTGTACCTTGATGCCATCGCGGGCCAGCGTCTTCTCGAACTCGCCGCGCGTGCGGGCGATGCCGGGCAAACCACCCTTGCCCCAGGCCAGGCGCACCGTATCGGTATTGCGCGACTTGCCGGCGGCGCGCGCCAGCAGCGGCAGGCCGCTGGCGCCGAGGGCCGCGCTACCCAGCGCGGCTTGCAAGAGTTGACGACGATGGAGATTGGCAGGCTTGGAATCGTGGGACATGAGCATTAAGCAGGATTTAATGAGAAGAAAAACAGCATTCAGGAAAACTTAATGCCACCGCTACGCCGCCTGGGCTGCCACTACGCCCAGCTCGGCCAACAACTGCGCACGCAGGGCCTGGGCAGCAGGATGGCTGCGGTCATGGGCCGCTTCGGGGGCGACGCGAACATCATTGGCAATGGCCCCCTCGCGCATGACCAGGATCCGATCGGCCAGGACGATGGCTTCATCCACATCGTGCGTCACCAGCAGCACCCCGGGGCGATGCCGCGCCAGCAGTTGGCGCACCAGGGCATGCATGCGGATGCGGGTGAGCGCATCGAGCGCAGCAAAGGGTTCATCCAGCAGCAACAGCCGCGGCTCACGCACCAGGGCGCGTGCCAGCGCCACGCGCTGGGCCTGGCCACCGGAGAGATTGCGCGGCCAGTCGTCGAGCCGGTCACCCAGGCCCACCTCTTCCAGCGCGGCTTGCGCCAGCGGCTTGCCCTGGCGGTCATCGAGGCCCAGTGAGACATTGCGCCACAGCCGATCCCACGGGATCAGGCGCGGTTCCTGGAACACCACGGCGGGCTGCGCCGGTCCGTCGATGCGGCCGCCGTCGATGGGGTCCAGCCCAGCCAGCGCGCGCAGCAAGGTGGTCTTGCCGCAACCGCTCTCGCCCAGCAGGGCCACGAATTCGCCGCGTGCAATGCGCAGGTTCAGGCCTTGGATCACGGTGCGCGATCCGTAACGTCGCTTCAATCCGGCCACGCTCACCGCCAGTTCATCGGCCGTGGCGGGGTGCGCGGTATGGCGGTCGTACAAGCTGTCGCTCATCATTTCCCCTTGGCGGCGTAGTTGGGGTGCCAGGCCAGCAGGCGGCGCTCCAGCAGGCGCGCGATGCCGTCGGAGACCACGCCGATGCCGGCATAGATGACGATGGTCAGCACGATCACGTCGGTCTGCAGGAATTCGCGCGCATCCATGGCCAGCGAGCCGATGCCGGTATTGGCCGCGATGGTCTCGGCGATCACCAGCGCCAGCCAGGCGACGGCCAGTGCATAGCGCACCCCGGCCAGGATCGAGGGCAAGGCGCCCGGCAGGACGATGCGGCGGATCAGGGTCCAGTTCGACAAGCCGGTCACACGGCCCAGCTCCAGCAGTTTGGGATCGACCTGGCGGATGCCCAGCACGGTGTTGATGTAGATGGGGAAGAGCACGCCCAGCGAAACCAGGAACACTTTGCCGCCCTCGCCCACGCCGAACCACACGATCACCAGTGGCAGCGCCGCCAGGAAAGGCACGGCGCGCACCATCTGCACGCTGCGGTCCACCAGCGCCTCGGCCAGGCGCGAGAAGCCCACCAGCGTACCGAGCACGAAGCCGATGCTGCCGCCGATGGCAAACCCGGCGGCGGCCCGCAGGAGGCTGGCCCCGAGGTCCGACAGCAGGCGGCCTTGGGCAATCAGGTTCAATGCCGTCTGCAGCACCTTGCTGGGCGCGGGCAACACCTGCGGCGAGAGCACGCCGGCACGGGCCAGCGCTTCCCAGGCCAGCAGCAGCACCAGCGGTGCGGTCCATGAAATGAAGAAGAGACTGCGTGCAGTCAGCACGCGCGGGGGGCGTGGGCCAGTGTGACTCGCAGCGCAGGCGGGGTCAGCTCCCGCCGCTGACAAGGGAAAATGATTGACCGCTTCGGGCATGGCGTTTCCTTCTCGGTGATGGCGAGGACGCACCCGGCCAAACGCCGGGTCGTGCAGAGGAGGAAATCGTAATCAGCTTCGCAGCGAGGGAATACGAATGATTTTGTGTTTGGATATCCGGTAAACGGATTAGGGCTCAGCGCAGCTCGGCAGCGGACACTCCCGGCACACCTTGCCGGATGCGCTTGCTGTAGTCCTGCTGGGGGCCGTCCTGCAAGGCGCGCCCGGTGATACGCCCGGCCGCGTGCAGCTGCGCAAAGCTGTAGCCCGGCGTCAACACGCCCTGGTCGAAGACGTAGTTGGCGAAGTAGCCCGAGAGCAGCAGCCGATAATCCAGCGGCAGCGAAGGTGAGAGGCGGCGCGCCAGCTCAAAGACGATGGTGGTGCAGTTGCTGGTG
Organism: Herbaspirillum sp. CAH-3; assembly: GCF_009668275.1. NCBI lineage: Bacteria > Pseudomonadati > Pseudomonadota > Betaproteobacteria > Burkholderiales > Oxalobacteraceae > Herbaspirillum > Herbaspirillum sp. CAH-3. The sequence continues at coordinate 260,246 of NZ_VSWE01000003.1, read as the reverse complement.
AGGGTGTTGTAGAAGCGCGGGCTGTCCCGCAATTGCGCCGCACGTTCCAGGTAGCCGAGGAAGACGCGGCGCAGCTGATCGGGGCGCAATTGCAGGCGATAGAGATAGACGTCTTCCCCGCGCGCATTGGTGCGGGTACGGATGATGTCGGTTTCATCGGCGGCGACGATGACCGTCTCGAACTGGCGGAAGAAGCCGCCCAGGGCGGAAAAGGCCTCATCGCGCTCGCGCCGGATTTCCAGCGAGAACACCAGGCGCCGCCCGTCGGCAAAGCCGAAGGACACCAGCGTGTGGGCAATGGCCGGCCCCATCCAGTAGGACAGCACCAGATCCGCAGAAACCAGTTGCGAGAGATCGTAGCGGCGCGACTCCCAGCGGATGTCGTAGTCGGTTTCGCTGCGCCAGGTGAAGTTGCGCACGTTGTCCAGTTGCACGATGTCGCCTTGCACCTGCGGCACCAGCAGGCGCGCCACGTCATCAGCCCAGTCGCGCTCGTGGCTGGGGCGGATGCTGCTCCACCACAGCGCCATGGCCATGCCGGCCAGCACGAAGGCCAGCGGGCCCCAGCGCCAGGAGAGACCCGGCAGGCCTGGCAGGCTCGGCACACCCGCCACCAGCGCCAGCGTTGCGGCCGGCGGCAGGCTCCACAGCACGATGGCGGCGATGCGCAGCCAGGCCGCCACCGGCAGCTGGAACCACAGCGCAAACCCGCCCCACACCGCCAGGCCCAGCGTCAAGAAACCCAACACGATCAACAGCGCTACTTGGAGAAAGAACATCGGTACATTTTCTGGTCGGATGAAGGGGAAAGCGAAGCGGCCGGCTCAGGCCATTGTAGCGGCGTGGACCTGCACCGGCTTGCTGGCACGCAATGCGGCGATCATGTTGCGCACCGCCGGCGCCCGTTCAAAGCGGCGATAGACGGCGGCCACTTCGGAGACGATGGGGGCGCCGGCCAGCGTGCGGTAGCTGACATTGGGCAAATTCACCACCGAGGCCAGCACGCCCGGCACCACGGCCACGCCCGCACCCACGGCCACTTCGGCCAGCACTGCCAGCAGGCCGCCGGGCCGGCTCACGCTGCGCGGGACCAGGCCGCCGCGCCGCCACACCTCGCGGCTGCCCAGTTCCTGCTCGGGCAGGATGAAGGCTTCACCGGCCAGGGCGCGCGAGCGGATCGCGCCGCCACCGGCAGCCAGCGGATGATCCGAGGGCAGCGCCAGGCAAAAGCGGTCGCGCAGCAGCACGTGTGACTGCAGCGTCTGCCCCAGCGGCACCGGCAGGCGCACGAAGGCAATATCGAGCTTGCCCTCCTCCAGGGCGGCACCCATCTGCAGCATCGGCCACTCGCACGCATGCACCAGCACCTGCGGCCAGCGCTGGCGAAACGCACTGAGCTGCTGCTGCAGGATGCCGCCGAAGACGGCCGAGCCGACATAGCCCACTTCCACCCGCCCCAGTTCGCCGCGTCCTGCGCGGCGGCCGGCATCGATGGCCTGGTCGAAACGGGCCAGTGCGGCACGCGCCTGGATCACGAAATCCTGCCCCGCCGAGGTCAGCGCCACCGAGCGCTTGCTGCGCACGAACAGCTGGCACTGCAGTTGCCGTTCCAGTTGCTGGATCTGTACGCTCAGCGTGGGCGGCGCAATGCCCAGCAGCTCGGCGGCACGGGCGAAATGCAGTTCGTCGGCCACGGTGAGGAAGTATCGCAGGTGTCGCAGATCCATCGTAACGGGCTCCTGGGGGCTGGTGGAATCGGTTGAAGATAATTAGCTTATACCTAATTAAAAGCTGGAAATCCATGATTGAAGCGAATCATCGATCTTGCTTCAATAGGGGTCCGATTTCCCTTGCCTGCCCACCATGTCCCTGCGCCTGTCCTCTCCCGCCGGCCGCATCCTGCTGACCGGATCCTTCGGCTGTGCCATGACGGTGCTCGATACCAACGTGGTGGGCATCATCCTGCCCACGGTAGCGCGCGAGCTTGGCGCCACCTTCAGCCAGATCGAATGGGTGGTCAGCAGCTACGTGCTCTGCTTTGCCGCCCTGCTGCTGCCGGCGGGCGCCATCGCCGACCGCTACGGCCGCAAGCGCGTGCTGCTGGTGGGCATCGCCCTGTTCGCGCTGACCTCGCTGGCCTGCGCCCTGGCACCCACGGCGCCAGCCCTGTATGCGGCGCGTGCCTTGCAGGGCGTGGGCGCCGCCTTCCTGCTGGCACCGGCACTGGCGGTGATCGGCCACGCCTTCCATGACGAAAGCCAGCGCGAACGCGCCTGGGCCCTGTGGGGCGGCATCATGGGACTGACCATGGTGCTGGCCCCGCTCATCGGCGGCGCAGTCAACACCCTGCTGGGCTGGCGCTGGGCGTTTGCGGTGAACCTGCCGGCCTGCCTGCTGCTGGCTGCAGCGGTCTGGCGCCATGTGCCGGAATCGCGCAATCCGCTGCCACGGCCGCTGGACCCCTTGGGCATCCTCAGTTCCTCCAGCGCGGTCTTCCTGTTGACCTGGACCCTGATCACCGGGCCGGAACACGGGTGGACCAGCGTTGCTTGCGTCACCCGCGCTGTGGGTGGCGCTCTTTTATTCACGCTCTTCATCGCCTGGGAGCGCCGCTGCGCCCATCCGATGCTGGAGCTCTCCCTGTTTCGTCATACCGGCTTCGTCGCGGCCGTCGCCGCCATGTTCGCCTATGCGGCCTCGGCCCAGGTGATGGCCTCGCTGCTGCCGCTGTTCCTGCAGAATGCGCGCGGCCTGGGCGCGGGCCAGGCGGGCCTGGCGATGCTGCCGTTTGCGCTGGCCATGCTGCTGCTGCCGCAGTTCGGACGGGTTTTGGGCCGCTGGCTGTCTTCGCCGCAACTGCTGGCGCTGGGGCTGGGCGTGACCGCCTTGGGCAACCTCTTGATGATGCTGGCGGCACACGCCGAGGCGCACGGCTGGACCGTGCTCGGCATGGCCGTGCTGGGCAGCGGCGGCGGGCTGCTTAACGGACAGACGCAGAAGGCCATCATGAGCAATGTGCCGCGCGAGCGCGCCGGCATGGCCTCGGGCATCAGCACGACGGCTCGCTTCACGGGCGTGCTGGCTGGTTTCGCGGGGCTGGGCGCGGTGCTGGCAGAGACCGCACGCCACGCCATGACGACGGCACTGGCCACCCTCGATGCCAGTGCTGCGGCACCGGCCTTCATCGACCGCGTGCTGGCAGGCGACCTGGCACAGGCTGCAGCCCTGCTGCCGCAGCATGGACCGCAGGCCATGCTGCTGGCGCGGCAGGCCTATGCCCAGGGCTTTGCGCATGCCTTTGCAGCGGCAGCCTTGCTGGCGGCGGCCACCACGCTGCTGGTGCTGTGGTCGATGCGGCGCGTGGCGAGCCGGCAGGCTGTGGCCCGGAACGCATAAGTTCATGCGAAAGCATTCGTGGCCGCCGGGGCGCCCAGGTTCCACAATCGGAGACCCGGCAGGGCCCGACAGTTGCTAGCCGAGGCAAGCGCAGGACTTGACTCAGTGCCCGTCTGCCCCCAGCAGCGCCGCCAGGCGCGGCAACACCGCTTCGGCATCCTCGCGCAGCTTGAAGGCCAGCAAGTCATCGGCGCGGGTCACGCCGCGATTGATCGCCACCACCGGCTTGCCGGCTGCGGCCACCGTGCGCGGGAAGCGAAAGCCCGACAACACCATCAGCGAAGAGCCGATCACCAGCATGCCATCACAGGCCTGGGCCTCCGCTTCAGCCTGGGCCGTGCGCGCGGGCGGCACGCCGTCGCCGAAGAACACCACATCCGGTTGCAGCATGCCGCCACAGGCCACACAGGCCGGCACGTGAAAGACGGCATCTGCCTCCGGCTCCAGGCGGGCATCACCGTCGGGCAAGGCCTCGGCCTGCAGGTGGACGAAGGAGGGATTGCAGCGCGCCAGCTCCTGCTGGATCTGCGCGCGCGGGTAGACGGTATCGCAAGCCAGGCAGCGCACCGCATGGATGCTGCCATGCAGTTCGATCACGTTGCGGCTGCCCGCCTGCTGGTGCAGGCCATCGACATTCTGGGTCAGGATGCCGCCCAGGTGGCCAGCCTGCTGCAGTTGCGCCAGCGCGCGGTGCGCCGCATTGGGTACGGCCTGCGCCAGGCGTGGCCAGCCGAGCATGCTGCGCGCCCAGTAGCGTTTGCGCGCCGCTTCGGACTGGCGGAACTCGCTGCCCTGGATCGGCAGGCGGCCACGCCGCACGCCGCTGTCGTCGCGGTAATCGGGAATGCCGGAAGCGGTACTGATGCCGGCCCCGGTCAGGACCAGCACCTGGCGGCGCGACTGGAGCAACTGCGCCAGCGCGGCCAGCAGGCCGGTCTCGGCCGCTTCTTCTGCAGGGGCAAGGGGGGCGGCATCCGCAGCAGCGGACAGGCTCTGGCTCATGGACGAACTCGCTGGAGAATCACGACAGCCGCCAGCCTACGCGAAATCGCACGCGCCTGCAGCGCTCAGGCGCGGCGCTGGACCTCGTGGGGCGGCACGGCCTGGTCCAGCTCGCCCAGGCGGCTCAACAGCGCCGGATAGCCGAACAGGTAGCCTTGGCCCTCCTGGCAGCCTTCTTCTTCAAGGATGGCACGCTGGGCTTCGGTCTCGACACCCTCGGCCAGCACCGCCACGTTCAGGCTGTGGCCCAGCGCCAGGATGGCGCGCACGAAGGCTTTGGCCTGCTGGCTGGTTTCCAGTTCATTGATGAAGCTGCGGTCCAGCTTGATCTTGTCGAAGGGAAAGCTGCGCAAGGTTTCCAGCGAGGAATAGCCACTGCCGAAATCATCCATGGCAATGGTCACGCCCATGGCCTTGAGTTGCTGCAGCAAGTGCAGCGCCCGGTCGCGGTCGGCAATGAGGGCGGTCTCGGTCACTTCCAGTTCCAGCCGGTGCGCAGGCAAGCCGGTGGCGGCCAGCACGGCGCGCACCTTTTCCACCAGGCCGGCGTTGGACAATTGCAAGGCCGACAGATTGACGGCAATGCGCGGCTGCAGGTTCCACAGCACGGCTTCGCGGCAGGCGTGCTCCAGCACCCAGTCGCCGATGGCGCTGATGGCACCGCATTCTTCGGCCACCGGGATGAAGGTTGCCGGCGGGATCAGGCCCTGGGTCGGATGCTGCCAGCGCAGCAGCACTTCGTAGCCGGTGATCTCGTCGCCGCTGACAGCCTGCTGGATCTGGAAGTTGAGGAAGAACTGCCCCTGCTCCAGCGCCACCCACAGGTCGCGCGCCATGGCCCGGCGCGCGCGCGAGGCCTCGTCCATGTTGGCTTCGTAGTAGCAGATCTTCTCGTCCAGGCTCTTCTTGGCGCGATACATGGCGAGGTCGGCATTGTTGAGCAGCTGCGCGCGGTCGATGGCGTCGCCCGGAAACAGGGCCACGCCGAGACTGGCACCGGGCACGATGTCGGTCTGCGCCAGACGCAGCATGCCAGTCAGCGCACGCTGCAGGCGGGTGATGAAGTCGTTTAACTGGCGCTGGTGGCGGATCAGCTTGAAGGCCACGAATTCATCGCCGCCGAAGCGCGCCACCATTTCGTTCTCGCCGACACTGGCCTTGAGGCGGCGGCCCAGCTCGGACAGCAGCTGGTCGCCCACGCCGTGGCCGAAGGCATCGTTGACTTCCTTGAACCCGTCGAGGTCGATGCTGACCACGGCCACTTGCTGCTGGCCCGGATGCAGGGCGGACATGACCTCATCGAGCCGCTCCAGGAAATGCACGCGGTTGGGCAGGCCGGTCATGGCATCGTGGCGCGCCATGAAGAGGATCTTCTCGCTGGTTTCCAGCTGTTCGGTACGGTCGCGGGTGATCTTGGCGAAGCCCAGCAGGCGGCCATCTTCGCGATAGATGGGATCGATCACCACGTGGCCCCAGAAGCGCGAACCATCCTTGCGTACGCGCCAGCCCTCGTCCTCGAACTTGCCCTCGCGCAGGGCGATGGCCAGGTTGGTCTCGGGCAGGCCGGCCAGGCGATCGGCGACCTCATAGAAGACCGAGTAATGCTGGCCGATGATTTCCTCGTCGGCATAACCCTTGAAGCGCCGGGCACCGGCGTTCCAGCTGGCCACCACGCCATCCGGACGCAGCAGGTAGATGGCGTAATCCTTGATGCGCTGTACCAGCAGGCGGTAAGCGTTCGCGGAACTGTATTCGGTCAGGTCATCTTGCTGGCTCATGTCGGCCTCTCCCAAGGGCGCTTGCCGGACTTGCGGTGCCCGTCCCCGCGACAGGAGACCGCAAGCAGTGTTCCGTCCAGTGGACCCGGCCATGCTGTTGAAGCCGCCATTGTACGCCGGGCGGATCGGGCCATCTTTCGGGATTTGCCTGAGCGGCGGGCAGCGCCGAACGCGGTTGGCCGATTCTCCCTATAATTCGCCTGCAACTTTCACGGCGCCACTCGGCCCGCAAGGCTGAGCCAGCGTCGATATAAAAATTCTTCCGCCAAAAGTTCGAGGAGCATCAATCATGCGGCTATTACTTCTGCTGCCTTTCATCGGCCTGCTCTGGGTCCCCTTCTACAACGCCGAATTGCCCAGCCTGTTCGGTTTCCCCTTCTTCTACTGGTACCAGTTCGCCTGGGTCCCGCTGACCTCGCTCATCATCTGGCTGGTCTATCGTGATGGCCTGAAAAAGGGAGTCGAATAATGGAGACCGCCAACATCCACTGGACCGCGCTGTGGGTCTTCCTGTTCTTCTTCGCCCTGGTCACCGTGATGGGCTTTTTGGCCTCCAAATGGATGGCCGGCCCCAGCAACAAGGGCGCCCACCTCGATGAGTGGGGTCTGGGCGGCCGCAACTTCGGCACCTGGATCACCTGGTTCCTGGTCGGCGGCGACTTCTATACCGCCTACACCGTCATCGCCGTGCCAGCGCTGGTCTATGCGGTCGGCGCCTACGGCTTCTTCGCCCTGCCCTATACCATCCTGGTCTACCCGATCGTGTTCGTGATCATGCCCAAGCTGTGGCATGCGGCCCACAAGGCCGGCCACGTCACGGCGGCCGATGTGGTGTGGGGGCGCTATCAGTCGCGTCCGCTGGAGTTCGCCATTGCCCTAACCGGCGTGGTGGCCACCATGCCCTACATCGCCCTGCAGCTCATCGGCATGGAAGTGGTCATCAAGGCCCTGGGCCTGACCGGTGAATTGCCGCTGCTGGCCGCCTTCGTGATCCTGGCCCTGTACACCTACTCGGCCGGCCTGCGGGCACCGGCCCTGATCGCCTTCGTCAAGGACATCATGATCTACATCGTGGTGCTGGTGGCGGTGGTGGTGGTGCCGGCCAAGCTGGGCGGCTATGGTGCGGTGTTCAGTTCGGCGCGTGAGGCCTTCGCGCTCAAGGGCGGTGCCACCGGCCTGACCTTGAAGCCCACGCAGTTCCTGCCCTTCGCTTCGCTGGCATTGGGTTCGGCACTGGCGGCCTTCATGTATCCGCACACCCTGACCGGGATCTTTGCGGCCAAGGATGCCAATACCATCCGCAAGAACGCGGTGTTCCTGCCGGCCTACACCGTACTGCTGGGCCTGATCGCGCTGCTGGGCTACATGGCCTACGCGGCGGGCATCAAGGTGCAGGCCAACAACGACGTCGTGCCGGCGCTGTTCAATGGCCTGTTCCCGGGCTGGTTCGCGGGCTTTGCCTTTGCCGCCATTGCCATCGGTGCACTGGTGCCGGCGGCGGTGATGTCCATCGGCGCCTCCAACCTCTTCACCCGCAACTTCTGGAAGCCTTACGTCAATCCTGGCATCAGCCATGAGGGCGAAGCCAAGGTGGCCAAGGTGGTGTCGCTGGTGGTCAAGTTCGGCGCGCTGGTGTTCATCCTGTTCCTGCCGACCAAGTTTGCGCTGGACCTGCAATTGCTGGGCGGCGTGTGGATACTGCAGACCTTCCCGGCGCTGGTGTTCGGCCTCTTCGTGGGCTGGTTCGGTGCCCGCGCGCTGCTGTGCGGCTGGGCCGTGGGCATCGTCGGCGGCAGCTGGCTGGCCTTCACGGATGGCATCAAGCCGGTGCACAGCTTCCTGATCGGCGGCGAGACCTACACGCTCTATACCGGCCTCATCGCGCTGGCCCTGAACGTGGTGGTCGCCGTCGTGGCCAACCTGCTGCTGGGCAAAGGTTCGCAGCCTGCATTGAAGCGCTGATGCAGTGATGCAAGGATGCATCGCGGTTTGAACGTGCGATGCATCTGCGCATCACCTCGCCTCAGCGATGCGCTGGCGTTAACCCGAAAGTTGCAACGCCCACGCATGAAAAAATGCTCCTCGATGAGGAGCATTTTTTTTGCCTGGCGATACGCGGTACGCACGCGCCGTTCAGCGTCCCTGCCCTGCGCCTGCGAGGATTTCCACCAGCCGTTCCAGCGGTGCCGGTTTGGTGAGGTGATGATCGAAACCGGCCGCAGCGGCCTCCTGGCGGTCGGCTTCCGAACCGCGTCCGGTGAGGGCAATGAGCTGCATGGCCGCGCCCTGTTCATGGTCGCGCAGTTGCCGCGCCAGTGCGTACCCGGACATGTCGGGCAGGCCGATGTCGATGAAGCCGGCATCGGGCTTGACCTCCTGCATCAGCCGCAAGGCCTCGGCGCCGTTGGCGGCCACATGCGTGGCGTGCCCGCGATAGTTGAGCAGCATGGCCAGCATGTCGGCATTGTCGGCGTTGTCGTCCACGATGAGGATCTCCAGTCCTCGGCCACCCTCGGCCTGGGACGGTTCACCCGTCGACTCGGTGCGCTGCGCCGCCGTCGTCTGCGGCAGGCGCACCATGAACGTGGCGCCCTGGCCCGGGCCAGGGCTGGTCACCGAGACGCTGCCTTCATGCAGGTCCACCAGGCGCTTGACCAGATGCAGGCCGATGCCCAGGCCACCCTGGGCACGGTCCACTTCCGACTGGATCTGGGTGAACATGTCGAATACCGTACCGATATCCTCGGCGGCCAGCCCCACGCCATTGTCGCTGACGCTGATGAGGACATCCTCGCCATCCATGCGTGCAGTGACGCGGATGAGCCCGCCAGCTGGCGTGTACTTGGCCGCATTGTTGAGGATGTTGCTCACCACCTGCACCACGCGATGGGTATCGGCTTGCAGGTAGAGGTCGCTTTCGGGGGCCTCCAGCTCCAGCTTGTGACGGTTCTTCTCGATCAACGGCATGCTGATTTCGACAGCGCTGGCCAGCGCCGACTTGACCGACATGTGCTGCTTCCTCAACTTGATCTTGCCCTCGGTGATGCGGGAGATGTCGAGCAGGTCTTCGATCAGGTGCGCCAGGTGGCGGATCTGGCGATCCATCATCTGGTGGATGTTGTGCTGGCGTTCGCTGCCGGCGCCGATGAGCTTCATGACTTCCAGCCCGTTGCGGATCGGCGCCAGCGGATTGCGCAGCTCGTGCGCCAGGGTCACCAGGAACTCGCGTTGGCGGCGGTTGATGGTGGTCAGGTCCTGTGCCAGCAACTCCAGGTTGCGCTTGGCTTCGCGTTCCTCATGCACGTCCACGATGGCACCGACGAAGCCGCCCGGCAGGTCGTCCCCGGTCGGCAAGGGCGTGCCCGAATCGATCACCCAGCGATAGCCGCCATCGGCATGGCGCAGTCGATAGACGACGTGAAACGCGCTGCGCGTCTGCTGGCAGCGGACGAACTCGGCCACGGCGGCCTCGCGGTCCTCGGGATGGATGCAGGCGATGTGGCCACCCTCGGGGATGGCACTGGCCGGCAGGCCCGTAAAGTCGTGCCAGTGGCGGCTGAAATAATTGGTGCGGCCGTCCGGGCCGGTAGTCCAGATGATGGCCGTGGACGCATCGACCAGCGAACGGAAATAGCGCTCGCTGGCCAGCAGCGCCTGGCGCGCTGCTTTCCGGCGGCGCGCGGCATCGACCTGGCTCTTGACGCGAATCATCAGCTCGGTGGCCGCAAAGGGCTTGACCAGGTAATCATCGGCACCGGCAGCGATGCCCTCGATGCGTGCTTCTTCACCGGCACGCGCAGAGAGCAGGATCACCGGCACCTCGCGCGTGTGCGCATCATTCTTGATCCGCGCCAGCAAGCCGAAGCCGTCGAGTACCGGCATCATCACGTCGCTCAACACCAGGTCGGGCGGTGACGCATGCACCGCCTTCCATGCAGCTTCACCGTCGGCGCAGACCTGCACTTCGGCGTAGCCGCCGAGCAGGCGCTGCAGGTATTCACGCATGTCGCGGTTGTCATCGGCGATGACGATGCGCACGGCCTGCGTCCCTTCATCCGGCAGCGGCGCGCTGGGGGCCGCGCCGGTGGGCGCATCGGCGACCGTCCCGGAGAGCAGCGCGGTGGTGGCAGCGGGCAGCCAGGCCTGCGCCTCCTCGACGAAGGCCTGGCCGGGCTGGCGGTCCTGGCTGATCGCCACCGCATCGGCCCGGATGACGTCATCGGCCTGCAAGTGGGCCGTGCCAAAGGGAATCTCGACGAAGAAAGTCGACCCCGCACCCGGCACGCTGTGCACGCCGATCTGGCCGTGATGCAGCTTGACCAGTTCCTGGATCAGCGCCAGGCCGATGCCGGTACCCTCATAGGTGCGGCCATGCGCATTGTCGATGCGATGGAAGCGCTCGAAGACGCGTGCCTGCTGGTCCAGCGCGATGCCGGAACCGGTGTCGGTCACCGACAGGCGTACGCGCCCTTCGAGCGGTTCCAGCCGCACCGTGATGCTGCCCTCGAAGGTGAATTTGAAGGCGTTGGAGAGCAGGTTGAAGATGATCTTCTCCCACATGTCCCGGTCCACATGGACCGCTTCGGGCAGCGGGAGGGCCTGGACCTCGTAGCGCAGTCCGGCCTTCTCGATGGTGGAGCGAAATACGCTGGCCAGGTCTTCGGTGAGACCGGCCAGGTCGGTGGCGACGAAGCTGGCCTTGGCACGTCCGGCCTCGATGCGCGAGAAATCCAGCAGCGCATTGACCAGCTTGAGCAGGCGCAGCGAATTGCGGTGCGTGACTTCCAGCCGCTTGCGCTGCGCCGGTCCCTGCGGCTCGGCCTGGTCGGCCAGGGCATCATCCAGCGGGCCGACCATGAGCGTGAGGGGCGTACGGAATTCGTGCGAGATGTTGGAGAAGAAGGCGGTCTTGGCGCGGTCGATCTGGGCCAGCTCCTCAGCCTTGCGCTGTTCATGCAGGTAGACCAGCACGTTGGAGACAGCGGTGCTGAGTGCTCCGCCCAGCAGGGCATAGAAATCCTGGTACTCGGCGTCCAGCGCACGGCGCGCACTCACGCCCGCCACCACGAAGCCGAAGGGCTGTTCCATCCCGGCCACGGTGACCGGCAGGATCACGGCCTGAACCGGCGCTTCTTCATACGGCCCGGCGACGAACGGGCCGAAGCGCACGGCCAGGTCATCGACCTGCACCATGCGCTGTTCGGCCAGAGCCTGGGCGAAGGGCCAGGCTTGCGCATCGTCCAGGCGCACGCTGGCCGGGGCCAGCGCACTGTCGGCAGCGATGCCGGCCATGCCACGGCGCTGCAGGACATCGCCTTCGAGCTGGTAGAAGAGCGTGAAAGGCAGGTCCAGTTCCATGGCGGCATGGCGCTGTTCCAGCCCCTGGCACAGGTCGTCAATGGACAGGCACTTGCCGAGGGCGGTGGCCAGCTCACGCAAGGCGGCGGTACGGCGCGCGCCCAGCACCTTGTCGGTGGATTCGGAGATCGGGTGGAACACGCCGCCAACCTCGCCCGACTCGACCCGGATCGGCGAGAAGGAGAAGGTCATGAAGGCCTCTTCCAGGTAGCCGTAACGATCCAGGAACATGCGCTGGTCACGGATGTAGGTGCCCTCCCCCTGGTGTGCGCGGTCGAAAGCATCGCCCACCACCGGCAAGGCGGTGGCCCAGCAGATGCGGAAATCCTGGCCCATCGATTCGGGATGCTTGGCGCCGCAGATGGGGCGGTAGGCGTCGTTGTAGATCTGGATGTCGTGCGGGCCCCAGGCAATCAGGATGGGGAAGGTGGAAGACAGGCACAGGCTGACCGCCGTGCGCAGGCTTTGTGGCCAGGTATCGAGCGGACCCAGCGGGGTGGACGACCAGTCCATCGCGCGGATCAGTTTGCCCATCTCGCCACCACCGGAGAGCCAGCTGAATTCCGACTGTTGTTCGTCCACTTCGCTGACCTTTATGTGTGTGAAACCTGCAATAGGCCGTCATGCTACTCCCCAATGCTGACAATGGCCCGGATTTCTACCGCTTTTTGACACAAAACGTCACTGTTTGAAAATAAAGAGGGCAACGGGTTCAAACCCGTTGCCCTTTTGCGCCAGGTCTCGCGCCTGAAGCTTCATCTCGCCTCAAACCCGTGCCTCATGGCCATTGCCTCAGAGCTTCTCGGTCTCCCCGCTCTTGGGCTGCCACTTCATGAGCCGTTTCTCGATCACGCCCACGGCCAGGTCCAGCACCAGGGCAAAGACGGTCAGCACGACGATGCCGGCAAAGACGGTGTTGATGTCGAAGCTGCCTTCGGCCTGCAGGATGAGGTAGCCCACGCCGCGCGCCGAGCCCAGGTATTCACCGACCACCGCACCGACGAAAGCCAGGCCGATGGACGTGTGCAGGCTGGAAAACACCCACGAAGTGGCCGAGGGCAGGTAGACCGTACGCAGCAGCTGGCGTGCATTGGCGCCCAGCATGCGGGCATTGGCCAGCACCACCGGGCTGACTTCCTTGACGCCCTGGTAGACGTTGAAGAAGACGATGAAGAACACCAGCGTCACCGCCAGCGCCACCTTGGACCAGATGCCCAGGCCGAACCACATCGCGAAGATGGGCGCCAGGATCACGCGCGGCATGGAGTTGGCCGCCTTCACATAGGGATCGAGGATGGCCGAGGCGGTGGGCGAGAGTGCCAGCCACAGGCCGATGGCCAGGCCGAAGACGGTGCCGATGATGAAGGCCAGCACGGTTTCGGTCAGCGTAACTAGCAGGTGTGAATAGATTTCTGCCGGGAAGCTGAGCGTGAAGAAGGTGGTATCGCCCACGCCCACCTCCAGCGAGCCGCTGCCGACGGTGAACCACTCCCAGATGCGCTGCGCCACCTTCAACGGTTCGCCGAAGAAGAAGGCGGTCTGCGGATTGCGCGTGGCCACATGCCAGACCAGCAGCACGACGGCCAACACCATCAATTGCCAGAAACGGATGTTCTTGTGATTCGGTTTAAATAATTTCCACATGATGCTGATTCTCTTCCCTGATCTGTTCGGTACGGCTTACGCTGCGCGCTTTTGTTGTTGATAGCCCTTGAGCACTTCATCGCGCAGCACGTCCCAGATCTGCTGGTGCAGTTCGACGAAACGCGGATGCATGCGGATCTCGGCGACATCGCGCGGGCGCGGCAGGTCGATCCTGAATTCTCCGATGGGGTGCGTGCCGGGGCCGGCCGCCAGCACGATCACGCGATCGGACATGGCGATGGCTTCGTCCAGATCATGGGTGATGAAGAGCACGGCTTTTTTCTTGGCATTCCACAGGTCCAGCACTTCGTTTTCCATCAGCTGGCGGGTCTGGATATCGAGCGCGGAAAAGGGTTCGTCCATGAGGATGATGTCCGGGTCCAGGATCAGCGTCTGCGCCAGCGCCACGCGCTTGCGCATGCCGCCCGAGAGCTGGTGCGGATAGCGGTCGCCGAAGCCTTGCAGGCCCACGCGCGCCAGCCATTGTTCGCCCAGTTCTGCTGCCGCCTTTTCATCATGGCCGCGATACTGCAGGCCGGCGATCACGTTCTGCAGCGCGCTGCGCCAGGGCATCAGTGCCTCGGCCTGGAACATGTAGCCGGCGCGGCGGTTGATGCCCTTGAGTTCCTCGCCGAATACCTTGACGCTGCCCGAGGACGGTTGCAGCAGTCCGGCCCCGACATTGAGCAAGGTGGACTTGCCGCAGCCGGTGGGGCCGACCACGGAAACGAATTCGCCCGGCGCAATCGAGAGATCGGTATTGGCCACGGCGGTGTAGCGCTGGGAGCGGTCGTCCTTGGAGACGAAGGTGCAGGTGATGTTGTCGAACTGGAGTGCTGGCGTCATGGTGGTGCGGGCTGCTGAAGCCCGGTGGAGGAAACTGAAGAAAGGGGCGTGCCCCGGCCCAAGATGCGCAAATGCCCGTTGCCGGGCATTTGCGGTCGCTTCGCACGGGCCGGGAACGCCGTGCCTGCGCTTACTTGTACTTGGCGTTGGCCTTCTGCACGAAGGAATTGGTGAAGGTCTTCGACAGGTCGATCTGCTTGTCCGCCAGCGAGGGCTCGAATGCCTTGAGCGTGCGCAACGCGGTATCGGGACCGCCCGGCGGGAAGTAGCCGTCCGGCGAGATGGCCTGGCGCACCTTCATGAAGGCATCGATGTAGAGCGAACGGTCGCCCAGCAGGTAGCTTTCCGGCACGGCCTTGATGATGTCGGAGGGACCCGCCTTCTGGATCCACTTCAGCGCGCGCACCATGGCATTGGTCAGCGCTTGCGTGGTGTTGGGATACTTCTGCACGAAGGCTGCCGGTGCATACAAGGTCGCAGCCGGCATCGGGCCGCCGAAGACATCATTGGTGTCCTTCAGGGTCCGGGTGTCGGCGATGGTCTTGATCTCGTTGTTCTGCTCCAGCATGGAGATGACCGGATCGAGGTTGGCGATCGCGTCGATCTGGCCCGAGCGGATCGCCGAGATGGCACCGGCCGCCGCACCCACGCCGATGAAGGAAACATCGGTGGGCTTCAGGCCCGCCTTGGCCAGCACGTAGCTGGCCATGATGCTGGTGGAGGAGCCCGGTGCGGTCACGCCGATCTTCTTGCCCTTGAGGTCCGCTACGGTCTTGTAGTTGGGCATGGTCTTGTTGTTGACCGCCAGCACGATCTGCGGCGCCCGGCCCTGCAGCACGAAGGCGACGATGGGCTGGTTCTTGGCCTGCATGTTGATGGTGTGTTCATAAGCGCCCGAGACCACGTCGGCGCTGCCGCCCACCATGGCCTGCAGCGCCTTGGCACCACCGGCAAAGTCGGAGATCTCGACCTGCAGGCCTTCATCCTTGAAATAGCCGAGCTGCTCGGCAATGGTCAGCGGCAGGTAGTAGAACAGGTTCTTGCCACCCACGGCGATGGAGACCTTGGGTTTTTCCAGCGCCTGCGCGCCGGCGCTGCCGTTGAATGAAAAATAGCCGGCCAGGAACAGGCCAGCGGCGATCAGCAATTGCTTCCAGCTCAATTTCATTATGTCTCCTCCGTGTGTGGATGGGGGTGCTGCTCTGTACTGCTTTATGTGCTGCTTTATGTACTGCTTTGTATGCTGTTTCATGTACAGCATTCGGTACGGCATGCACTGCACGATTCCGTGCAGAATCCGCGCTGCCCGGTATGGCTTCAGACCACGCCGTCGTCCCGCAGCTTCTTGATGTGGGCCCCATCATACCCCAGCGATTGCAGGATTTCATCGCTGTGGGCGCCCAGCTCAGGGCCCAGCCACCTGGTCTGGCCAGGCGTCTCGGACATCTTGGGCGTGATGCCTGGCAGCTTGACCGGCGTGCCATCGGCGAACTGGTGCTGCTCGAACATGTCGCGCGCCAGGAATTGCGCATCGCTCATCATGTCCTTGACCGAATAGATCTTGCCGACCGGAACATCGGCCGCCTGCAGCGTGGCCAGTGCCGACTCGATGGTCTGCGTGCTGCACCATTGCTGGATGGCGGCATCGATTTCTTCGGTACGGGGTACGCGGCCATCGTTGCGCGCCAGGCCGGGATCATTGGCCATGTCGTCGCGGCCGATGGCGCTCATGAGGCGCTTGAAGATGGCGTCGCCATTGCCGGCGATGACGATGTTCATGCCTTCACCGGTGGTGTAGGTGTTGGAAGGAACGATGCCGGGCAAAGCGCCGCCGGTACGTTCGCGCACCACGCCGGCGAAATCGAACTCGGGCACCATCGATTCCATCATGTTGAAGACCGCTTCGTACAAGGCCACATCGACCATCTGGCCCTGCCCTGCCACGCAGTCCGGGCCCTGTTTTCCGTTCCAGCGGCCACCGGTGACATCGCGATGGCGCAGCGCCATCATGGCCCCGATCACGCCATGCAGCGCGGCGATGGAGTCCCCGATGGAAATGCCGATGCGCACCGGCGGGCGGTCCGGATGGCCGGAGAGGTAGCGGATGCCGCCCATCGATTCGCCGATGGCGCCAAAACCCGGCAGGTCGCGCAGCGGGCCGGTCTGGCCGTAGCCGGACAGGCGCACCATGATGGTCGCGGGGTTCAGTTGCTTGAGGTCTTCATAGCCGAGCTTCCATTTCTCCAGCACGCCGGGACGGTAGTTCTCGATGATGACGTCGGCGTCCAGGGCGAGCTGGCGTGCGATCTCCTGGGCGCGCTCGTCCTTCATGTTCAGGGTGATGCTCTTCTTGTTGCGCGCCTGGACCGACCACCACAGCGAGGTGCCGTCCTTGAGCACGCGCCACTGGCGCAGCGGGTCGCCATTGCCGGGGGCTTCGATCTTGATGACCTCGGCCCCGAACTCGGCCAGCATGCGCGAGCAGAAGGGCCCCGCAATCAGCGTGCCCAGTTCAAGAACCTTGATGCCGGCCAGCGGGCCGGGCTTGGATGTGGCTGTGCTCATCGTGCTTGCACCGGATACCTGCAGGCGCAGCCTGCGGGCGCTCCGGTGTTCTCCTCTTGGTCGATGGTGCCGGACCTGGCTCTTGTGGGGTAACGGCCAGTGCCCTTGAATGCGATGAATTCGGGTGATGCTGCGCAGCGGGCGGTGGGATGAACGTTGCGCGGGTCGGTAGACACCTTGCAATCCCTCGCCTGACGTCGTACGTGCAAGCCGGCAGCCGACATTCTATTGCAGCACGCGTGCGATGTCGCGCATTTTGACCTTCATTGTCGACGCCATGCCTGCATGTTTTTCATCTGAAGATAATCCCGGTGCGGGATCAGGGATGCAGAATCAGGTTGCGCGGCGATCCAGCATGGCGCGGGCGATGGTGCCGGCGTCCACGTATTCCAGTTCGCCACCCACCGGCACGCCGCGCGCCAGGCGGCTGACCTTCAGGCCCCGGGCCTTGAGGGTCTCGCTGATGTAGTGGGCGGTAGCTTCGCCTTCGTTGGTGAAATTGGTGGCCAGCACCACTTCGCTGACCACGCCATCGGTGGCGCGGGTGATGAGCTTTTCGAGATGGATGTCGCGCGGGCCGATGCCGTCCAGCGGCGAGAGCCGGCCCATGAGCACGAAATACAGTCCCTTGAAGGTCAGGGTCTGCTCGATCATGACCTGGTCCGAGGGCGACTCCACCACGCACAGCTGGGTATGGTCGCGCTGGCTGTCCTGGCAGGTCTCGCAGACGACCTGCTCGGTGAAGGTATTGCACAGGGCGCAATGGCGAATGGTGTCCAGCGCCTTGGCCAGCGACTGGCTCAGGTCGGCGGCCGCGTCGCGGTCATGCTGCAGCAGGTGGAAAGCCATGCGCTGCGCGGTCTTGGGGCCGATGCCGGGCAGCCGGCGCAGCGATTCGGTCAGGAGGGTGAGACTGGAGGGCGTTTTCAATTGCGGTCTACGGAATAGCGGAAGGCTTCGAGCGCCTCGGCCGTCATGGAGGGGACGAATTCGATGATCTCGTATTCGGCCACGCCCCCGATGAAGAAGGGATCGGATTCCATGATGGCTTCGATCTCGGCGCGGTCGGCACAGTCGGCAATGATGATGCCTCCGGTGCGCGGCACCTTGCGGCCGGACATCAGGAATACGCCCTCGGCATATTGCTGGTTGAGGAATTTCTTGTGCGCGGTCAGCAAGGAGTCGATTTCGCCTGCCGGCTTGGTGTACGTGATCGAGACGATGAACATGGTGCCTCCACTAAGCAATCCTGCATTCCATCAGAATCAGACTATCCTGCGCGATGCTGCCTGCGCCCGGCGGATTGCAGCCACCGGGCCGGCGCAGCATCAGAAGGGCATCTTGAAGCCCGGGGGCAGCGGCATGCCGGCGGTCACGCCCGACATCTTTTCCTGGGCGGTGGCTTCGGCCTTGCGCACGGCGTCATTGAAGGCGGCAGCGACCAGGTCTTCCAACATGTCCTTGTCGTCAGCCAGCAGCGACGGGTCGATGGAGACGCGCTTGACGTCGTTCTTGCAGGTCATCACCACCTTCACCAGGCCGGCGCCGGACTGGCCCTCGACTTCGATGCTGGCCAGCTGTTCCTGGGCCTTCTTCATGTTGTCCTGCATGGCCTGTGCTTGCTTCATCAGACCTGCCAGTTGACCTTTCATCATGCTCATTGCTCCTTGTTTCAATGTTCGGGATTCTATCGCGTTTGCTCCGGTGGCCGGCAATCTCGCCGGCAGCGCCGTGCACGCCTCACAACGCCTGGATCGACCCGGGGACGATGGTGGCGCCAAACTCGCGCATCATGCTGACCACGAAGGGGTCGCTCTTCATCTTCTGCTCGGCCTTGCGCTGGCGCTCGGCGCGCTGGGCCTCGGCCACTGCATTGGCGGTATCGGAGACGGCACCGATCTCGGTCTCGACGCGGATTTCCTTGCCAAAACGTTCGGCCAAGGCCGCGACCAGTTTTTCGATGCTGCCGGAGGACAGCAGGGTTTCCAGCGGAATACGCAGGTGGAAGCAGACGTTGCCGCCATTGAGTGCTTCACAGCGCACCAGTTCACTTTGGAAGGCCATCTGGTGCGCCACACCGCGCAAGCTGGTGAGGCTGGCGGCCAGCGTCGGCCAGTGGCCATCCCAACCCAGTTCGGCGGCGATGCGCGCGGTTTCCTGCTGCTGCGCGGGGGTGGCGGCCGGGCGCTGCGGCGCGGGCGGTTCTGCCGGGACCAAGGCAGCCGGGGCCGCGGCGGGAGCCGCCTCCATGCCTTGCTCCGCAAGCCCGGGCATGGGAGCGGACGGCGGCATGGCGGACGCACCGGTGTCCTCTTCCCAGGGCGGGATGGAATCGAAGGGCGGCGGCTCAGGCATGTCCGGCGGCATCGCGGCGGCGACGCGGCCAGCCTTGGGCGCCGGGGCTGCTGCCGCAGCGGGAGCTGCCGCCGGCGCGCTGGCCAGCGGTGCTGGCGCGGCTGCGGGTGTCGGGGCAGGAGCAGCCGCTGCGGGCCGGGCCGCGCCCTTGCCACCCTTGCCCCCGCGCAAGGCCATCAGCGCGGCTTCGCGGGCCGAGGTCGGAGCGGCGGGTGCTGCAGGTGCGGCGGCCACTGCGGATTCGGCAGCAGGCGGCGGTACTGGCGTTGCGGGTGCTGCCGCTGCCATCGGGCTTGCGGCTGGCTTGGCCGGTGCGACCGCCGCTGGAGCGGCTGCAGCGGCCGGTTGCACACGGCTCACCGGTGCACTGGTCACGGCGGCTTGCGGTGCCAGCAGGGGCGCCGCCTGGCGCGGCGAAGCCGGACGAGCGCCAGCCGGTGCGGGTGCCGCAGGTACCGGACCGCTGGCACTGGCACTGACCGGGCGGAAGGCCAGCATGCGCAAGAGCGTCATGCTGAAACCTGCATATTCATCGGGGGCCAGGCCCAGTTCATTGCGGCCGTGGACGGCGATCTGGTAGAACAACTGCACATGTTCCGCACTGAACTGGCCGGCCAGGCGCAGGATATCTTCGCGGTTGGGCAGGTCATCGGCCAGCGCCGTCGGCACTGCCTGGGCCAGGGCGATCTGGTGCAACAGCGTGCCCAGGTCCTGCAAGGCGGCGTTGTACGACAGGCTACGGGTGGCCATGTCGTCGGCCACGCCCAGCAGGGCGGCGCCATCCTGCACCGCCAGCGCATCGAGGATGCGGATCAGGTAGGACTGGTCCAGCGCACCCAGCATGCCCTGCACGGCTTCCAGGGTGACCTTGCCGGCGGCATAGGCGATGGCCTGGTCGGTCAGCGAGAGCGCGTCGCGCATGGAACCGGATGCGCCCTGCGCCAGCAGGCGCAGCGCGGGCGGATCGAATTCGATGCCTTCCTGGTTCAGGATGTTGTCGAGGTGGCCGATGATGTGTCCGGGCGGCATCTGCTTGAGGTTGAACTGCAGGCAGCGCGAGAGCACGGTCACGGGAATCTTTTGCGGATCGGTGGTCGCCAGGATGAACTTGATGTGCTCCGGCGGCTCTTCCAGCGTCTTCAGCATGGCGTTGAAGGCGTGGTTGGTGAGCATGTGCACTTCATCGATCATGTAGACCTTGAAGCGCGCGTTCGACGGCGCATAAATGGCCTGCTCCAGCAGTTGCGCCATCTCGTCCACGCCACGGTTGGAGGCCGCATCCATCTCGATGTAGTCGACGAAGCGGCCGGCATCAATGGCCACGCAGGCTTCGCATACGCCGCAGGGCGCGGCGGTGATGCCGCCGTTGCCATCGGGGCCGACGCAATTGAGCGACTTGGCGAGGATGCGCGAGAGCGTGGTCTTGCCCACGCCGCGCGTTCCGGTGAAGAGATAAGCGTGATGCAGCCGCTGCTGTTCGAGCGCGTGCGTCAGCGCGCGCACGACGTGTTCCTGGCCGACCAGGGTGTCGAAGCTGCGGGGACGGTATTTACGGGCGAGAACTTGATAAGACATGGAGTGGCTGCTGTGGGCTTTTTGGCTCAGGGGGGCATTTTAAGCTATTTCGCCGCCGCCAACGCCTTTGCCTGCATGCCGCTGTCCTGCGCCGCGTTCAGGCCGTGGTGCTGCGCGCCTTCTTGCGCGCATACATGGCCTCGTCGGCACTGCGCATGAGCGCCGCCAGATCAGGATGGCTGCCCGCATCATACTGGGCCACGCCCACGCAATAGTCGAGCTGGTACTGGCGGCCAGCGCTCTGGTTGAAGGCCTGCACGGCCTCCTGCAGATGCGCCAGCACCACGGGAACATCCGGCTCGGCGGTATTGGTCAGGAATACCGCGAATTCATCCCCGCCCAGGCGGCCGACGACATCGGACTCGCGCAAATTGGTCAGCAGCAGCCCGGCGAAATCGGCAAGCGCCAGGTCACCGGCGGCATGCCCGAAGTCGTCATTGATGCGCTTGAAATGATTGAGGTCGAATCCCAGCATGCAGGCCGGCCGGCCGGTACGCTTGCTGGTGGCCATGGCATGCCGCGCCAGGGACTCGAAGCCGCGCCGGTTGGAAATCCCGGTCAGGTCATCGATGGTGGCCAGCTTCACCGCCGCCAGTTCCTGTTCGACCATGGCCGCCAGGTCCTTGAGCAAGGCCTGCTCGTCGGCATCAAAACCGCGCGGGACGATATCGACCAGGCACAGGGTGCCCAGGGTGAACCCGCTTTCGCTCTTGATGGGGCACCCGGCATAGAAGCGGATGTAAGGGTCGCCGGTGACCTGCGGATTGCCGGAGAAGCGCGGATCCAGCCGGGCATCGGGCACGATGGTCAGGCCTTCATGCAAAATGGCATGCGAGCAGAAGGAAATATCGCGCGTCGTTTCCGTGGCGTCGCCCAGGCCCACGCAGGACTTGAACCACTGGCGATGTACGTCGATCATCGTCACCACCGCCATGGGAACGTCAAACAGGCGTCGCGCCAGGCGTGTCAGGCGGTCGAATCGCTCTTCGCGGGGGGTATCGAGGATGCGCAGCGAATGCAGGGCGTCGATACGGGCGGCTTCATTGGCGGGTAGCTCGGCGATTCTCATGATCATCAGCGCAGAATGGACGTTGTTGCCGACGTTAACGACAGGCTGCAGATGACTTTAACCCCAAATTTTTGGAGAAACAAGAATTAGTTGTTCACAATTTCGCATTGGAATGTGAAGCGCAATCCAAGCCTATCCCGGTCTTTCCGGCCTTGCAAAAGGCAGGCTCCCCTGCTCCCTGGCCTGCCTTCAACTCACTTGCCTGCTGCCGGCTTGTCTGCCATCTTGTCCTCCGCCTTGGCGGGCTTGGGTTCAGCATCCTTGGCCTTGTTCTCAGCGCGCGGGGCTTTGGCGGCCTTGCCCTCCTTGGCCGCCGGCGCTGCCGCGCCCGCCTTGGCCTGGCCGTTAACGGTCAGGCCGTTGCCGGAAAGCTTCACGGCAGCCTTGTCCTTGATGCCCTTGACGCGCTTTTCCAGATCGTCCCAGTCCTTGAAGGCGCCGCCCTTCTGGCGCTCTTCCAGGATGCGTTTGGACATCGCGGGTCCGATGCCGCGCACCCCATCCAGCGCGGCCTGGTCGGCCTTGTTGACATCCACCTCGGCCCAGGCCAGGGCGGTAGCGGCGAAGAAGCTGAGGACGAACAGCAGGGTTTTCTTCAACATGATGCTTCCTTTCGACTTTCAACGTGCGGTTGGAGGAAAAACAAAGGGCAGTCCACCCGAAAGTGGACTGCCCTTGCTCAACGACGGCCGAACCAGACTGTTGACCGAAATCCTGCTAGAAATGGCCGTCAAATCAGTCAGCCAGCAACTCCTCCCGGGTGACGGTGGCGGTGCCCAGCTTGCCGACCACGATGCCACCGGCACGATTGGCCATGGTCACCGCATCGACCAGCGACGCACCTGCACCCAGCATCACGGCCAGCGTGCCGATGACGGTGTCCCCGGCGCCGGAGACGTCAAAGACTTCACGCGCCATGGTGGGGAAGTGCGTGACCTCGCCGTCGCGGTAGAGGCTCATGCCCTCTTCCGAACGGGTCAGCAGCAGGGCTTCCAGGTTGAGCTCGGCACGCAGCTTCTGGGCGCGGGCGGTGAGGTCTTCCTCGTTCTTCCACTGGCCGACGATGCGCACCAGTTCGGACTTGTTGGGCGTGAGCACGGAAGCCCCTGCATAGCGGGCGAAATCATCGCCCTTGGGATCGACCAGGATGCGCTTGCCGAGCTTCCTGGCCGTGGCGATCATCTCGGCCACATTGACCAGGCCGCCCTTGGCGTAGTCGGAAAAGATGATCACATCGTAATCGGCCACCAGTGAATTGAATTGCGTGAGCTTGTCGCGCAGGACCGTATCCGTCGGGGCTTCCTCGAAATCGATGCGCACCAGCTGCTGCTGGCGCCCGATCACGCGTAGCTTGACGATGGTAGAGATGCTGGGATCGCGGTTGAGATGGCTGCGAATGCCCATCTCGCCCAGCATGCTGTCCATCACGCGCGCAGGCTCATCGTCGCCGGTCACGCCCAGCAGCGCCGTCTGCGCACCCAGGCTGGCGGTGTTGCGCGCCACGTTGGCGGCGCCGCCCAGGCGCTCTTCCTTGCGCTCCACACGCACCACCGGCACCGGGGCTTCCGGCGAGATGCGATTGACTTCGCCAAACCAGTAGCGGTCCAGCATGACGTCGCCGACGATGAGGATGCGCGCCGCATCCCAGGCTGCCACGATGTTCTTGTCCACGATCTTGTCCGTCTTCATGTTCAGGGACGCGGCAGCTTACTGCGCGCGGGCTTGCAGGGAACGGCCGATGCCGTAGTACTCGATGCCGCTGTCGGCCATGAGCTGCGGATCGAACAGGTTGCGGCCATCGAAGATGACCGGATGATTCAGGGCCGCCTTGACGCGTTCGAAATCGGGGCTGCGGAAGGCCTTCCATTCAGTCACGATGGCCAGCGCATCGGCACCCTGCAGGGCATCCATGGGGGAGGCGGCAAAGCGGATCTGCTGCAGGCGGGCGGTGTCGTCGGCGAAGTCCAGTTCCAGCACGCGTGCGGCTTCCTTCATGGCAACCGGATCATAGACCGCCACACTGGCGCCACGGCGTACCAGTTCACCAATGAGTACGCGCGAGGAGGCTTCGCGCATGTCGTCGGTATTGGGCTTGAAGGCCAGGCCCCAGATGGCGAAATGCTTGCCGGAGAGGTCTTCACCGAAGCGGGCGACGAGCTTCTTGCCAAGAACATGCTTCTGCAGGTCGTTGACCTGCTCCACCGCACGCAGGATCAGCAGCGATTGGTCATATTCACGCGCGGTACGCTCCAGGGCCTGCACATCCTTGGGGAAGCAGGAGCCGCCGTAGCCGCAGCCGGCGTACAGGAAGCTGTGGCCGATGCGCGGATCAGAGCCGATGCCGTGCCGCACGGATTCGATATCGGCACCGACGCGATCGGCCAGGTTCGCCAGTTCGTTCATGAAGGAAATGCGCGTAGCCAGCATGGCATTGGCCGCGTACTTGGTGAACTCGGCCGAACGCACGTCCATCCAGTAGGTGCGTTCGTGATTGCGGTTGAAGGGCGCGTAGAGCTTCTTCATGAGGGTCTGTGCGCGCAGGCCATCGGCGCTCTGGTCATGGCCGATGACGATGCGGTCCGGGCGCATGAAGTCTTCGACGGCCGCACCTTCCTTCAGGAATTCCGGATTGGAGACGACCGAGAAACTGAGCTCGGTCTTGCCCCGCTGGCCCAGCTCTTCCCTGATCGCTGCAGTGACGCGATCGGCGGTCCCGACCGGCACGGTGGACTTGTCGACCACCACCTTGAAGCCTTCCATGTAGCGGCCGATGTTGCGCGCCGCCGCCAGCACGTATTGCAGGTCTGCCGAGCCATCTTCATCGGGCGGCGTACCCACGGCGATGAACTGGATATCGCCATGGGCCACGCTGGCGGCCACATCGGTGGAGAACTGCAGGCGGCCGGCGGCACGGTTGCGGGCCACCACTTCTTCCAGGCCCGGTTCGTGGATGGGGATGCCGCCGTTGTTGAGGATGTCGACCTTGCGCTGGTCGACATCGAGACAGAACACGTCGTTACCCAGTTCGGCCAGGCAGGCGCCGGTCACCAGGCCTACGTAGCCAGTGCCGATGATGGTGATTTTCATGGTAGATCCAGAGTTCGAGTACGGCCCGTGCGGGCCTCAATTCATGACATTCAATTCTTCGGTACGACGCGGCGGGTAGGTCTCCCACTGGCTGCAGCCCGGGCATTGCCAGTAGAACTGGCGGGCCTTGAAGCCGCAATGGCTGCATTGGTAGCGAGCCAGCTTCTGGGTGTAGCCATGCACCAGGGTCTTGACCACCGCCAGTTCGGGACGCACCGTTTGTGGCGCACTCATCATGCGCGCCTCCAGGAACTTGTCCAGTCCGAGCAGCGTCGGCGTGCGGCGCAGTTCATCGCTCACCAGCACGTTGGCCGCATCGATTCCGTCGGACTCCAGCACCGCCTTGAAGACCACTTCCAGCAGGTCGATCGAGGGCGCTTCGGCCAGGTAGGCGCGCAGCAGGTTGATCCCCTCCTGCGGTCGGCCTGCGGTGATGTAGCCATCCATGAGGCGCTGCGCCACCAGGGCGGTGTGCGGCACGCTCTGGTGCTCCACGCGGCGCCAGGTCTCCAGCGCGCCTTCGATGTCGCCGCGTGCGCGCAAGGCATCGCCCATGAGCATGGTGGCGCGCACGCTCTTGCGGTCGGCGGCCAGGGCCTTGTCCAGCAGGGCCATGGCGGCATCGGTGTTGGTGCGGACCAGTTCATCGGCGGCCAGCTCGCAGTAGAACTGGGCGATCTCGCGCTGACGGCCACCGGCGCCGGTGGCTTGCAGGATTTCGGCGGCTGAGATGGCGCGTTCCCACTCCTTCTCGCGCTGGTAGATTTCCAGCAGGGCGCGGCCGGCCTGGGCGCTGTAGGGGGTGTCGATGAGCTTGTTGAAGGTCTCTTCGGCGCGGTCCAGCAGACCTGCCTTCAGGTAATCCTGGCCCAGTTCGTAAAGCGCATGGCCCTGGTGCTCGGCCGGCAGGTCGGGACGCGCCAGCAGGTTCTGGTGCACGCGAATGGCACGCTCGGTCTCGCCGCGGCGGCGGAACAGGTTGCCCAGGGCGAAGTGCAGCTCCACCGTCTCGGGGTCCAGCTTGACGATTTCGATGAAGGCATCGATGGCCTTGTCAGGCTGCTCGTTGAGCAGGAAATTGAGCCCCTTGAAGTAGCCGCGCGGCAGGGTGCGCGACTCGGACAGCAACTGGTTGATATCCACGCGCGCGGCAATCCACCCCAAGCCAAAGAAGACCGGGATGCCGAGCAACCACCAAAATTCAAATTCCATAAACAGTGAGGGGCAATTAGAGGATGTGCTGTGCGGTGATCACGCTGTCAGGCTGCGGCGGCTGGGCCTGCACCTGGGCGATCTCTTCCTGCTGCTTCTGGACTTGCGACAGCGCCTTCTTGTAGCGCGAGGCTTCGCGGCGGTGGCGCAGCACCAGCGGCGCCATCGCCAGCACGCCCAGCACGGCGCCGATCACGAAGAAGGCCAGCAGCACCAGCACCAGCGGGTCGGTGCGTTCATAGCCGAGGAAGAAGTGCATGGTCACTTCCTGGGTATTGCGCAGGGCGAAGAAAAAGAAGAACACGAACAGGATGGCCGCAATCAATCGGGACAGTATTTTCATGGCGTAATCCTTTCTGGCGGGTCGTGGTTAGCCCGGAGGCCCGGAGGCCAAGCTGCCCGGCCGGCGATGCACAGCATCCGAAACAGCAAAGGCGATGCGCGAGGGCGGCGCCGGTCCGCAGCATTATTGCGCTGGCCGGAAAAATCGCGCCGATTTCGCGCGCATTCCCGGTCAATCCAGGGTAAATCGGGATTGTACGTGAAAAAAAACGGCATCCAAAGATGCCGTTCATTTTGTTGATCTGCCTTTACACCCGTTCACCTCGCAGTGTGCGAGTGTGCAGCTTTCAACCGTTGTTACTGCTCGCGGGCGCAGAAAACTTCACCTGCGCACCGCAAGAACTGCCTGGTCACAGGCCCAGCCGGGTCAATCCTCGCGGATTGGCTGGCCGACCATCGCATCGACGCGTTCGCGCAATTCCTTGCCCGGTTTGAAGTGCGGGACCCGTTTTTCAGGGACCATCACCTTGTCGCCGGACTTGGGATTGCGGCCGATACGCGGCGGACGGCGGTTGAGCGCGAAGCTGCCAAAGCCACGGATCTCGATGCGCTGGCCGGTCGCGAGGGCGTCGACCATGGCATCGAGGATGGTTTTGACCGCGTAATCCGCATCCTTGGCAACAAGTTGCGGATAACGCTCAGCCAGACGGGCGATCAGCTCCGACTTTGTCATCGTGACCGGAAGATCAGTTCTTGTTGTCGAGCTTGGCCTTCAGCAGCGCGCCCAGGCTGGTGGTGCCCGAAGCAGCGTTGGAGTCAGCCGACATCTTCTGCATGGCTTCCTGGGTCTCGGCGTTGTCCTTGGCCTTGATCGACAGCTGGATGCTGCGTGCCTTGCGGTCGATGTTGATGACCAGGGCTTCGACGGAATCGCCAACCTTCAGGTGGGTACCGGCATCTTCCACGCGGTCGCGGGAGATTTCGGAAGCGCGCAGGTAGCCTTCGACTTCGTCGGTCAGCTGGATCACGGCGCCCTTGGGCTCAACCGACTTGACGGTACCGGTCACGATCGCACCCTTGTCGTTCAGGGCGGCGAAGTTGTTGAACGGGTCGCCTTCCAGTTGCTTCACGCCCAGGGAGACGCGCTCGCGTTCCACGTCGATGGCCAGCACAACGGCTTCCAGCTCGTCGCCCTTCTTGAACTTGCGCACGGCTTCTTCGCCAGCTTCGGTCCAGGACAGGTCGGACAGGTGCACCAGGCCGTCGATGTTGCCCGGCAGGCCGATGAACACGCCGAAGTCGGTGATCGACTTGATCGAACCCTTGACCTTGTCGCCCTTCTTGTGGCTCATGGCGAAGTCGTCCCACGGGTTCGGCTTGCACTGCTTCATGCCCAGGGAGATACGACGACGCTCTTCGTCGATTTCCAGAACCATGACTTCGACTTCGTCGCCCAGCTGGACAACCTTGTTCGGGGCCACGTTCTTGTTGGTCCAGTCCATTTCGGAGACGTGCACCAGGCCTTCGATGCCTTGTTCGACTTCCACGAATGCACCGTAGTCGGTCAGGTTGGTGACCTTGCCGAACAGGCGGGTGCCTTGCGGGTAGCGACGCGACAGGCCGGTCCACGGATCGTCGCCCAGTTGCTTCACGCCCAGGGAGACGCGGTTCTTCTCTTGATCGTACTTGAGGACCTTGGCGGTGATCTCTTGGCCAACCGACAGCACTTCCGACGGGTGACGCACACGACGCCATGCCAGGTCGGTGATGTGCAGCAGGCCGTCGATGCCACCCAGGTCAACGAACGCACCGTAGTCGGTGATGTTCTTGACGATACCGGTGACGACGGTGCCTTCCTTCAGGGTTTCCATCAGCTTGGCGCGCTCTTCGCCCATCGAGGCTTCGATCACGGCACGGCGCGACAGAACGACGTTGTTGCGCTTGCGGTCCAGCTTGATGACCTTGAATTCCAGGGTCTTGCCTTCGAACGGGGTGGTGTCCTTGACCGGACGGGTGTCGACCAGCGAACCCGGCAGGAAGGCACGGATGCCGTTGGTCAGGACGGTCAGGCCGCCCTTGACCTTGCCATTGACGGTACCGGTGACGATCTCGCCGGACTCCATCGCCTTTTCCAGCGAGAGCCACGATGCCAGACGCTTGGCCTTGTCGCGCGACAGGATGGTGTCGCCGAAACCGTTTTCCAGGGATTCGATCGCAACGGAGATGAAGTCGCCGACGTTGACTTCGACTTCGCCGTTGTCGTTCTTGAATTCTTCAACAGGGATGAACGCTTCGGACTTCAGGCCGGCGTTGACGATCACGAAGTTGTGATCCAGGCGCACGACTTCTGCCGAGATGACTTCACCCGAACGCATGTCCTGACGCGACAGCGATTCTTCGAACAGAGCAGCAAATTCGCTGGAGGTATCAACACCTGCAGCGATAACGGTAGTGGTAGACATAAAAGAAAGTAAGAAAGATTGGCCGGTATCCGTGTGATGCAATCAGGCTGACTTGCACTGCCGTCTTCGTTGCCGCCGACGACATGGGTACTGGGTTAGGTTTATCAACACCCGTCAGACTTTGCATCTGCCGGGCACCAATGGCACTACGGGTACAACAAGGACTTGCCCATGATGGGTCCTGAACGTTCCGTTTCAAGCGGATTGCAACGGATTTCAGTGCCCCAGGGCAGCGTACCAGCTGAGTACCTGCTGCACCGCTTCGTCAGCGGTCATGTCGGATGTATCCAGGTGATATGCGCCCTCCGCGGCTTTCAAGGGGGCCGACGAGCGGTTCATGTCGCGTTCGTCGCGCTCCTTCAAATCTCTGGAGAGGTCTTCGATATTAGCAGAAAAACCCTTGTCAATCAATTGCTTATAGCGCCTTGTGGCGCGTGCTTCTACACTGGCGGTCAAAAACACCTTCAATCGGGCGCCGGGGAAGATGACGGTGCCCATATCCCGGCCATCCGCCACCAGGCCGGGAGGTTTCCTGAATGACAACTGCAGTCCGTACAAGGCCTGGCGCACGGTGATCAGGGCGGCGATCTTGGAGGCGGTATTGCCGACCTCTTCGGCGCGGATGGCCTGGGACACGTCTTCATTGGCCAGGAAGATATGGCCGCCGTCGAAATGGCAGTGCAGGTGCTCGGCGGCCTTGGCCAGGGCATGTTCGTCATCCAGGGCTACGCCGCGGCGCAGCACGGACAGCGCCGTCAAGCGGTACAGCGCGCCCGAATCCAGGTAATGGAAGCCCAGTTCCCGGGCCACCTTCTGCGCCACGGTGCCCTTGCCGGAGGCGGTCGGGCCATCGATGGTGATGACCGGTATCTTTGCTTTTTCCATGGCCTGATCCCTTTATCTGTGAATAATTTAGCGTAATTGCATCAAATACAGGGTTTATCAGATCAAGGTTTGTTCGGCAATCTTTTTGAAGACGTCGAAATAGTCGGGGAAGGTCTTGGCCACGCACTTGGGGTCGTTGATGCGGATACGGTTGCCTCGCCGCAATGCACCATCAAGCGCCGCCAGCGAGAAGCACATGGCCATGCGGTGATCGTCATAGGTGTCGATGGCGGCCGTACCGATTTCGGCCGGGGGCGTCACCGTCAGGTAGTCGGCACCCTCCTCCACCTGCGCGCCCAGCTTGCGCAATTCGGTCGCCATGGCCGCGAGGCGGTCGGTTTCCTTGACGCGCCAGCTGGCAATGTTGCGCAGGGTGCTGGGGCCGTCGGCGTAGAGCGCCGCCACGGCGATGGTCATGGCGGCATCCGGGATATGGTTGAAGTCGGCATCGATGGCCTTGAGCGGACCATTGGAGGAGGCCTCGATCCAGTTTTCGCCCATGGTGATGGTGGCGCCCATCTGCTCCAGCGCTTCGACGAAGCGCACGTCACCCTGGATGCTGTCGCGGCCCACGCCCTCGACCCGGATCGGGCCGCCCGTGATGGCACCGGCGGCGAGGAAGTAGGAGGCCGAGGACGCATCGCCCTCGACGTGGATGCTGCCGGGGCTGCGGTAATGCTGGCCCGGCTTGACGGTGAACTGTTGCCAGCCGTCACGTTCCACCTCGACGCCGAAGCGGCGCATCAGGTTCAGGGTGATCTCGATGTAGGGCTTGGAGATGAGTTCACCGACCACCTCGATCTGCATGGCCTCCTCGCGCGCCATCAGGGGAGCGGCCATCAGCAAGGCCGTCAGGAACTGGCTGGAGACATTGCCGCGCACCTTCATGCGCGCCGAGGTCAGCTGGCCACGGCGGATATGCAGCGGCGGGTAGCCGGGATTGCCGGTGTACTCGATGCGCATGCCCACGGCATTCAAGGCATCCACCAGGTCGCCGATCGGACGCTCGTGCATGCGCGGCACGCCATGCAGCGTGTAGTCGCCCCCCAGCACGGCCAGGGCTGCGGTGAGCGGACGGATAGCGGTGCCGGCATTGCCCATGAAGAGGTCAGCCTGGTGCACCGGCAGCACGCCGTTGACGCCATGGACGATGTAATCCTGGGTGCCTTCGATCTGCTCCCACTTCACGCCCAGGGTCTGCAGGGCCATGAGCATGACCAGGGTATCGTCGGAAGCCAGCAGGTCAAAGATGCGGGTGGTACCGCCCGAGAGCGCCGCCAGCAGCAGGATGCGGTTGGAGATGCTCTTGGAGCCCGGCAGCTTGACGGTGCCTTGCACGTGCGGGACCGGGTTCAGGTCGATATGGCGGGGGTAGGAAGGCTGTTTCATCTGGCTTGCTTTTCTGTGGATGATTCGGTGGTGAGTTCGGGCCGCCCAGGCGGCTTGACGATATGACCGGGAAAGAATGTTCAGTTGGCCTTGCGCTCGGCCGCTTCGATGGCTGCCGCCCATTGCTGGCGGGCATGCTGGGCGCTGGCGTAGATCTTTTCGAGGCCCGCGCCGTCGCTGTCGGCGATCATCGCGCGAATGCCCTGCAACTGCACCAGATAGGCATCGACCTCGGTGAGCAAGGCATCACGGTTGGCCAGCGTGATGTCACGCCACATCTCGGGCGAGGAGGCGGCGATACGGGTGAAATCGCGGAAGCCGCTGGCGGCATACTGGAACAAGGTCTCGGCATGCGGCTTGGCGGCAATGTCGTCCACCAGCGCAAAGGCCAGCACGTGCGGCAGGTGGCTTACCGAAGCAAAGACCGCATCATGTTCCTGCGGCGAGAGGCGATGGATGATCGCGCCGCAGGCCCGCCAGGCAGCGGCCACGGTCTCGACATCGGTCTCGCTGTTCTCGGGCAAGGCGGTGATGACCACCTTCTTGCCTTCATACAGTTCGGCCAGCGCAGCTTCCGGACCATGTTTTTCACGGCCCGCAATCGGATGCGCCGGAACGAACTGCGCAATGCGCTCCCCCAGTGCCTTGCGGGCGGCCGCCACCACATCGCTCTTGGTACTGCCGGCGTCGGTGACGATGGCGCGGGCCTCCAGGTGCGGCTTGATGGAAGCGAGGATGGCTTCGGTCTGCGCCACCGGCGCGGCCACCAGGATCAGGTCGGCGCCGGCGACGGCGGCAGCCGCATCGGTGGCGATGGCATCGATGATGCCCAGCGCGCGCGCACGCTCCAGGCTGGCCAGCGAGCGGCCCACGCCGACGATGTGCGCGGCCTGGCCGGCGCGGCGCAGCGCCAGGGCGAACGAGCCGCCGATCAGGCCCACACCGAAGATGACGACTTTCTTGAACACGTTGAACTCAGCCTTGAAGAATGGCGGGACGGCAGGCGCTCACAGGCCCAGCGGATAGGAGCCCAGCAGCTTGAAGAAGGCGGCGTTCTGGCGCAGCTCTTCGAGCGCCTTGGCCACCCTCTCATCCTGCTCGTGGCCTTCGAGGTCGACGTAGAAATAATATTCCCACGCGCCCATGCGGGCCGGGCGCGATTCGAAGCGCGTCATCGACACGCCATGCCGCGCCAGCGGCGCCAGCAGGTTGTAGACCGCACCGGCCTTGTTGGGCACAGACAGCACGATGGAAGTCTGGTCGCGCCCCGATGGTGCCGTGCGCAGCCGGCCGATCACGGCAAAGCGGGTACGGTTGTGCGGATCGTCCTGGATGTGGGCGTTGACCGTCTGCAGGTTGTACTTCTGGCCCGCGATTTCACCGGCAATGGCGGCAACGCCATTATCTTCACCTGCCATGCGCGCGGCCTCGGCGTTGGAGGCCACCGCCTGGCGTTCGATGGAAGGATAGTTCTGGTTGAGCCACGCATTGCACTGGGCGAGGGCCTGCGAATGCGCGCAGATGCGGGTGATGCCTTCCATCTTGCCGCTGGCGGTCATCAGGCTGTGATGCACGGGGATCGCCACTTCGCCGCTGATGGTCAGCGTGGTCTGCAGCAGCAGGTCGAGGGTGCGGTTGATCACGCCTTCGGAGGAATTCTCGATGGGTACCACGCCGAAATCGGCAGTGCCGGCTTCGGCATCGCGGAACACTTCATCGATGGACACGCAGGGCAAGCCTTCGATGGCATGGCCGAACTGCTGGTACACGGCCTGTTCGCTGAAGGTACCTTCCGGGCCGAGGTAGGCCACCACCACACGCTTTTCCAGCGCGCGGCAGGCCGACATCACTTCGCGGAAGATGGTCTGGATATCAGTGCCCAGCAAGGGGCCGGGATTGCGATCGGCGGCGCGGCGCAGGACCTGCGCTTCGCGCTCGGGACGAAACACCGGGGCATTGGTCTCGGCCTTGACGTGGCCCACTTCCTGCGCGACGCGGGCGCGCTGGTTCAGCAGGTCGAGGATCTGCGCATCGATGGCATCGATCTTCTGGCGCAGGGGCAGCAACTTGTCGTCACTCATCTTGCTCTTTCAGGTGTTGCACGGCGCGCGGGCGCTACGAGCGGCCGGCGGCGCACCGGGCATGGCGTTGGCTTGGCGCACGGCCACGGCCTGCACTGCGCGGGCGCTGCGCCCGGCCAGATGCGGCCTCAGCCGTGCTGCTGTTCGAAGTCTTTCAGGTAATCGACGAGAGCCTGTACGCCCTCGATCGGCATCGCGTTGTAGATCGATGCACGCATGCCGCCGACCGACTTGTGGCCTTTCAGCTGCAGCAGGCCGCGCTCTTTGGCGCCGGCCAGGAAAGTATCATTGAGCGCATCGTCACGCAGGAAGAACGGCACGTTCATGCGGGAACGGCAGTCCGCTGCGATCCGGTTGCTGTAGAAATCGGTGCTGTCCAGGTAGCCGTAAAGCAATTCGGCCTTGGCGATGTTGCGCGCTTCCAGCGCGGCCACGCCACCCTGGCGCTTGAGCCACTGGAACACCAGGCCGGCGATGTAGATCGCGTATGTCGGCGGGGTGTTGTACATGGAATCGTTGTCGGCCACGATCTTCCAGTCGAAAGCCGAGGGACAGAACGGCAGCGCGTGACCCAGCAGGTCTTCACGCACGATGACGATGGTCACGCCCGCCGGGCCGATGTTCTTCTGGGCACCACCATAGATGACGCCATATTTCGAGACATCCACCTCGCGCGAAAGGATATGCGAGGACATGTCGGCCACCAGCGGTGCGCCGTCGGTGTCAGCCGCAACTTCCGGCGTGTACTGGTATTCGACGCCGTCGATGGTCTCGTTGCTGCAGATGTGCACGTAGGCGGCATCGCGCGAGAGCTTCCAGTCGGCACGTGCCGGGATGCTGGAGAACTTGCGGTCGGCCGACGAGGCCGCCACGTTCACGGTGCAGTAGCGCCCTGCTTCCTTGATCGACTTGGTCGACCAGGAACCGGTGTTGATGTAGTCGGCCACACCGGCCTCATGCTTGCCCGCCGGCGAACGCAGCGCCGCCAGGTTCATCGGGATGATGGCGTTCTCGGCGATGGCCCCGCCCTGCAGGAACAGCACCTTGTAGTTGGAAGGAATGTTCATCAGCGCGCGCACATCTGCCAGCGCGGCTTCGATGATGGACATGTACTCCTTGCCGCGATGGCTCATCTCCATGACCGACATGCCACTGCCATGCCAGTCCAGCATCTCGTCGGCTGCCTGTTGCAGCACTTCCTTGGGCAATACCGCCGGACCGGCGGAAAAGTTATAAACCATGTCTGCGTTCGCCATCAAAAAAGGCGGCAGGCACGCGGCCCGCCGCCCTGGACTTGCTTTACTCGCCTGCGGCGGGTGTTTCGCCGCCGGCAGCCTCTGGGCCTTCGCCTTCGATCACATCTTCCACATCGGACTCGA
Source organism: Herbaspirillum sp. CAH-3 (assembly GCF_009668275.1). Classification (NCBI taxonomy): domain Bacteria; kingdom Pseudomonadati; phylum Pseudomonadota; class Betaproteobacteria; order Burkholderiales; family Oxalobacteraceae; genus Herbaspirillum; species Herbaspirillum sp. CAH-3. The sequence continues at coordinate 225,881 of NZ_VSWE01000003.1, read as the reverse complement.
CCACACGCTGCAGGCCCGACAGCTTGGTGCCGTCTTCCACTGCAATCAGGGTCACGCCCTGGGTCGCGCGGCCCATCTCGCGGATCTCCGAGACGCGGGTGCGGATCAGCACGCCGCCGGTGGTGATGAGCATGATCTCATCGCTGGAATCGACCAGCGTGGCGGCCACGACCTTGCCGTTGCGCTCGCTGGTCTGGATGGCGATCATGCCCTTGGTGCCACGGCCGTGACGGGTGTACTCGGTGATCGGGGTACGCTTGCCGAAGCCGTTTTCGGTGGCGGTGAGCACGGACTGCTGTTCGTTCTCGGCCACCAGCAGGGCGATGACTTGCTGGGTCTCTTCCAGGTTCATGCCGCGCACGCCACGGGCGGTACGGCCCATCGGACGGACGTCGTTTTCATCGAAGCGCACGGCCTTGCCGCCGTCGGAGAACAACATCACGTCATGCGCGCCATCGGTCAGGGCGGCACCGATCAGGAAGTCGCCTTCATCCAGGTCGACGGCAATGATGCCGGCCTTGCGCGGATTGGAGAAGTCAGACAGCGGGGTCTTCTTGACCGTGCCCAGGCTGGTGGCCATGAAGACGTAGCGGTCATCCGGGAAGCTGCGGTTGGCACCCGACACCGGCAGGATCACCGTGATCTTCTCGCCATCCTGCAGCGGGAACATGTTGACGATGGGCTTGCCGCGCGAATTGCGCGAACCCTGCGGGACTTCCCAGACCTTCAGCCAGTACAGGCGGCCACGGTTGGAGAAGCACAGGATGTAGTCGTGCGTATTGGCGATGAAGAGCTGGTCGATCCAGTCGTCATCCTTGGTGGCCATGGCCTGCTTGCCTCGACCGCCGCGCTTTTGCGCGCGGTATTCAGAAACCGGCTGCGACTTCATGTAGCCGGTGTGCGACAGCGTCACCACCATGTCCTGCGGAGTGATCAGGTCTTCGGTAGCCAGGTCGGTGGCGTTGTGCTCGATGGTGGAGCGGCGCTCGTCCTTGGCGCCGATGCCGTAGTCGTTGCGGGCGGCGTTGAGTTCGTCGGTGATGATGGCGGTCACGCGGGCCGGCTTGGAGAGGATATCCAGCAGGTCGGCGATCTGCGCCATCACGTCCTTGTATTCATTGACGATCTTGTCCTGCTCCAGGCCGGTCAGGCGTTGCAGACGCATCTGCAGGATTTCCTGGGCCTGTTCGTCGGAGAGCTTGTACAGGCCATCGGACTGGATGCCGTAATGCGCTGGCAGGCTTTCCGGACGGAAGGCTTCGATGCCGCCTTCGTTGGCTTCGCCGGCGCGGGCCAGCATCTCGCGCACCATGGACGAATCCCAGGCGCGGTTCATCAGCTCGGCCTTGGCGATCGGCGGGGTCGGTGCGGCGCGGATGATGGCGATGAAGTCATCGATGTTGGCCAGTGCCACGGCCAGGCCTTCGAGCACGTGGCCGCGTTCGCGCGCCTTGCGCAGTTCGAACACGGTGCGGCGGGTGACCACTTCGCGACGGTGCGACAGGAAGCATTCCAGCAACTGCTTCAGGTTCAACAGGCGCGGCTGGCCGTCGACCAGCGCCACCATGTTCATGCCGAAGGTGTCTTGCAGCTGGGTCTGCTTGTAGAGGTTGTTGAGCACCACTTCGGGCACTTCGCCGCGCTTCAATTCGATGACCACGCGCATGCCCGACTTGTCGGACTCGTCGCGCAGGTCGGAGATGCCTTCGAGCTTCTTGTCGCGTACCAGCTCGGCGATGCGTTCGAGCAGCGCTTTCTTGTTGACCTGGTAGGGCAGCTCATCGACGATGATGGCGATGCGGCCTTCGCGGCCATACTCTTCGAAGTGGGTCTTGGCGCGCATGACCACGCGGCCACGGCCGGTGCGGTAACCATCGCGCACGCCCGAGACGCCATAGATGATGCCGCCGGTCGGGAAGTCCGGGGCCGGCACCAGCTCGATGAGTTCATCGATGGTGCAATGTTCGTTGGCCAGCAGGTGCAGCGCGCCGTTGATCACTTCGGTGATGTTGTGCGGCGGGATGTTGGTGGCCATGCCCACGGCGATGCCGGAAGAGCCGTTGACCAGCAGGTTGGGGATACGCGTCGGCAGGACCGAGGGTTCCTTTTCCTTGCCGTCGTAGTTGGGCACGAAATCGACGGTTTCCTTTTCGATGTCGGCCAGCAATTCGTTGGAAATCTTGTCCAGGCGGCACTCGGTGTAACGCATCGCGGCCGCACCGTCGCCGTCGATGGAACCGAAGTTGCCCTGGCCGTCGACCAGGGTGTAGCGCAGCGAGAAGTCCTGGGCCATGCGCACCAGGGTGTCATAAATGGAGGCGTCGCCGTGGGGGTGGTATTTACCCATGACTTCACCGACCACGCGCGCGCACTTCACGAACGGGCGGTTCCAGACGTTGTTCATCTCGTGCATCGCATACAGCACGCGGCGGTGCACCGGCTTCAAGCCATCGCGCACATCCGGCAGTGCCCGACCCACGATCACGCTCATGGCGTAATCGAGGTAACTCTTGCGCATCTCTTCTTCGAGGGAAATGGGGATGGTTTCTTTAGCGAATTGATCCATTGGAGAGTCGAAAGATGTTTCCCGGCCAGAAAATCGTGCCGGGCGGGCGTGGCCCTTGGACTGATCAGAACAGTGCATTCTAGCACGCCAGGAGGGTCAAAAGCCCGTCAAAGGCCCTCATCGCCCCGGCAACGGCATGCTTCGCGATGACACCCGGTCCGGCGGGCAGCATCACCGCATGCGCCGCAAAGCTCCTCCCAGCGCCTGAGAGCGACCAAACGGGGGGACCTGCTAGCTATATATATTAGAGCGCTCGAATTCTGCGGCCAGCATTGCCACCCGGCATCGAATGTTTTTCCACGGCGGTTGTGCTGTCAAATGGCCAATTTGGGGAAAATTTTCCGAAACTCACTTTCCCGGTGCACGCCATCGGGAGAAACCCCACGTGCCGGGAGGCACGATGCCAGGGAGAAAATGGCAACTACTTGCCCGAGTGAAAATGCGCGAACTGTATGAAAAATAAGGATTTTCTTTAAAAAATCCGGCTTTTTTCAGCCTTAAAGGAACAAAAACGGGCCAAAAATATCGCGTTGCGAAGAAACAACACAGTCCCAAAAACGTTGTCTGGACCAATTGGCAAGCATCGCTGAAGGTCAATCCGTGTGGCAGAATGGCGGCTAAGTTCATTACTAGCCCCATGGAACAAGGGCCTGTGACGACCTGAACACATGATATTATTCATTTTTTTGATGTCGTAATCTTGTAGCGCAGTTTATCTGCGGATATCTCACCCGAGAGGAGAAACATGAACAAATTAGCAAAACTCGTCTTCGCTGCTGCGTCCGCAGCCATCGCACTGTCTGCCACCGCTCAGGAAACCAAGGACATCAAGGTTCGTCCGGGCAGCCTGTACCTGCAAGATGGCCGTGACGTCGTGACCCGCAGCGGTTACGGTCTGTGCTGGCAAACCGCTTACGTGAACGGTCCGTGCGAAGAACCGCCCGCACCGGCTCCGGTTGCCGCTGCTGCTCCTGCTCCGAAGCCCGCTCCGGCTGCTGCTCCGACCTCGGAAAAAGTCACCTACGCTGCTGACGCCTTCTTCGATTTCGACAAGGCAACCCTGAAGCCGGCTGGCAAGGCCAAGCTGGATGAACTGGTTGGCAACCTGAAGGCGATCAACCTGGAAGTCATCATCGCCGTCGGCCACACCGACTCGATCGGCTCCGTCGCCTACAACCAGAAGCTGTCGGTTCGCCGTGCTGAGTCCGTCAAGGCCTACCTGGTCTCGAAGGGCGTTGAAGCCAACCGCGTCTACACCGAAGGCAAGGGCAAGTCGCAACCGGTCGCCGACAACAAGACCGCTGCTGGCCGCGCCAAGAACCGTCGCGTGGAAATCGAAGTTGTGGGTACCCGCAAGTAATCGATTGCCGCTACAAGGCTCTAATGAAAACCCCGCTTCGGCGGGGTTTTTTTATTCCTGTTTCATTTGCTGGTCATGCACGCTTTGGCAGGCACTTGCCCCGTCATTGCGGCGCATCTTGACCTGGCGCAGGCTACCCGCCGCGTCGGATTGGGCTATCATTAGGCCCATGAATACGACCAATGCGACCATGAACGCCGATCCCCAAGAGATCCAGAAATTCAGTGAACTGGCCCATCGCTGGTGGGACCCGGGTTCCGAATTCCGTCCCCTGCATGAAATCAACCCGCTGCGCCTGGAGTGGATCAACGCCCGCGCCCCGCTGGCCGGCAAGAAAGTGATCGACATCGGCTGCGGTGGCGGCATCCTGGCCGAGTCGATGGCCAAGAAAGGTGCCGACGTCACCGGCATCGACCTCTCCGACAAGGCCCTCAAGGTGGCCGACCTGCACAGCATGGAATCCGGCGTGCAGGTGCGCTATGAAAAGATCGCCGCCGAAGACATGGCCGCACGCGAGGCCGGCCAGTACGACGTGGTGACCTGCATGGAGATGCTGGAACACGTCCCCGATCCGGCCGCCATCGTGCGCGCTGCAGCCAACCTGGCCAAGCCGGGCGGCAAGCTGTTCTTCTCGACGCTGAACCGCAACATGAAGTCTTACGTCATGGCCATCATCGGTGCCGAATACGTACTGCGCCTGCTGCCCAAGGGCACGCATGACTACGCCAAGTTCATCACCCCGGCCGAGCTGGCGCACTACACGCGCGAAGCCGGCCTGCAGATCGACGGCTTCAAGGGCATGGGCTACAACCCGCTGACCAAGATCTATTCGCTCAACGACGACACCAGCGTGAACTACCTGGTCGCCTGCACCAAGCTGGGTTGAGCCGACTCGCCCACCGCTCGCCTGTATGATCCCCTCGCCGCAGCCCTGCGCTGCGGCGCTTTTCTTCCTGCCATCCTCACGCCCATGCCACTCCGCCCTCCCCGCGCGATCCTGTTCGACCTTGACGGCACGCTCGCCGATACTGCTCCCGACCTGGCTGCCGCCGCCAACTATCTGCGCCAGCAACGGGGACTGGAAAATGCCCCCTATGAAAGTTTGCGTCCGGTCGCCTCGGCCGGTGCCCGCGGGCTCATCGGTGCGGCGCTGGGCATCCATCCGGGCGATGCGGAATATGAAGACTTGCGCGTACTTTTCCTGGACCGCTACCAGGCCAACATGACCACCCACAGCAGCCTCTTCGACGGCATCCCGGCACTGCTGGCGCAGCTGGAAGCGCGCGGCATCGCCTGGGGCATCGTCACCAACAAGGCGGCACGCTTCACCGACGTGCTGGCCCCGCAGATCGGCCTGGGCCATGCCGGCTGCATCGTCTCCGGCGACACCACCCCGCATCCCAAGCCGCATCCCGCGCCGCTGCTGGAAGCTGCCAAGCGCCTGGGACTGCCACCCGAGGATTGCTGGTACGTCGGCGACGACCTGCGCGACATCCAGGCCGGCCGCGCCGCCAACATGCCGACCATTGCCGCCGCCTGGGGCTATTGCGGCCACACCGAACCAGCTGCGTGGCAGGCCGATGCGTTGCTGCATGCCCCGCTGGACATCCTGAACCTGCTGGACTGATCCGCTTCCCCGGCTTTGCTGGCGCGTTCAAGGAAACTTGGACGCGCCATTTCCCTCCTAGCAGTGCCATGTCGCCTCGCATTAGAATGGCGACAACCCGGCGCACGCCGCAGCACCACACACCATCACAACCAGAACCGGCCACCTGGGCAGGCATCGCGCCAGGACGGACCGGCACCGACAAGGGAAACCCTCATGAGCAAGCCGGACCGAGCCTCTCTCACCCAGCACATCGCCTGGCAACGGATGAGACGCCCGCTGCGCTGGGCCGGCTGGACGCTGGCCGTCCTGCTGGTCCTGGCGGCGTTGAGCTGGGCCGCCCTGCCCGCGCTGGTGCGCAAGATCGCCGTCGACCAGACCCAGGCCCAGACCGGCCGCAAGCTGGAGATCGGCGAGATCGCCTTCAACCCTTTCAAGCTGGCCCTGCGCGCCGCCGACATCACGCTCTATGAAGCCGATGGCACGCGGCCCTTCTTCAGCGCCAAGGGCTTGCTGGCTGACCTCTCGGCCGCTTCGCTGGTGCGCCTGGCGCCGGTACTGGACGAGGTCAAGCTGAGCACGCCGCAACTGCACGTGGTGCGGGTGGATGCCGAGGGCAGCGGCCATTACAACTTCTCCGACATCCTGGAGCGCTTGGCCGCGCAGCCCAAGAGCGAAGGCCAGGCGCGCTTCTCGCTGGCCAACGTGCAACTGCAGGATGGCCAGATCCGCTTCGAGGACAAGGTCAGCGGCAAGAACATCGACATCGCCGCGCTGCAAGTGGGCCTGCCCTTCATCTCCAACCTGCCCGGCAACATCGACAGCTTCGTGCAGCCGCAGCTGTCGGCCACCATCAACGGCACACCCTTGCACCTCAAGGGCCGCAGCAAGCCGTTCGCCTCCACACAGGAATCGGCCTTCGCCATCGATATCGACCAGCTCGACCTGGTCGGCTACCTGCCCTTCATCCCTGCCGAATTGCCGGTGCTGGTCCAGGGTGCCAAGCTGAGCACCAAACTGGACCTGGGTTTCACGCGCAAGGACGACAAGCCCACCGTCACCCTGGCAGGCGATGTGCGCCTGGATGACCTCGCCCTGCAGGACAAGGCCCGCGCACCGCTGCTCAAGGCCAAGTCGGTGGCGCTGCAGGTGAAGCAATTCGACGTACTGGCCGCCAGCGGCGAACTGACCCAGCTCACGCTGGAGCAGCCGCAAGTCTGGGCCAGCATGAATGCACGCGGCGAGATCAACTGGCAGCGCGCCCTGGCCGGTGGCAGTTCTGCGGCAGACAAGACCAGCGCCCGTAACGCAAAGAAGGAAGCAGCGGCTCCTGCCGCCAGTGCTCCCCAGCCGGCCAGCTCCATCGTGCTGCAACAACTGACCGTGCGCGGCGGCGAAGTGAACTGGCGCGACGAAGCCATTGCGACGCCTGCCCAGGCCATCAAGCTGAGCAAGATCGACATCAACGCCACCCAGCTCTCTACCGCCGCGGACGCCAAACCCGCACACCTGACCCTCTCCGCGCTGGAAAACGGCCACGGCAAGCTGACCTTCGATGGCCAGCTCCAGCCGCTCAAAACCGGCGTGGCGGGCAAGATCACGCTGGAGAACATTGACCTGGCCGGCTACCAGAATTACCTGTCACGCGCCCCCATCAGCGGCGTGGCCGGCAAGCTCTCCGGCCAGACCACGCTGCAACTGCGCGACGGCCATCTCAAGCTCGACGACAGCAAGGTACAACTGGCCGACCTGCGCTTGACGCCCCCGGGCAAGGGTGCACAGCCGCTGGCGCTGGAATCGCTCTCGCTGCAGGCCCCCACGCTCACCGATACGCTGGACCAGGCCATCCCCTTCAAGCTGCAAGCGCGCTTCGACAAGAATGGCAGCGCCGATCTGGCTGGGCAGGCTGCAGCGCATTTCAGGAGCGTGGCGTTGGATCTGGATGTGAAGGATTTGCCCATCACGCCCTTCCAGCACTATTTCACCGATGTGCTCAATGTCACCATCAGCAGCGGCCTGGCCAGCGCCAAGGGCAAGCTGGAGCTGACACCCCCGCTGGACGATCGCAAGCTGGCGCTGGACTACAAGGGCAACGCCGCCATCACCAACCTGCGCATGCAGGACAAGCAGACCGCCACCGATTTCCTGCGCTGGCGCACGCTGGACCTGGCCGGCATCCAGGCCAAGCTGGGCGGACGTCCGCAGGTGGCGCTGGAGAAGGTGACGCTGTCCAACTTCTACGCCCGCGCCATCCTTTCCGACAAGGGCCGCCTGAACCTGCAGGACATCGTGGTGAGCGATGCACAAGAACAGGGTTCGATCACCGATGACGGCAAGAAGGACGCCAAGCCTGCCAGCACGGGAAGCTCCCGCAAGACCGTCTCCGCCGCCCCGGTCACGCCCGCTGCCGCCCCCGCCGATGCGCCCATCGTGCGCGTCGGCCAGGTAGTGCTGGAAGGCGGCAACATCAACTACACCGACAACTTCGTCAAACCCAACTACACGGCCAACATGACGGGACTGTCCGGCAGCATCGGCCAGATCTCCTCGGAGAAGCCGCAACCGGCGCCGGTCAACATCAGCGGCAAGATCGACAACGACGCGCCGCTGCAGATCTCGGGCTCGCTCAACCCGCTCTTCAAGCCCATGTACCTGGATCTCAAGGCCAGCGCCAACGGTGTGCAGCTGCCGCGCCTGACGCCCTACTCCGCCAAGTACGCCGGTTATCCGATCACCAAGGGCAAACTGTCGATGGATGTGCAATACAAGATCGAGAACGACAAGCTGGTGGCCCAGAACGATCTGCGCATCGAACAGCTGAGCTTCGGCGAACGCGTGGACAGCCCCGATGCCACCAACCTGCCGGTGATGCTGGCGGTGTCGCTGCTGAAGGACCGCGATGGCAACATCAACCTGAACCTGCCGATTTCGGGCTCGCTGTCGGATCCGGAGTTTTCGGTCGGCGGCATCATCGTGCGGGTGTTCGTGAACCTGATCGTCAAGGCCGTCACCTCGCCCTTCGCGCTGATCGGGTCGATGTTCCGGCCGGACGAGCACATTGGCGAGCTGCGCTACATCGAGTTCTCGCCGGGTTCATCGGAAGTCACCGATGAGGTCCGCAAGAAGCTCGATGCGCTGGGTTACGCGCTGCATGAGCGCCCGGGCATCAAGCTCGACATCACCGGCCGCGTCGATCCCCAGGTTGACGACCAGGGCCTGCGCCGCGAAGCGCTGGAGCGCGCCATGCGCAGCCTCAAGCGTGCCGACCTGATCGCCAAGGAAGGCCAGCCGGCCGGCCCGGTCCGTGTGAGCGCGGCCGAAAGGAGCAAGTACCTGGAGCGCGTCTACAAGGACGCCAAGTTCGACAAACCGCGCAACATGATCGGCTTGACCAAGAGCATGCCCGAAGCCGAGATGGAAAAGATGATCCTGGAGCACACCGAGGTGACCAAGGATGACTTGCGCAACCTGGCCCAGCGCCGGGCCGACCAGGTGCGAAATTATTTGCAGGAACAGAGCGTGATCGATCCGGCGCGCATCTTCCTCATCGCCCCCAAGCTGGACGGCGCGGGCATTCCCGAGAAGGAACCCAAGGCGCGGGTGGAACTGACCATCCAGTGAGAGGCCATGCGCCAGGGGGCAGTGCGGGGCTTGAAAAGCCGTGCGCTGCCCATACAGTAGGGAGTAGGTTATAATTCACCTCCCGCCGAACAAGCGGGCGCCTCTGGAAGAGACTCGGAAAGAGGCAAGCGTAATACGCAAGTTCACGCGCCCAGCGGGATTTGCGAAGCTTCAACACCACGGGGCCGACTTGGTTTCGACAGGGGTTGCAAAGCGGAACAGGGCATGCCGAGGACTGGTTACCTCGTTAATCCATCCGGAACTGCTTAAATGCAAACGACGAATCTTACGCTCTCGCAGCGTAAATCGCACCTAGAAACCTAAGAAACTTCTAGCTCTACAGCACTTCTTCCCTGGGGTGTGCTGGCAACAGCGGTAGAGTCATTTACAGGGAATCGTGGCGTATGGGGTTACTTCATACGTCATTAAATCCAAGGTAACTCGTCCTGTCGAAGCGTGTGCGTCCGCGTCGCCAGGATTAAAACCAATTGACTGCACTACGCATGTAGAACTGTCTGTAGAGTGCTTCTGGACGCGGGTTCAATTCCCGCCGGCTCCACCAAACATCAGTCCAGCTAGTGCCAGTGGAGTCTAAAATCCCCAAGAATTCAAACGCTTGGGGATTTTTTTCGTCTATCGGCATCCATTGAGGTCAAGGCACATGCCGCTGCGCTTGTATGCAACGGCATGCAGCAGGTCTTTGCAACCCGAGCAAAAGCCTTTTCTGCCCTGACGAGGTTCTCTCTTCAGCACATCTGCGGCATATTGAGGTCAGCAAAATAATGGCGACTCATCATGGCCCACCACTCTCCTGTCAACCCGGAATCCTCGGGACACCAACCTCGAGCCATCATCATTGGCGGCTCGCTAAGCGGACTATTCGTCGGCACACTGTTGCGTCAGATAGGCTGGAAAGTTGATATATATGAGCGTTCTACAGGTGATTTCGACAGCCGCGGCGGTGGTATCGTCCTGCAGCCTGAGGTACTGGAGGTCTTCAGGCGCATCGGGATCAACAAGCATCGAAAGACCTGGGGTGTCCCTTCGATGGACCGCGTGGTGCTCGATAGGGGCGGGAACATCCGATCAAGACGATATGCACCGCAAATCCAGACCTCCTGGCCCCTGATATACGGTGCTCTCAAGTCGGCTTTCGACATGAAGCATTACCACCAGGATAAAACCCTCACCCACGTGGAACAGGACGATGGACTGCGCCATGTGACGGCCTACTTTGAGGACGGCAGTGAAGCCAGTGGCGACCTGTTAGTCGGCGCAGACGGCGGAAACTCACAGGTCCGTTCGCAAATCTGGCCATCGCAGCTACCCGGTTATGCCGGCTATTTGGCTTGGCGCGGCCTCCTGCCAGAATCAGCAATGACAAATTCGATGCGCTCCGAATTACACGGCAATTTCGGATTCGCGAACAATGTGGGATCACACATCCTGGGTTATCTGGTACCTGGGGCCGGCAACAGCATATGGCCCGAAGAACGTCTCTACAACTGGGTCTGGTACCGAGTCGCCAGTGCCACCCTGCTTGAACAGGTGATGCTGGACCGTGACGGACGACAGCGCGCTTATTCGGTTCCGGAAGGTCGACTTGCCGCGCGCTGGCGAGACTACTTGCATAAAGAAGCAGGGTCGCTCTTGCCGCCCCAATTTCAAGAGATTGTCCGCGCAACTGATGCACCATTTGTACAGGCCGTGCGCGATTTGGCTGTCGACAAGATGGTGAACGGACGAGTGTTGATCCTTGGCGATGCCGCTTCGATTCCACGCCCGCATACAGCGGCAAGCACCTTGAAAGCCGCCGCCAATGCCTTAAGCCTGGCTGATGCCTTGCAGGCCAACACAACCGATATTGATGCCGCGCTGGCAAGTTGGGAGCCGCGCCAGGTTTCGTTCGGAAAACAATTGCTAATGCAGGGAATGAGGACCGGGAAGTTGCTGATGTTCCACCAGGCCTAGACAAAACAAACGGTATCTTCGTCGCCTTATTTGCTACGGTCCTGACCATATCGGGACGTTGACGCAACGCTCCCAACCTGCACAGCCAGAACACACTACGCGTCTGGCCAGAAAGTACATCAACCGCACACCGCATGCTGCTGCCGCTGCCGGAGCAAGTCTTTTCCTTTCACATTACACCGGTACAATGCCTTCCAGCGGACGGGGTGCCTCCTGCTGGAGGAGCGTCTGCCCCTCACTGATCATTGATGCTGGTTTCAAAGGATATGACGCGGCATGGACAGGTTTTCTGAGCTCAAGGCATTTTCAGTTGTTGCCAGTACTGGCGGCTTTTCCGCAGCCGCCCGCAATCTCGGCATCGCGCCCTCATCAGTGGTACGTCTTGTCGATGCGTTGGAAAGACGTGTCGGCGTCAGACTGCTCAATCGATCCACCCGTACCGTGACACTGACTGACAGCGGACGTTTTTATTACGACAGCGTACTGCTCATTCTGGAACAGATCGAAGAGGCGGAGAATTTCGCCTCACAAGAAGGCGTACCGCAGGGACGACTGACGATCTCTGCACCGGTAACCTTCAGCACCATTTATCTGGGCCCGGCCCTTTGTGAATTGCAGCAGACGTATCCCAAGCTCAAAGTACATCTCGACCTCAATGACGGAATCAGCGACCTGGCAGAAGACTCGGTGGACGTTGCCATTCGGATCGGCAAGCCCGTCCCGCACCCCGGCCTGACTACACGCTGGCTTGCCAGGCACGAGAGGATCATCTGCGGCAGCCCCGACTACTTCGATGAATTTGGCACACCCTTGGCACCAGCCGATCTTGCCAGGCATGATTGCCTCATCTTTTCCTATGGCGGCCAAGCGCACCAATGGCGATTCCGTCCCTTGGGCAACCCGGATGGATCTGTTCAGGCTGTTGACGTACGTGGCTCATTGACGGTCAACAATTCCGAGATGCTACGCCAGGCCTGTCTGGGTGGTTATGGCGTAGCACTATTACCCGTCTGGCTAGTCATGGAAGATGTCCTTGCAGGCCGGCTGATGAGGATCCTTCCAGACTACGAAGCCAATCCCGGCCCCATGGACGTTGGTTTGTATGCGGTATATCCCCCCAATCGCGAAGCTGCTCTCAAAGTACAAGCCTTCATTGCTGTGTTGGAACAGCATCTTTCCAGAACGCTTCCGGTACTTTCGTAGCCCCGCCTTCTATGCGCGCACCAGCTTCAGATGTCGCGGTGGAACAAATACGGGGGGAGTCCCGTTTGATGGAGAGGATGCTTCTACCGGCCGTAGCGATATTGTGGGATCAACGAGATCCCTCGCACCGAGCTGAAATTGGCTGACCAGTTGGGACAATACCGCAGCCAGATCTCGCAGACTGGCGGCAGAGGCTGCAGCCTCTTCCACCAGCGCAGCATTCTGCTGGGTAACGCTATCCATCTCCGAGATCGCTACGTTGATGTGACCAATACCAGTGCGCTGTTCAGTCGAAGAAGCGGAAATGGCCGCAATCATCGAAACCACTTCGCTCACGCTGTGCACGACATCGCTGATTGTGCCGTCGGCTTCCTTCACGATACTGGCTCCCATAGCGATGCTGGCTGAAGAGGCGTCGATGAGCCCCTTGATTTCCTTGGCAGCTGCGGCGCTTCGTTGCGCCAACACACGCACTTCCGATGCAACCACCGCGAAGCCCCGGCCTTGTTCGCCGGCACGGGCTGCCTCTACCGCAGCATTTAGCGCAAGGATATTTGTCTGGAACGCGATACCATCGATGGAAGAAATGATGGCTTCAATCCGTCCGGCGCTAGCGCTGATCATTTCCATCGTCTGGCTCACCTTCTGCATGGCCATCCCGCCTCGTCGTGCGAGATCTGAAGTCGATAATGCCAACTGGTTGGCGTCAAGCGCATGCTGGGTGTTGGAAGCTACCGTCTGGGTCAGCTGCTCCATGGAAGCAGCTGTTTCCTCAAGGGAACCTGCCTGACTTTCAGTGCGGGCCGACAAATCCAGGTTCCCGCTGGCAATCTGCGTTGAGGCGGCCGCAATGGCCTCGGCACTGCCTCGGATAGAGGCAATCATCCGCGCCAGCCGGTCCTGCATCACGGCCATCGATGCGATCAGGCTGCTGCTGTCCCCCTTGCGCAACTTTACTGGCTGACTCAGATCTTGCTCAGCAATTCGCATCGCGACCGACACGGCATATTCGGGACTGCCGCCCAAGGTGCGGATCAGACTGCGATTGACCAGCGCGACAATCATCGAGAGCAACAGACTCACAAGCGCAAGCCCCCCTGCACTCCTCGCCAGCGAAGCGTAGAAAGCCTCCTCGATGTCATCCACGTATACTCCCGCCACCAGCGCCCAACCCCAAGGCTTGTAGCTGACGATGCGCGCCAGTTTGGCCGAGGGCAAATCTGTCCCGGGACGCAGCCAAAGATACCGCATGAACCCTTCTCCTTCAGGAGAAGCGGCTAACCGGGCAATTTCCAAGAACACGGGGAAGCCCGCTGGGTCCTTGAAACCGCTCATGTCCTTGCCATCGTTCTCGGGCCGGCCTGGATTTTGGATCGCTGTCGCATTCATTCCGAGAATTGCGATGTAACCGTCTTTTCCATAGCGAATATTCTTGAGTACGGCCTTGGCCTGCCGCTGCGCCTCTTCAGTACTGAGATTGCCTTTTGCGGCTTCATCAGCAAAGCCCTCAACGATCTTCAAGGCGGCTCTATCCAGATTGGTCAAATCTGTTTGCCGCTCTTCGTAACGCTGCTGCCGCGCCTCCATGATGTGAAGCAAAGACACGGCACACAGGCAGCAAAGGCTGGCAAGCAAAGGAAGCCAGAGTTTTTTCTGAAAGCTTAGCCTGACCATACGATTTCCTTTTTTTGAGATGAGATGATAGTTCCCGCCTGTCACGCAGCACGGATAGCGGGGAAAAGCAGCTGCTGACGAGATAGGACTGCTGCTGCCTCTTCATGAACGATGCCTTGGCCAAAATAGAAACCCTGCGCCTGGTCGCATCCGTGATGACGGAGAAAATCAAGCTGCACGCTATCCTCAACGCCTTCAGCAACAATGTTGCGATTCATTGCATGCGCCAACGCGATGACTGCCTTGACGATCTCTGCATCGTTGCCATCGATCGAGATATCACGAATGAAGCTTCGATCGATTTTCAGCGTATGTATCGGAAAGCGTTTCAGGTAACTCAGGCTTGAATAGCCAGTGCCAAAGTCATCTATTGCCAGCTGGAGGCCGAACGAACTCAGTGCATTGAGAATCTCTACAGTTGACTCTGGCGAATCCATGATCACACTCTCGGTGATCTCCAAAACCAGGCAACGTGCTGGGCACTTGCTTGCAGAAAGCACCCGGCGCACCGTATCCACCATATCGGCCTGGCGAAACTGGGTGGCAGAGAGATTGACCGACATCTTTATGTCGTCCGGACAAAGGCCAGCGCGTTGCCATGCCACCAGTTGATGGCATGCGGTCTGAAGCACCCATTCTCCGATCTGGACGATCAATCCGGTCTCTTCGGCCAAACCGATGAATTGGTCCGGCGGAATCACCGCCTCGCCCGGAGGTTGCCAGCGCAACAGGGCCTCAAAACCGATAATGCGGCCGTCAGCAATACTCACTTGTGGCTGATACACCAGGTGAAACTCTTTACGCTCCATCGCGCGTCGCAACGCGGCATCCATACGCAGGAACTGAAGGGCGTCCTTGCTCATTTCGTTGACGTAGAAGGTATAGCGCCCTTTCCCGCTTTGCTTCGCCTGGTACATCGCGGTGTCGGCATTCTTGAGCAAGGTGGCGCTATCGGTACCATCCCGGTCATACAGGCTGATACCGATACTTCCACCGAGGAACAGTTCGTGGCCGTTGAGCAGCATGGGGGCGCAGATGGCCTTGAGTATGCGGTCGGCAACGAGAGCAATATGGTGCTGCTGACCAGCATTGACCAGAACCACGACGAACTCATCGCCACCGAGACGCGCCACGGTATCACCAGGACGAACACATGCCAGCAAGCGTCGTCCGATTTCGATGATCACCTGGTCACCCACATCGTGGCCGAGACTGTCGTTGATGTTCTTGAAGCGATCCAGGTCGACAAACAGGACCGCCAACGTTTGCCTGGATGGGTACGCCTGCCGCGACTGCTCAATCGCCATGGCCAGCCGGTCCATCATGAGGCTGCGATTGGGCAGCCCGGTCAGGTGGTCATGACTGGCCAGATGACGCATGCGGTATTCCGTCGCCTTGCGTTCGGTTATATCCTCGATAGCTGCGATGAAATGAATCTCACCGCTACTCTCGCGCATTGATGAGACCGTCACCTGTCCCCAGATCGACTCGCCATCCTTGCGGACATAGCGTTTCTCGCTCACGTAGTCCTGGATCTCTCCGTTGAGGATACGTTGCGTCATCTGGTCGTAATCACACTCTTCCTCCGGGTCGGCCAAATCGCATAAATACAAGGCCTGCATCTCGGCTGCGTCGTAACCCAGTACTTGTTGAAGTTTTCGGTTACTGCGCAAAATGCGCCCGCTGGCGTCAAAATGCACCAGTCCGACCGCAGCCTGATGAAAAGAGAGCCTGAAACGCTCTTCGCTGTCTGACAGCGCAGCTTTAGCTTCCAGTACACGCGCAATATCATGCGCCACCAGCAGCAGTAGCGACTCGTCACGATCATTGAAGCGCGAAAGGCCGAGCTGGTATTGCTCACAATATCTGCGCCCGTCCTCATCCATCATATTGATCCCCTGGTGCGGTACGCCGCTGGCAAGCACCTCCTTGGCAGCGGCATGCAGAGCAGGTACCTTCAATAGCGTCGATAACGCCAAACCGTCCACAGATTCATCCGGAGACAGGTCGAGAATCCGACGCATCACAGGATTGATAGTCCGGATGCGGAACTGGTCATCCATGACCAGCAATCCATTGGGGGTGTAATTGAAAATGTGCTCCGCATAATTCCGGTAGCGGTCCAACAACTTCCATTCAGCGGAGAGACTCGCCTCGATAAGAGTGCCTGCGTCGTGCAGTGCCTGGGCAAGAATCATGTTGAGGGATTCGATGCTCTGGCTGGTATCTCGAAGCTCCACTTTTTGCAGTGTCGGGATCAGAGCTCGCAGGTAGTCCCGACAATCCTCTACATGGGCCAGAGCCAGATGGGGTATTCCCTGCCCCGCGTTGTCCAGAGCGCGCTGCAGACATGCCAACGTCTCACTGCGTCCGTCATGCATCGCATCGGGAGGATTGACAGGCCCGCGCTGCATCAGCAACGATCGCCCGATACGCATATTGCGCGCTTCCTTCTTGAGCAAGCGCCGCATTCGCAAAGTGCGGGGTAAGGAGCTGAACTGTCCTCGCTGATCAAACTGAGTGCCATGGACTTGACGAGGGGTGATAGACAAGTTGGGTAGGCGCAATCTGGGGTTGCGATTCATAAGGCCACGCTCCGGCAAGAGTTGAGAAGACGATGCGGGATGCCTGCGCAGGAATGCCACTCGTGATGGCCCTGCGTACAGTCAGCTCAGGCTGGGGTAATCGGTGTAGCCGACATGGTCCCCGCCATAGAACGTAGATGGATCGGGTTCGTTGAACGGACCTCCCTGCGCAACACGCATCACAAGATCCGGATTGGCGATGTACTGGCGACCGAAAGCCACGACGTCTGCTCTTCCCGAAGCAATCAATTTTTCGGCGTCTTCGAAAGTCAAGCCGCCATTTGCAACGAGCATGCCGTGGAAATTCGGACGCACAATGTCCAGAATCTGCGGCATGTCCTTGATTCCGCCCCATGCATTGGTATCTGCAGCATGCACATAGCCGACCCCATATTCATTGAGCATCTGCGCCACATAGGTGTACGTGCGATGCGTGTCACCATCAATGGCATTGTTATACAGGGCGAAGGGAGAGAGGCGCACACCAATCTGCTGTGCTGATAATTCTTCCAGTACAGCTTCGATGACCAACCGGAGGAAGCGTGCCCGGTTCTCCAGGCTGCCGCCGAATTCATCTCCCCTCCGATTGACATGGGAAGAGAGGAACTGCTGTGGAAGATATCCATTTGCCGCATGGATCTCCACACCGTCGATCCCGGCCAATACCGCGTTGCGTGCGGCGGTACGAAATTCTTCTATCGCCTGGTAGATCTCCTGGACGTCCATGGCGCGTGATGGGGAAGCTGCGATACGCGTGTAGTAACCATTGCGCAGAGCGCCATAGACCTGCAAAAGACCGAGGTCTTCGTTGATCCCGGAGGGTGAGAGAGGTGCAGCTCCGTCAAGCAGGGAGTAGGAGCTCACACGACCGCTATGCCACAACTGAACAAAGAGCTTTCCTCCCGCCTCATGGACAGCGCTGGCGACCTCACGCCAGCCGGCCGCCTGGTCTGAATGGTAGAGACCTGGCGCATTCTCAAAGGCGGACGACATCGGGGACACATTGGTCGCTTCGGTGATGATGAGTCCGGCCGAAGCACGCTGCCGGTAGTATTGCGCGGTCAGCGCCGTAGGCACGCCATCGGAACCGACACGGGCGCGTGTGACTGGTGCCATGGCGATTCGGTTGGACAGGCAAAGTGAGCCAATGTTGACTGGCCGGAGTAATGCGTTCATGGTGAGCCCCCTTTGGGTGTAATGAGCGCACACTCTAACTTTCCAGCTCGGCGCTGATAATATCTGGAAATTGACGAAGGCTCTTGCGTAGAACGCAAAGGTGCTCATGAACAAATTTTCCGAAATGCAAGCATTCGTGGCAGTGGCCGACACCGCGGGTTTTTCCGCTGCCGCCCGCCAGATGGACCTCGCTCCCTCTTCCGTGTTGAGGCTGGTGGATGCATTGGAAGAAAGGCTCGGTGTAAAGCTGCTCCACCGAAGCACACGCAGCGTTACGCTCACCGAAGGTGGCCGCGAATTCTATGAACGGGTGGTCGCTGTTCTGCAGCAGCTGGAGAGCGCTGATGCGCAAGCTGCCAATCTGGAGCAGGAGCCACATGGCGTTTTGAAAGTCACGGCTCCGGTGACCTTCAGTACGCTCTATCTGGCACCCATCTGCCGCGAGCTACATCGTCGCTATCCTCATCTGCAACTTGATTTACAGTTGAGCGACGGGATGAGCAACATGATTGACGAGTCTATCGATGTAGCGGTACGAATCGGCGTGCTGGGCGACCAGCCCAATATGATCGCTCGCAGGCTGGCCGCGCATGCCCGGGTCATCTGTGCCAGTCCCGATTATCTGCGCACGCACAGCCCGGCAGAGCGGCCCTCTGACCTGCTGGCGCACAGCTGCTTGCAGTTCAGTTACGATGGGCCGCGCAGGGGATGGCGCTTCCGCCACCACGAGGATGACAGTGCAGATATAGAAGAGGTTGACGTCCAAGGAAATTTTTTCGCAAACAACGCGGAGATGATCCGTCAGGCGGCCATCTCCGGAAGAGGCGTGGCTATGCTGGCTCGATGGCTGGTTGGAGAAGATTTGCGTGCCGGACGACTGGTTTCCATGTTGGACAATTACGAAGCAAATCCTGGCCCGATGGACGTAGGGATCTACGTCATCTATCCAGCTAACCGGCGTGGCTCGGTAAAGGTCAAGGCCTTCATCGAATTGCTGACAGAACAGCTATCCTCGCATCCCGGCGTGATGGAAAAATAATCCTCATCACCTCATCCCCATGCTGCGGTGGTGAGTTGCAATATCTTTGCCAGCGCGACCAGAATGCCCCAGGTTCAGACTTCCGGGATTGCATCGGTTCCTGATGCTCATTGGAATAAAAAAATCCGCACACGGGATAGCCCCATGTGCGGTGAACGCCAGAGGGAAGTGCTGGCGGGAGACATACTTCGGATAACACACAGGAGACATGGGTGCCGATGGCACATGATGCTGCCGCCCTTCGCCTGGCCGCTGACAATGCGTCATGCATCATTTGAACGCTGGCGAAATTTACGGAATCATTGCATCCAACAACTTTAAAAAAATGAGATGAAATGGTTCATGCCGTTTCCTGAATATCGCTGGCCAGTTGAGTCGTACCAAGCATAGGGCTTGCAGCAGCATTCGCGTCAGGGAGAGAGTGTCTCAGAGCCGTCCAGCGATCGTCTAGTTATACCTAAGGATGAGCCCGCACTCTCCGCTCTTTTATTTTGATGGAATCCCGATTCACTGCGGGGCAAGAGAGGCCAGAGACATGTCTGGCGCATGCTATTTTCTTCCCCTGTGCAATTTGCGGGAGAAGAAATCGAGCAGCGGATCCTTGCAGGGAAGCAGGCTTAACGTTCTGGTCCACTTGCCCGCAATACAAATTTCGATGTAGAGCCGCCGTCCGTCAAGGAACTCGGCGCTTCCGTTGAAATGATTCTCATCGAAAAAAAAAGAACGTGCGACGAAAGAGGCGCAATCGTTATGCGGTGCGCCCCCGATTCGGCTCGGTCAATCTCTTTAACGTCGCGCTGGTGTCGCAGACCCGATGCCATGTAGATCCTCCAATGCGTAATGATGATCGGACGATCAGTCACATTGTGCAGATACACTTTGTTTCCCAGCTTTGATGTCGAGGACAAGGCCACGCTAGCATCGATCTGGCGTAGCGCTCGCCACCGCTCCACGATCTTGATCAGCACCAACGTTGCCGACGTCGTTGCAGCCCATCTTGCCAATGCGTGCGAATCCATTACCCCTCCAAGCGAACGCGTGACTTCTCAATCCAGTGACCGCCCCGATTGCTGAGTGCGCATTCATTGACGGCATACGCATTAAAAGCACAGTCGAGATGTTGATGCACTTCAAGCGCCAGATTATCACCGACAGACTTGGACTTTTCTGTAACACCAAGGTATGAACCAAGCAGGGCTTTGGTTTGAATGGTTCCTGTTTTTCAGGATTTCCCATCGTGGCAACAGCAGTTGCTTTGGGCGCGCGCATGCAATCACTTGCGCGGTTTGATCAGGACAATTGCGCGTTGCCGATTGCAATCCGGCATGTCACAAAAAAAGAGGTCTGATACCAACGTATGATTTTTCACAACAGGCCCACTTGCTAATCTTCATCGCATGGTCGCAGTTCCATGCGACCCCACCGCGAGACTCGCAAGAAAGGACGGCATATGGCCACCGCAGACCTCCACTTCCTGATCGTTGATGATTTCGCTCCGATGCGTCGCATTGTCAGCGCACTGCTCAAAGACATTGGCTATTCTCGCCAAACGGAGGCAGATGACGGCAGCACGGCGTGGAAGATCCTGGAATCTGGGGCCAGTTCCATCAACTTCGTTTTGACCGATTGGAACATGCCGCTCCTGGATGGGATCGGGCTGCTCAAGAAGATCCGCAGCAACCCTGACCTGGCGCATCTCCCGGTGATCATGGTTACTGCTGAGACCCATAAGGACAACATCCTCCATGCTGCAGAGTGTGGAGCGGACGGCTATATCGTCAAGCCCTTCAACGCAGATACGCTGGAGCGCAAGATTCGCAAGATCACGGCACGCAGGGAGCAGATGCTGGCGATTGCCTGAACCGATGTACGAAGGCGTGCCTCTCGTCCGGCGTACGATCTGTCAGGCCTCGTCTTGATCACCGCACCACACAAACGAAACTCCCCGCCTCATTGACCGACCCGCTCCCGCGATACTGCGGCCAAGCCGGATACCGGCACAACGGCCGGCTGCGGCCCGGTACCACGGTGGTATCCACCACGATCTGATCCACCGGTGCCTTCCCCTGCTCCACCCATTGCTCCAGCGCCGTCAGGGAATCCCAGGACGCATTGAAAGCCGTACCGAACACATGCCCATAGCCGGGGATTTCGTAGTAGCGCACGAAGCCTTCAAGCTGCTCTTGTCCCATCGCTTTCTGCAAGCGCCCCAGATACTGCCGCGTAGCCTGCGTGCTGACCAGCGCATCGGCCGTACCATGCGCGATCAGGATCTTGCCGCCCTTGTTGCGGAAGGCCGAGAGATCCGTCTGGTTCACATCCTGCAAGCCGTTCAATGCCACCACCCGCGCCTGGTATTGACCGGGCCGCAGCGGATCCAGCGCCAGCGGATTGAAGTTCACATCGCGCGTAACGAAGTAGCGCACCCACTGGTCCCAGAAGGTGCTGTGATACGGCGGACTGCCCTTGGTGCTCACGCCCGGCATCGGATTGGCGGGCTGCTCGGTGCCCAGTCCCAATGTCTGGATGATGGCCTGGAAAGGGCTGCCCGTACCCGTGCCCCAATCCGTGCCCCAGGTGTTGAAACCCGGATAGCGCGTCTCGCCGCTGGCCAGTGGATAAGGCAACTCCAGCGGCGTGCTGAAGACCTTGAAGGTGGCAATCTGCGCGTCCGACAAGCAGCCGTCACCGCCTTCTGCTCCGCCCTCGCAACGCAAGGGCTTGCCGTTCACCGACGCCGTGGCCGGATCGAAACGCGCGTTGCAGGCATCGACGTTGCTGATAACGCCATCGGCCACGCCGTCGAGGCGGTCGCACGCCGCCATGGCGGCATCGAACAGGAGCTTGCGCTTGGCCGCATCGGGATAGGCTCCCGGCTGCGCCATGGCCTGCGTCATGCGGCCGAACTGCAGGTTCAGCGCGACGGCATTCCAGGCCGGATACAGGGCAATCACGCCATCCACATCAGAGGGCCACCGGCTGGCCATGGCCAGGGCTTCGCGTCCGCCCGTGGAGCCGCCGGCGAAATACACGCGCGCCGGGCGCTTCCCATAATGCGCGGTGACAATCGCCAGCCCCGCATCGCGCGTCTTCTTCAAGGCATCGCCCGCGAAATTGCGCAAGGCTTCGTCATTGCTGCCAAACGAACCATCGCGCGACGTGGTGGCATTGGCCTGGTGGCCGGAATCGCTGGCGAAGGTGGCATAGCCGCGCCCCAGAGGACCGGGCTGCGTGGCCGCACCGGCAGGGACGTTGGCGGCGACATCCGGAATGGTGCCGTCATAGCCGCCACCACCGAACATCAACGCCTTGCCATTCCATTGCGCCGGCAGGTCCACCTGGAAACGGATCGCCGGTGCAGCGGGATCGACCGGGCTGATCTCGCCGTTCACCTTGCAGTAAGCACCGATGGCCTTGGCCCCCTCGCCGCTGGCGGCCACCGTGTCGGTCGCAGTCACGCGCGCGCCGCCTGTGGGCAAGCCGATGGCCGCAGCCGGGAGCGTCATCTCGCGCAACTGGCTGCAGCTTTGTGGCGTGCCCGCCGGCTGGTCATTGGCAGGCTTATCGGGTGCGCTGCTGCAAGCGGCCAGCAATGCGATGAGGAAAGGACTCAACAAGGCCGGATGCAGCATCGGCCTGCGGGTGGTTCGTGGCATGGCGGTCTCCTGATGGTTTGAACGTCGTCTACGTAACGCTTGCACCGCCACACTATACGTCACCCGGGCGCACGCCCCTGCCAGGCGTTCTCCAGCAAGGCCCGCAGCGCCGTCCGCTCCAGCGGGCGCGGATTGGCATAGGCATTCTGCAGGGCGATGTCGGTGCAGCGATCCAGCTCGTCATAAGGCATGCCCAGCTCGCGCAAGGACAGCGGGGCCTGCAGCCCGGCAGCCAATGCATGCACGCCCTGCGCGGCATCGTCGGCCCCTAAAGCCCGCGCGATGCGCTGCATGGCGTCAGGTGCAGCTGGCGCGTTGTAGGCCAGCGCGTGCGGCAGGATCACGGTATGTGTTTCGGCATGCGGCAGGTTGTAGCTGCCGCCCAGGGTGTGGCACAGCTTGTGATGCAGCGACATGCCGACATTGCCCAGCACCGTGCCGCACAGCCAGGCGCCATACAGGCATTGGCTGCGGGCAGCGATGTCCTCGCTGCGCACGACCAGCAGCGGCAACCCCGCGGCCAACGCACGCAATCCCTCTTCTGCCAGCAGCGACATGATGGGATTGGCGTCCGGTGCATAGAGGCCTTCGGCCGCATGGGCCATGGCATTGATGCCGCTGGTCACCGACAGCTTCAACGGCAAGCCCACGCTCAGCTCGGGATCGTAGATCACCGTGCGCGGCAGCACGCGGGCTGCGCGTCCGGTCTTCTTGAGGCCGGCTTCGGTGATGCCGTAGATGGGCGTCATCTCGCTGCCGGCATAGGTGGTCGGGATGGCCAGGATGGGCAGCTCGGACTCCAGCGCGATGGCCTTGCCCAATCCCATGGTGGAGCCGCCACCGATGGCGATGGCGCAATCCGCACCGAGTTCGCGTGCAACTTCGCGGGCATGGCGCGCGGTCTCGATGGGCACGTGCATGACAGCCTGGTCAAACACGCCGGCACAACGATCCCCGATCAGGGCCGCAACGCGCTCGGCCTCGGCGCGCTGGCCGGGTGTGCATAGCACGAGGGCGCGGCGCGCGCCCAGCAGCTCGGTTTCGCGCACGAGGTGCTGCAAGCTGCCGGCCCCGAAGATCACACGGGCGGCAGCGCTGGTATAGGTGAAGCGATGCGTGGGCAAGGTCATGGCAGGGTCAGGTGCGCTGGGGATTGAGGATGAAATCATAGTCCAATGTGTAGAACGGCTGGTCGCACAGGCTGCCATCGGGCGCCGGTCCGGCCTCGTGGCGCGGCCAGTCGGCAATGAGCGTGGAGCGTACGCCGAAGACGGCATCGGACTCCAGGTATTCGTCGCCCCGGCGGAAGACATGGGTGATCAGCGTTTCATGGCCCTCGGCCTGGATGCGGAAATGCAGGTGCGCCGGCCGCCACGGATGACGGCCCAGGATCTCCAGCATCTTGCCCACCGGCCCGTCATGCGGGATCGGATAGGAATTGGCAAGGATGCTGCGGAAGTGGTAACGCCCCTGCGCATCGGTGTGCAGCGTGCCGCGCGCCTGCAGCTGGTCCAGGTCAGGATACTGGACGTCGTAGAACCCATCCTCATCGGCTTGCCACACTTCCATTTTGGCATGGGCGATGGGCTGGCCATCCAGCCCGCGCACGGTGCCGCTGACGAAGCACGGCTGACCCTTGGCGCCGTTGGAAATATCCGCGCCCAGGGGATAGACCGGCGAGTTCTCCACATGAAAGGGACCGAACACGGTGGCTTCGGTGCAGCCGGCCGGCTTGTGGTTCTGCTGCGCCATCACCAGGGTCGACAGACCCAGGGTGTCGGAGAGGAGGATGAATTCCTGGCGCTTGTCCGAGCAGAGCTGGCCGGTCTCGGTCAGGAAGCGGATCCCCTCGAACCACTCCTCCTCGGTCAGTTTCACCTCGCGGGCGAAGGCGTGCAGGTGCTGCACCAGGCTGGTCATGATCTGGCGCAGTCGTTCGTCGGGCATGCCGGCATGGCGCGCCAGCACGGCTTGGGTGATGGTGTCTTCATTGAGATTGAGCATGGTCTCCTCGTCGCTGTTGTGATTGGACTGATTTTTCCGCTGAGCGGTAATATAGGTCTTATCTTTTCGCAGATATATGACGAAAGTGGAAAACTGTTTTCCACTTCAGACCGTCCACCTCGCCAGGAAGCCCGCCCCATGGACCGCTGGAATCAATTCGAACTCTTCGTGCAGGTCGCCGAGCTGGGCAGCCTCTCGCGCGCGGCCGAGGTGCTGGGCATGTCCAACGCCGCCGCCAGCCGCAGCCTGGCCGCGCTGGAAGAACGCCTGGGCGCGCGCCTGGTGGAACGCAGTACGCGCCGCCTGGGGCTGAGCCAGACCGGCGAGGCCTTCTATCGCCAGTGCAAGGCGGCCTTGACGCAGATGAAGGAGGCCGAAGCCCTGGTCAATGCCAACAGCGTCGCCCCCGGCGGGCTGCTCCGGGTGACGTCCTCGCTGTCTTTCTGCATGAAGCACATCAGCCCGCTGCTGCCGCGCTTTCATCGCCTCTATCCGGACATCACGCTGGACGTGGTCTCGGCCAATCGCTACGTCGACCTGCTCGACAGCGGCATCGACGTGGCCATCCGTACCCGCGAGTTCGAGCCCGATTCCAACATCGCCGTACGCCGGCTGGCCGCCACCCGCCGCATCCTGGCGGCCTCGCCCGGCTACCTGGCCGCGCGCGGCGTGCCGCGTTCGCTGGAAGAACTGGCCACCCATGACCTGCTGGTCTACAGCCATTCCAACAATCCCAACCAGTTGCGCTTCACCCATCGCGATGGCCGCGAGCAACAGCTCGACATCGCCGCCCTGATGCAATCCAACGATGGCCAGATCATCCGCGCCGCTGCGCTGGAGGGCCTGGGCATCCTGATCCAGCCCAACTACATCATCTATGACGACGTGGTGGCAGGCCGCCTGGTACCGGTGCTGGATGAATGGGACTTGCCGCGCCTGACCATCAACATCGCCTACCAGGGCCGCAAGCACCTGCCCGCCAAGGTGCGGGTCTTCGTCGATTTCCTGGTACAGCATTTTGCGGAGATGGACTACGAGCGCAAATGGACGCGCTGAGAAGCGCCGGCGATGCAGTTCCGCCCATGCATACCAACCAGTAAATATAAAATACCAATTGGTAGCTTTTATCTTATACTGGTAGTCATCTTGTTGCCCATGAGGAGACATCCGATGTCCAACGCCACCGTCCGTGCCCTTGACTGCCAGCCGCTGCGCCTGGCGTGCTGCGCCTTCCTGCTGGCCCTGTTCGCGCTCTGGCCGGGCCGCGCCGCACAGGCCGCCCAGCCTTGGCGCGAGGCCCTGCCGGCGCAGTTGCAGACGGTGGGCAGCGGCACCATGACCTGGCTGGGTTTCCGCATTTACCAGGCCACCCTGTGGGCGCCGCAGAAACCGTTGGATGAAAGCCAGCCGTTTGCCTTGCAGCTGGACTACAAGGTCAAGATCAGCCGCGACAAGCTGGCCTCCACCTCCATCGAAGAGATCCAGCGCATGAGCCCGGCCCCCATCGCCGGCACCACCCTGGCGCGCTGGAAGAGCGAATTGAACCGCGCCTTCGTCGACGTGGCCGATGGTGACGAGCTGGTCGGCGTCTACCTGCCACAGCGCGGCATGCGCCTGTATGACCGCGACAAGATGCTGGCCGAGATTGCCGATCCGGAACTGGCTCGCTCCTTCTTCAACATCTGGCTGGGCCAGCCCAGCCGCGATGAAAACCTGCGCCGACGCCTGCTCGGGGAGGCGCCTTGAGCGCAGTGCCGCAAGCCTCGCCTGCGCCCGCCTCCGGCTGGAGCAACGCCGCCTATGGCATGCTGGGCGCGCCCCTGGCCATGGCGGCGCTGCCGCTGTTCGTGCAGATCCCGGCGTATTACGCCAGCCATGTGGGCCTGGCCCTGGCGCCGCTGGGCTGGGTGCTGTTCGCCGCGCGCCTCTTGGACATGCTGCAGGATCCCCTGTTTGGTCACTTGCTGGATCGCTCGGCGCAACGGCAGAAGCGCTGGATGGCGGCCGCAGGCGTGGTGCTTGCAGCAGCCTTCATTTGCCTCTGGAAACCGCCGTCCTCGCCGCAGGCCGCCATGGTATGGCTGGTGGCGATGCTGGTGCTGGCCTATGGCGCGCACAGCATGCTGAGCATTGCCTACCTCTCGTGGGGTTCGCGCCTGCCGGAGCAAGGCCTGCGCGCCGTCCCCTGGCGTGAAGGCGCGGGCCTGGCCGGGGTGATCCTGGCCAGCGTGGTGCCGGTCGGCATCCTGGCCGCCGATCCGGCATTGATCGACCAGCGCATCACCTGGTACTGCCTGTTCTTTGGCGCGGTGCTGGCTTTGTCGTTGCTGTTGCTGCTGCGCCAGCCGGCCCCGCCAATGATGGCGCAGGGCGAGCGCTGGGGCGCTTCGCTGCGCGCACTGTGGGCCAACCGGGCGTTTCGTTCGCTGCTGCCCCCCTATCTGCTCAATGCGCTGTCGGCCGCCATTCCGGCCACGCTGGCGCTGTTCTTCATCGAGGATCAACTCCAGGAACGCGCGCTGGCCGGCGGCTTCCTGGCGGCTTACTTCGGCGCGGCCGCGCTGGGGCTGCCGCTGTGGAGCGCCCTGGCGCGCCGCGTCGGCACCATCGCCTGCTGGCGCCAGGCCATGATGCTCTCCATTGCCGGCTTCGTCGGGGCGGTCCTGCTGGGGCCGGGGGACCGCTGGGCTTTCCTGCTCGTCTGCCTGGCCACCGGCGCCGCGCTGGGTGCCGACCTGCTGCTGCCCCCCGTCCTGCTGGCACGCGTGGTCACGCAGCGCGCTTCGGTGGGGGCGGCCTTCGGCATCCTGACCATGCTGGGCAAGCTGGCGCTGGCACTGGCGGGCATTGCCCTGCCCTTGCTGTCGGCGCTGGATTACCAGCCCGGGCAAGGGCCCAGCAGCAGCCTGCCGCTGGTCTACGCGGCCCTGCCCTGTGTGCTGAAACTGGCGGCCTTCGTGGCACTGGGGCGCTATGGGCGCCAGCACGCTGCCTGAGCAATTTTCCGTTCGCAGATCATGAAGAAAAAGACCGACGCGCAAGCCACTCCCGCTTCCACCCTGCGCCTGATCCTGGGCGACCAGTTGAACGCACAGCATTCCTGGTTCGACCAGCCCGATCCCGGGGTGGTCTACGTGCTCATGGAAGTGCGTTCCGAAACTGATTACGTGCTGCACCATGCGCAGAAGATCCTGGCCATCTTCGCGGCCATGCGTGCCTTCGGCGAGCACTTGCGCGAGTCGGGCCACCGGGTACGCTACATCCGGCTGGACGACCCCAGCAACCGGCAGTCGCTGGTAGACAATCTCGATGCCCTGGCCGCGCACTACCAGGCTGGCTGCATCCAATGGCAGTCGCCCGATGAATGGCGCGTCGACCAGGCCCTGCGGCAGTGGGGCGAGGCCTGGGCGCACGCCCACCAGGGCGCGACCGCCGTGGTCGACAGTGAACACTTCCTCACCGCCCGCAACGAACTGCCGCGCCTCTTCGAAGGCCGCAAGCAGTGGCTGATGGAACATTTCTACCGGCAGATGCGGCGCCGCTTCGAGCTGCTGCTCGATGCCGATGGCAAGCCTGAAGGCGGCCAATGGAATTTCGACCATGACAATCGCAAACGCTGGCCCGGGAATCCCCCCGAGCCCCGGGATTGGCGACAGCCCCACGACCATGGCGCCCTGTGGGAGATGCTGCAGGCACAAGGCGTACGCAGCTTCGGCGACCCCCAGGCCACGCAGCTGCGCTGGCCGCTGGACCGCAGCGAAGCCCTGCAGCATCTCGATCATTTCATCACGACTGTCCTGCCGCATTTCGGCGACTATGAAGACGCCATGAGCAGCAAGGCCCAGCGCCTGTTTCACTCGCTGCTGTCTTTCGCGCTCAATGTGAAGATGCTGCATCCGCTGGAAGTGGTGCGCCGCGCGGAGGAGGCCTATCGGGAAGGCCGCGCGCCGCTGGCGGCGGTGGAAGGTTTCATTCGCCAGATCATCGGATGGCGTGAATATGTGCGCGGCATCTACTGGTCGCAGATGCCCGGCTACGAGGAACGCAACGCCCTGGCGCACCGCCTGCCGCTGCCGGCCTGGTTCTGGACTGGCCAGACCCGCATGAACTGCCTGCGCCACGCCATCGGCCAGTCACTGGAGACGGCGCATGCACATCACATCCAGCGCCTCATGGTGATCGGCAATTTCGCGCTCCTGGCCGGACTCGATCCCAAGGAACTGCATCACTGGTACCTGGGCATCTACATCGATGCCTTCGAGTGGGTGGAACTGCCCAATACCCTGGGCATGAGCCAATGGGCCGATGGCGGCATCATCGCCACCAAACCCTACGTCAGCAGCGCCGCCTATATCGGCCGCATGAGCGACTATTGCCAGGGTTGCGCCTACGATCCCAAGCAAAAGACCAGCAGCGATGCCTGCCCCTTCAACGCCCTGTACTGGGACTTCTTCCTGCGCCACCAGTCCACCTTCGGCAACAACCCGCGCATGGGCATGGCCTATCAGCAGATCAGGAAAATGCAGGCGGGGGATGTCCAGGCCCTGCAACAACGCGCCGCCGACCTGCGCAGCCAGCTGGATACCCTGTGACGCTCCCGGGCGCCGCTCCCATGGCGCGATAAAGCTGCCGGATCCGGTAAAAGCAGGCAAAATACACAAAATCTGACGAAGTCACGAAATTCTCTGCATAATGGGCCGCGAAAGTCTTGCCTGAAGGCAGCACTGTTGCTTTTCGTCGAAAACCGATTATACCGAATTCAAATTCTAAATAATGAATTTGATTTATTTGGGTAAAATACCGATAATGAATTTATGAAAACCGCAAAGACAACCAGCTCCGAGGTGTGCACCACGCAGGAAGCGGCGCACATCCTGGGTATCTCGGTGTCCTCCGTCCAGCAACTGGTGGAGGCCGGCATCATCGAGGCCTGGAAGACCAAGGGTGGACATCGCCGCATTCCGCTGGCGGCCGTGCATGCCTACAAGTCCACGCCCGGCTCGTCGTCGGCGGGCGAGGCCGCAGAACATGGCCGCAGCAGTGCGGCGCCACGCCCTGGCAACGGCCGCACGGCAGTCCTGGTGATCGAAGACAACCGGCTGCAGCGCGAGCTTTATGCCGGTGCAATGGGTTCCTGGGGCTTGCCGCTGGACCTGGTGTATTGCGACAACGGTTACAAGGCGCTGCTGGAGATCGCGCGCAGC
Organism: Herbaspirillum sp. CAH-3; assembly: GCF_009668275.1. Taxonomy (NCBI): domain Bacteria; kingdom Pseudomonadati; phylum Pseudomonadota; class Betaproteobacteria; order Burkholderiales; family Oxalobacteraceae; genus Herbaspirillum; species Herbaspirillum sp. CAH-3. Next base: position 196,216 of record NZ_VSWE01000003.1, on the reverse strand, counting down.
AAACCCGATGTGGTGCTGGCCGATATCGTGATGGAAGGCATGGATGGCTACGAAGTGGTCAAGACCATCCTCCACGATCCGGAGCTGCAGGATGTGAGCATTGCCATCGTCAGCAGCCTGGACGAGGAAGAGATGACCATGCGCGGTGGTATCCCGGCCGGGGTGGTGTTTTTCCCCAAACCGGTCAATTTTGATGAATTGCGCGGTTACATGCGGGCCTGCTGTGCCCGCAGGGAGCGCGAGACCCGCTAAGGGCCCACACAGGAAAGGCCAGCAGTGCCATGGATGACCGGAAACACCCCCCTCTCTCCCTCCGGTTCGTGCGCATCGACCTGCGCCTGGCCCTGGGCCTGTTTTCGCTGTTGCTGATCTGCGGCCTGTGGCTGGGCGCGTTCAAGGAACTCAACGCCAGCCGCGAGAACCACCTGCAGGATGCCCGCCGCGATGCCCAGTCGCTGTCGCGGCTGTTCCTCGAACACGCCTACCGCACTGTCGAGGCTGCCGACCAGGCCGCACTCTACCTGCGCTATCGCTATGCCGAGCGCGGCCAGTCACTGGACCTGGCCACCGAAATCTCCAACGGCCTGGTGGCGCGCAATGTCTACAACCTCTTCACCATCGTCGACGCCAAGGGTGACGTGGTGCTCTCCAGCAAACCCTTTACCCCGATGAACCTGGCCGACCGCGAACACGTGCAGGTGCACATGCAAGGCGGCGAGGACAAGCTCTTCATCAGCAAGCCGGTGCTGGGGCGCGTGTCCAAGAAATGGTCGCTGCAGCTCACGCGCCGCATCAACCGTCCTGACGGCAGCTTTGGCGGCGTGATCGTGGTGTCCATCGATCCGCAGTATTTCACCAGCCTGTACCACCAGATCGATGTGGGCCACCACGGCGTGATCACCTTGCTCGGTGGCGACGGCGTGGCCCGCGTACGGCGCACCGGCGACATGGACTCCATGGGCGAGCAAGTCAACGGCAGCAAAGTCCTCGCAGCCATGCTGGCACAAGGCAATGGCGTGATCGAGGCAGCCAGCCGCATCGATGGCCGCGAGCGCATCTACGCCTTCCACAAGCTGCGCGACTATCCGCTCTACGCCTCGGTGGGCATCGACATCGAAGAGCGCCTGGGCCCCTACTACCGCGAACGCAACCGGACGCTGACGCTGGCCTCGCTGATCACCCTGGCCGTGCTGCTCTTCAATGCCGCACTGATCTGGATGGCCGGCTCGCTGGTCAAGAGCCGCCAGGAAGCCATGCAGGCCAGCCAGGCCAAGTCGCGCTTCCTGTCCAACATGTCGCACGAATTCCGAACTCCGCTCAACGGCGTGCTGGGCTATTCGGATGCGCTGCGCGAAGAGCTGGGCGAGTCGCCCCTGGCGCAATACGCCACCGCCATCCATGACAGCGGCAACCGCCTCTTGGGACTGGTCGAGTCCATCCTCGAAGTGACCGCCCTGGAAGACCGCCGCGTGGCCGTGCACAGCGAACCCGAGAACATCCGCGAACTGGTCAGCCAGGCCATCGCCCGCCATTACCAGGGCGCCCAAGCCAAGGGCCTGCAGCTGGAATGCCGCATCAGCGACGATGTTCCGCAGATCATCGTATGCGACCAGCGCAAGGTACTGCGCGTGCTGGAAAACCTGATCGGCAACGCCGTGCGCTACACCGACACCGGGCGCGTACTGGTGGAAGTCGACCGCAGCAGCGACCAGCTGGCCATCCGCATCAAGGACACCGGCATCGGCATTGCCGCCGGACAAGTCGATACCATCTTCGAGAAGTTCACCCAGGCTGATGACAGCGAACAGCGCGCCAGGGACGGCGCGGGCCTGGGACTGACCATTGCGCAGCGCCTCGTGACGCTCATGGGCGGCCAACTCATGTTACAGTCGAAACAACATCAAGGATCGACGTTCAGCTTCACATTGCCGCTGCAAGAGCCGAAGTAATCGGCCGCAAAGAAGAGAGGGGAATACCGTGCAACCGGGCCAGCCACTGACCGACTATCACCATATCGACCCGAGCCAGCTGCTCGATGCCGTGGGCGGGGACGCCGGCACCGTGGCGTCGCTGGCGCGCACTTTCCTGGAGAGCGCGCCGCCCATCTTCGCCCGCCTGCAAGAAGCGGCCCTGGCCGGCAACGCCGAGCGCATCCGGCATGAGAGCCATGCCTTGAAAGGCATGAGTGCCATGTTCCAGGCGCAGCCGCTGACGGCGCTGCTGCAGCAGACCGAACAGGCCGCCCGTCAAGGACAGTCACCGCGTCCGGAGGACCTGGTGCAGCTGCAGGCCAGCTTTGCACCGGTGCTGGATGAGATCGGGCGCTGCGCGCGCTCGCAGCCCCAGTCCTGACCTGCGGGGGCACTTCCTGCCCTGCCTGCCCGTCCATGACACCCTCCACGCCCGCCTCCGGCCCGCTTCCCGCCCCGCCGCGCATCCGCAAGTCCGCCGTTACCCTGGGCGCCTTGCTGCTGGCGCTGCTGGCGGCCACTGTCATCATTTCCGGCAGCCTGCTGTACCGTGCCAGCCTCAACGACTGGCGCAACGACCTCGCCACGCTTTCCACGGTGCTCGCCGAGAGCACCGCCCAGACTATTTCCTCGGCCCGGCTGGTGCTGGACAGCATCCAGTCCGACATCGAAGCCGCCAACGTCAACGACGACACCCAGCTGCGCGAACACGTCAGCACGCCCGAGTATTCCCGCACCATGCGCGAAAAGATCCGCGGCCTGCCCTTCATCTCGGGCATCGGCATCAGCAATGCCCAGGGCCGCATCGTCAGCCTGTCGCGGGTATTCCCGGCGCCGCCGCTGGACCTGACCGACCGCGACTATTTTTTCCATCACAGCCAGAATGCCTCGACCGAGGATTTCCTGAGCGAAACCGTCAATTCGCGCGCGGCCGGCGTGCCGACCTTCTACCTCACCCGCCGCATCAATGACCGCCAGGGCCGCATGCTGGCCATCGTGGTGGTGGCCCTGCCCAACTCGTTCTTTGAAGAGTTCTTCAGTGCCGTGACCAAGGACAAGCCCTTTTCCATCCTGCTGGCGCGGGAAGACGAGAAGCCCCTCATCACCACATCCCTGGTGCACGACACCACGGTGCGGCGCGACATCAAGCCGCTGGCTGACCTGCACCTGCCGCGCCCGGCCGGCACCAGCGCCAAGCAACCCTACTACTTCATGCAGGCGCACTGGCTGGGTATCCACCGGCCGGTGCGCAATGCGCCGATGTACCTGGAGATCGGGGTCACCGACAAGGTCTATTTCACCGAATGGCTGGAGTCGATGTATCCCTTGATGCTGGTGGCCGCCATCAGCCTGGTGGGCCTTATCGGCGGTTTTGGCATGGCCCTGCGCCAGGTCCAGCGACGCGAGCAGGATGCGCAACTGGCCTTGCATCTCAAGGAAGAAGCAGACCAGGCCAACCAGGCCAAGTCGCGCTTCCTGGCGATGGTCAGCCATGAAGTGCGCACGCCCATGAATGGCATCCTGGGCTTGTCCGAACTGCTGATGGAGTCAGGCCTGTCGAGCAAGCAGCAGCACTATGCCGACAGCATCCACAGCGCCACCGGCGGACTGGTGCGCATCATCAACGACATCCTTGATTTTTCCAAGATCGAATCCGGCAAGCTCGATCTGGAGGGCGTGGCCTTCCATCCGGCGCGGCTGGTGCGCGAAGTTGCCGAGCTGTACCGGCCCTCGATCCACAACAAGGAGGTGCAGCTGGATGTGCGCATCGATTGCGACGACGCGCTCTGCCTGGTGGGCGACCCGTCGCGGCTCAAGCAGGTGCTGGGCAACCTGCTGAGCAATGCCATCAAGTTCACCCAGGCCGGCTACGTGCGGCTGAGCATGTCGGCACAGCGGGAAGAATCCACGCCTGCGCGCTGGCGGGTCTTCTTTACCGTGGCCGACAGCGGCATCGGCATTTCCCCGGAAGCCCTGGCCCAGCTGTTCCAGCCCTTCACCCAGGCCGACACCTCGATTTCGCGCCGCTTTGGCGGGACCGGACTGGGCCTGGCCATCAGCAAGAACCTGGTGGAACTGATGGGCGGCAAGATCGCCTGCCAGAGCGTGCCCGGACAATCCACCAAATTCAGTTTCGACATCCTTTGCCCGGAAGGCGTGGCCACCGATCGCCCCGAGGCGCCGCCGCAGGCGGCCATGAAGAATGATGCTTCACCTGCCCCGCAACCCGCCGCCAGCCCTGCCCCCGCTGCACCGGTATCGCCGGCCCAGGTGAACCCGCTCGCCCCACTGACGCCGACCACCACGGCCGCCCCCTCTGCCCTGACCGGCGCCCGCATCCTGGTGGCCGAGGATACCGAGATCAACCGCCAGTTGCTGCGCATCCTGCTGGCGCGGCGCGGCTGCATCCTGCAGGAGGTGGAGAACGGCCAGCTGGCGCTGGAGGCCATCCGCAACGGCAACTATGACCTGGTGCTCATGGATTGCATGATGCCCATCATGGACGGCTACCAGGCCACCAGCGAGATCCGCAGCTTCGAGCAAGCCCATGGCCGCCCGCGCACGCCCATCATCGCCCTGACCGCCAGCGCCATCGAAGGCGACCGCCAGCGCTGCCTCGATGCCGGCATGGACGACTACCTCAGCAAGCCCTTCACCCAGGTCGGCCTGATGAATGCCGTGGAAAAGTGGCTGCAAAAAGCCTGAGATCGATAAACCTGAGTTGAATTCAGGAAAATCCTTACGAAAATAAAACAACTGATTAAATCGTTTTATTTGATTTATTTGTTTAGCCGTCTTATGATGGTTCCTGAGCGCACATGAATATTCCAACACGGCGCATTTATCAGGAGTGTCATCATGAAATGGTTCTACGATCTGAAGATCGCCCACAAACTCAATGCCGGCTTCCTCGTCGTGCTGATGTTCATCGTGGCGCTGGGCGGTTTCTCCATTGCGCAATTGGCGCAGGTCAACCAGAGTTCCACCGACATCGCGCGCAACTGGCTGCCCAGCATCGACACCCTGTCCAAGATCAGCCTGGCACTGGCGCGCTCGCGCAGTTTCGACATGCAGCAAGTGCTGACTGAAGACAAGAAGGAAGAGCAGGCTGCACGTGAGCGTGGCAACAAGCAGATGGCCGTGCTGGAAAAGGAAGTGGCGCATTACGGCAGCCTGATCTCGGAGCCGCGCGAAAAGGAGCTTTACCCGGAAATCCAGCGCAACATCGCCGCCTACAAGGCCGCCCATGACCGCATGGAGAAACTGTTCATCGATGGCCAGAAGCAGGCTGCCTACGCCGTCCTGATGACCGACTCCACCCCCGTCTACCGCAAGCTGCAGGACCAGATCAATGAACTGAGCGAGGTCAACAGCAAAGGCGCGGCCGTCTCGGAACAGCAGGCCAGCACCGTCTACGAACAGGCCCGTATGGCCATCTTTGCCCTGATCGCCACCTGCGTCGTGCTGGCCATGACCCTGTCCTGGTGGATTGCCCGCCTGGTGGCCCGTCCGCTGACCCAGGCCGTCTCGATTGCCCGCCAGGTGGCCGAAGGCGACCTGACCGCCCGCATTCCCGAAAACACGGGCCGCGACGAAACCGCCCAACTGATGGGCGCCTTGAAGCAGATGAACGACAACCTGCTCACCATCGTGCAGGAAGTGCGCATCGGTACCGACACCATCAGCACCGCCTCGGCCGAAATCGCCACCGGCAACATGGACTTGTCTTCCCGTACCGAACAACAGGCCGGTGCCCTGGAAGAAACCGCCTCGGCCATGGAGGAACTGACCTCCACCGTACGCCAGAACTCCGACAATGCCCGCCAGGCCAACCAGTTGGCGGTGACCGCGTCCGAGGTGGCCCAGGCCGGCGGCCAGGTAGTGGGCAAGGTTGTTCACACCATGGATGCCATCAATGAATCTTCGCGCAAAATCGCCGACATCATCGGCGTCATCGACGGGATCGCTTTCCAGACCAACATCCTGGCCCTGAACGCCGCAGTGGAAGCGGCCCGAGCCGGGGAGCAGGGACGCGGTTTCGCGGTGGTCGCCTCGGAAGTGCGTTCGCTGGCCCAGCGCAGTGCCTCCGCAGCGCATGAAATCAAGGCCCTGATCGACGACTCGGTGAGCAAGGTGGATACCGGCACCAAGCTGGTCGGCGAAGCCGGACAGACCATGGACGAGGTGGTGGCCAGCGTCAAGCGCGTCTCCGACATCGTGGCCGAAATCACCGCCGCCGGTGCCGAGCAGAGCCAGGGCATCGAGCAGATCAACAATGCGGTCGTGCACATGGATGAAAACACCCAGCAGAATGCCGCCCTGGTCGAACAGGCTGCCGCTGCCGCCAAGGCCCTGCAGGAACAGGCAGCGCGCCTGAGCCAGACGGTGGGCGTGTTCCGCCTCGATGCCAGCGACGTGCCGGCAACGGTGAGCGCCAAGCCGACCATGATGTCCGCTGCCCCGCGCAACATCACCCCGGCACGCCCGGCAGTGAGCGCAGCGCGCCCCAAGGCCATCGCCCCGTCAGCCCCGGCAGCACGCCCGTCGGCACCGGCCAAGAGCCAGCACGACAGCGCCGACAACGGTGACTGGGAACAATTCTGAAGACCTGAGGACACCATGGACGCCTTCCAAAAAGAAATCGACGAACGGACCAACCTGACCTCCAGCAACAAGTTCGAGCTGCTGCTGTTCCGCCTCGGCAACCCCGAAGGGACCACCGACAAGCCCGGCGAACTGTATGGCATCAACGTCTTCAAGATCCGCGAGATCGTCCCGATGATGGACATCACCGCCGCCGCCGGCATGCGCTCCCCGATGCTGGGCATGGTCAACATCCGCGGCCAGGTGATGTCGGTGGTGGACCTGCCGGCGGTGGCTGGCTGCAAGCCGGGCCACGGCTTGAACATCCTGCTCATCACCGAGTTCGCCCGGCATACCCAAGCCTTCGCGGTCGAGTCGGTGGAAGAAATCGTGCGCCTGGACTGGAGCCAGGTCCTGCCGGCCGACTCCAATGCCTCCGGCAACGTGGTCACCAGCATCGCCCGTCTCGATTCGGCCCAGGACGGTGGCCGGCTAGTGCAGGTGCTGGACGTGGAGCAGATCCTCAACATGGTCTCGCCGGTCAAGGAACAGATGCAGCCGCCCGCGCCGGGCAACAACGAACTCAAGATCAAGCCGGGCTCGGTGGTACTGGCGGCCGACGACTCGCGCATGGCGCGTGCCCTCATCGAGCAATGCCTGAACGATCTCAAGCTGCCCTATGTGATGGCCACCGATGGCTTGCAAGCCTGGAAGAAATTGCAGGAACTGGCCCGCGAAGCGGAACAGGAACACAAGCCCCTCACCGACAAGGTCGCCATGGTGCTGACCGACCTGGAAATGCCGGAGATGGATGGCTTCACCCTGACCCGCAAGATCAAGGCCTCGGACCTCTACAAACAATTGCCGGTGGTGATCCACTCTTCACTCACCGGCGCGGCCAACGAAGACCATGTGCGCTCGGTAGGCGCCAATGGTTACGTCGCCAAGTTTTCACCGCCTGAACTGGCAGCAATGCTGCGCAAGGTGCTGCCCCCCTGACGGCACCTACTGCAGAGCCAGGAACGGCGCTTTTTACAAGCGCACGGCCGACACCCTGTCGGCCGGCAGGACAAGCCCCACGCCACCCTCCCGGTGCCGTGGGGCTTTTTGCCAGCCTGGCTGGCTCCAGCGCCTGACCAATCCCGACTGGCTTGAGCTACCTCAAATTATTTCGAGACCAGGCTCCTAGAATCAGGACTGAACATCCCTCCGGCACGCCTGGGCCGGCGATGCGGATGTCTCCGCCCCGACCCGCGTGCGGTCGTCCTGTCCCAGGAGGCTGGCCATGGTTCCCACTTCTGAACGTGTCGTTTCCCTCGTCCCTTGCGCCGGCAGCAAGGGACCGGCCCAAGGCATCCCGGCCCTGCTGGCTGCGATGGATGCCGAGCATCGTGAAGTCCTGGAGAGCGTGGCCGCGCTGGCGGTGGTGCCGCCGACGCGGTTTGCCAGCGCCTATGCGGCCCTGGTAGCGCAGATCGAAGCAGGATTCCGGGAAGAAGAAGAGATGATGGACCAGATCGGCTACGGCGAGATCCGTGCCCATCGCCGCGACCATGCCGAGCTGCTGGCCCTGCTGCATCGCCTGCGGCCCTATCTGGATGATGGCAATGCGCCCCTGGCCGACATCGTCATGGGCATGATCCCGGCCATGCTGGTGCGGCACATGGCGGGGATGGACCAGGCGCTGGCGCTGGCCTTGCGCATGCAGGGCACAGGCTCGGGCCAACGCTGATCCGCGGTGGGCGGATCAGGCCATCAAGAATGGCGGGGAAGCCAGGTCAGGCCAGGCCGGGCTCGGGGACACGGATGATCTCCGGCCCGGTGCCGTAATCGGCCAGCGTGGACCGATAGAAATCAATGAACTCATCTGCCGGCAAGGGCTTGGCGAACAGCCAGCCCTGGGCGAAATTGACCCCGTGCTCGCTCAGGTAGGCGGCCTGCTCCAGGGTTTCCACGCCTTCGGCGACGATGAACAGGTTCAGGCTCTTGGCCATGGCGATGATGTGATCGATCACGGCACTGGTGGCCGCGCCCGTACCGATGGTGCTGACGAAGGACTTGTCGATCTTGAGCGCATCCATGGGCAGCCCCTGCAGGTACTGCAGGTTGGAATAACCGGTCCCGAAGTCATCGAGCGCCATCGAATGTCCCAGTTCGCGCGCCCGCGCCAGCGTCACGCGGGCCGAGGCGATGTCCATGCAGCCGCGCTCGGTGGCTTCCATCCAGAGCTGTTCGGTACGGATGTCGGTACCGGCCAGCGTCTGGCTGACCACGTCGATGATGCGCCCGGTCTTGATATCCTGGGCCGCCACGTTCACGGCCACATGCAGTGCACGGTCAGCGCGCAAGGTGTCGCCCAGTTCATCCACCACGGCGGCGATCACGAGGTCGGTCATGGGCAGGATCAGGCCGCTCTCCTCGGCCAGCGGCACGAACAGGTCCGGCCGCACGATGCTGCCGTCCGGCCTGCGCCAGCGGATGAGCGCCTCGGCACCGATGCAACGTCCGGTGGCCAGTTCGATGATGGGCTGGTAGAAGACGACGAATTCCTTCTTGCGCACCGCCAGCTGCAAATCGGCCAGCGGCGACAGGCGTGCCTGCGACACCCGCAGCACCAGCAGGACCAGGCCCAGGCCCAGCAGCACGCCCACCGGCAGGAACCAGCGTTGTTCGCTGGTCATGGTCTCCACCACCTGCTGGCCATCGATGATGGCGGCGGCGGTCCAGCCATCGCGGCTGACAGTCGAGACGAAGAAACCATCGAAATCCTGGGTGCCCAGCCCGCGCAGCGCGCGGCCGGCCATGCCGGCCGACACCGGCATGCCGTATTGCGCGACCAGCCCGAAACCATTGCGTGCCAGCACCACGTGCACACCATCTTCCAGCACCACGTCGATGAATCGTTGCCGCTGGACCAGCGCCACGTGAGCACCGTACTGGAGCGCCATCATGCTGGGCCCGTCGGTGACGAAGGAGTTTTCGGCCAGCGCCACACCGATGCCGTCCTCGGTGGTAAAGGCCAGTTCCGGCGGTGGTCGGCGCAGCGCCTGGGCACGGCGGTCCCAGGAAGTGCATTTCAGCTGCCCGGACTCGTAATAGCCCATTTCCTCGATGGCACCGGAATTGACCGCGATCAGCCGCATCTGTGCGATGTGCTCATCCGAGCAGGGCAAGAGCAGCAAGGGCGACAGCGACCGCAGCGCGCGCTGGCTGTTCTGGAAGGTGGCCTCGGCGCGGTCCACCACGCTTTCCGCATAGCGAGCCAGGCGTTCATGTTCGGACTGGATCACTGCCTGGCGCGACAGCCACAGCATGCCGATCACCGGCACCGTGGCCGCCACGATGGTGGCGATGATGGTCAGGACCACCACCTTGCTTTTGTTGTTCACATCTTCCCCCTTGTACCGCCGCTTGCGTCGCGACCAGTTCACCCCGGAATTCCCTTCTGATGCTCATCATTAGAGCGCGAATAAACAATTAAATCAATTTAATCATTTTAAGAATCAAGGAACGGTCTTTCCAATGCTTGGGAAAGGCGCCTCAACAAGGCCGCGCCAATTAGCATTTATCCTTAAAAATCAATGACAAAGGATGTCAACACGACGATCTGCAACAGACTTTTCGCCTTGACAACACAGTGGGGTCGGAGCAACGAATTTATCGTTTATTCCCATAAAGAATCATTTTTTTAGCGATTTCAATGATTTTGTGCTTTAATGATTCCATCAAACAATTTTTCGGGGAATGAACATGCGCCTGAACCTGCCGGTCACTCAACAAGAGCGCGAAATCGATGCTCATTGCTCCATCGTGTCCAAGACCGACACCAAGGGGCGCATCACCTACGTCAACCCGACCTTCATCCACATCAGCGGCTTCACGGAAGAAGAGCTCATCGGTGCGCCGCAGAACATCGTGCGCCATCCCGACATGCCTGAACTGGCCTTCGCCGACCTGTGGAGCACCCTCAAGGCTGGCCTGCCCTGGACCGGACTGGTCAAGAACCGCTGCAAGAATGGCGACTTCTACTGGGTCAAGGCCAACGTCACGCCCATCTGGGAACGCGGCAAATGCACCGGCTACATGTCGGTCCGCACCAAGCCCGCACGCGCCGAGATCGCCGCCGCCGAGCAGGCCTACCAGGAACTGAAGAAGGAAGGCGCCCGCATCGCCGTACATCGCGGAGAAGTGGTGCCGACCGGCCTGCGCGGCAAGTTGCGCCAGGTTTCGCAGGTCTCGCTGAAGACACGCCTGGATCTGGGACTGGGCACGGCTGCGGCCGGCATCTGTGCGCTGGCCTTCCTTAACGGGCAGTGCGCCGATCACGCCAGCAGCCTGCCAACCCTGGTCGCCACGGGCGCCGCCCTGGGCAGCCTGGCGCTGCTGCGCATGACCCTGGCCAAGCGCATCTTCACTCCCTTGCGGCGTGCCGTGGGGCAGGCGCGCCGGGTCGCGGGTGGCGACCTGTCCGCGGCCGACCTGCAGGCCCGCCGCGATGAAATGGGCGCCCTGCTGCAGGCCATGGAACAGATGCGGGTCAACCTGGTGGCATCGGTGGGCGACGTGCGCCGCAGCGGCTTGCACATTGCCCAGGCCACCGGCGAGATCGCACGCGGCAACATGGACCTGTCCTCCCGCACCGAATCGCAAGCCAGCAGCCTCGAAGAAACCGCTGCCAGCATGGAAGAGCTGGCCTCCACCGTGACCCAGAACAGCGAGAACGCGCGCCAGGCCAACCGCCTGGTGGAAGAAGCGCTGGCCACCACGCGCGATGGCGAAGCCTCCATCCATCACATCAACGACACCATGGATGCGATCCACAAAAGCGCCGAGCAGATCAAGCAGATCACCGGGCTGATCGACGGGATCGCCTTCCAGACCAATATCCTGGCCTTGAATGCGGCCGTGGAAGCGGCACGCGCCGGTGAGCAGGGACGCGGCTTTGCAGTGGTGGCCGGTGAGGTGCGCAACCTGGCACAGCGCTCGGCCCAGGCCACCAAGGAAATCAAGCTGCTCATCGACGAATCCTCGCAGCGGGTCAGCACCGGCGTGAAGCTGGCCGGCGACATGCGCGACACCATGGGCGGCATCATGCGCTCGGTGACGCAGGCCGCTACCGCCGTGGCCGAGATCACCGCCGCGTCGGGCGAACAGCAGACCGGCATCCAGCAAGTCAACGAAGCCGTGGTCCTGATGGATGAAGTGACCCAGCGCAACGCAGCGCTGGTGGAGGAGGCTGCGGCCGCCGCCGGCAGCCTGGAAGAGTCGACGCAGCAGATGATCCAGGCCATCAGCGTATTCAACCTGGATGGCATGGCCGCGACGGTCGTGGCCATGCCCACGCAAGAAGACAAGCGCATGGCCCTGCCCCGCGCCGCATGACCTGGAGGGCGCGGCTCCAGCCCCTGATCCGGAGCCATCGCTGAGGAGGCGAACATGGGACACAGCGAAGCATTGATGGCCAACGAGTGCGCCAGCCAACGCACCCATGCCGATGACGCGCCCGACACCCGGGCGCTGGTCAAGGCCAACGCACGGTATCGCCACATCATCGGCAATACCCCTGCCATCATCTACAGCAGCGTGCCCTCGGGCGATTTCCAGCTCACCTTCGTGAGCGAAAACGCCTCCCGCGTGCTGGGTTACGAGCCCTGGGAAATGCTGGACGATCCCAACTTCTGGTTCAACCACATCCACCCCGACGACACGGCAGCGATCTTCTCCAGCCTGGCCATGCTGTTCGTGGAGGACCAGAAGATCTACGAATACCGTTTCCGCACCCACGACGGCAGCTACCTGTGGATGCACGACACCCTGCGCCTGATTCGCGATGCCGAGGGGACACCGCTGGAAGTGATCGGTCTCATGACCGACATCACCGGCCGCAAGCAGATGGAAGACACCCTGCAGCGCCAGGCCGAGGAGCAGAGCGCTTTGATCGAACAGCTCAAGATGGCCCAGGCCCAGCTGATGCAGTCCGAGAAGCTGGCCTCCATCGGGCAGCTGGCCGCCGGGGTCGCGCATGAGATCAACAATCCGATCGGCTTCGTCAACGCCAACCTCAACACCTTGGGCAACTACGTGGCCACGCTGCTGGAAGGCATCAAGCTGTACCAGTGCGTCACCAACGGCAGCCTGCCTTCCAGCGTGGCGCAGTCGGAGATGCAGGCCTTCGAGGAACGGGCCGACCTGCAGTTCCTGAGCGAAGACGTCACCGAACTGCTGGCTGAATCCAACGAGGGCTTGCAACGCGTCAAGAACATCGTGCAGTCCCTGAAGGATTTCTCCCGTACCGGCGAAAGCAACTGGCAGATGGCCGACCTGCATCGCGGCCTGGACAGTACCCTCAACATCGCCAACAACGAACTGAAGTACAAGGTCACCATCATCAAGCAATACGGCGAGCTGCCCATGATCAAGTGCCTGGCGTCGGAACTGAACCAGGTCTTCATGAACCTGCTGGTCAATGCTGCCCAGGCCATCCAGGAACGCGGCAGCGTGACCATCCGCACCGAACGCTGCGGCCAGCGCGTGGCCGTCTCCATCAGCGATACCGGACACGGCATCGCGCCGGAACACATCAACCGCATCTTCGAACCTTTCTTCACCACCAAGCCGGTCGGCAGCGGGACCGGGCTTGGATTGTCGCTGTCCTACGGCATCATCAAGAAGCATGGCGGCGATATTCATGTCAGCAGTGAAATGGGCAAAGGCACCACCTTCCGGATCGAACTGCCCATCGATCCCGCCAGCGCCCAGCCACCGAGCACAGCATCGGACGAACCAGGAGACGCATCATGACCGCCATCCAGAGCCAGGAACTCCAGACCCTGCAACAAGCCGACCCGTTCGCCCTGCCGCCGCCCTGCGTGCTGCTGGTCGATGACGAACAGAGCATCCTGTCGGCCTTGAAACGCACCTTCCGGCCCCAGGGCTACCGCCTGCTCACGGCCACCAGCGCCGAAGCCGGGCTCGATATCCTGGCCAGCGCGGAGGTCGACCTGGTGATCTCCGACATGCGCATGCCCGGCATGAACGGCGCCCAGTTCCTGGCCCAGGTCAAGCAGCAATGGCCGGCCACCATGCGCATCCTGCTGACCGGCTACTCCGAGATCGGCAGCACCATCTCGGCCATCAACGATGGCGGCATCCACCATTACCTCTCCAAACCCTGGGAAGACCGCGAGCTGCTCATGATCGTGGCCCACGCGCTGGAGGAACAGCAGCTGCGCAAGCAGAAGATGTCACTGGAACGCAAGGTACGCGAACAGAACCTGCAACTGGCCGATTTCAACCGGCAGCTGGAACGCCAGGTGCAAGCCCGCACGGAAGAGCTGCGGCAGACGGTCCTGTTCCTGGAAAACGCCCAGGAAGAGGAACAGAAGGCCTTCCTCTCGATGCTGCACGTGTTCTCCGACATCAGTGAACTGCGCGCCGGCCTGGCCAATGGCCAGTCAGCCCGCATTGCGCGCTGGTGCGAACAGCTGGCGCTGCGCATGGGCATGAACAGCCACCACGCCAAGGACACCATGATGGCCGGCATGCTGCACGGCATCGGCAAGCTGGATCTCTCCGATGAACTGGTCAGGAAACCCATCGAAAAGATGAGCAGCGAGGAACTGCAGCGTTTCCTGTGGCACCCGGTGAAGGGCCAGATGCTGCTCACGCCCATCCCGACCCTGGCCGAGACCGGCGAGATCATCCGCCACCAGCACGAGCGCTATGACGGCCGTGGCGTGCCTGAAAGCCTCTCGGGCGACGCCATCCCGATGGGCTCGCGCATCCTGGCCGTGGTGCGCGACTTCGAGGGCCTGTGCAATGGCGGCATCACCAGCCACAACGTGAGTCCCGAAAAAGCCCTGTCCATGCTGCGCACGCACGCCGGCCATCGCTATGACCCGGTGATAGTCAACACCTTCATCGCCATGATGGAAGAACAACGGCTGGCACTGGAACAGCAGACCCGCCTGCTGGCGCCGCAAGACCTGCGCGTGGGCATGAAGCTGGCCGAGGATCTGCGCACCCGGTCCGGCGTGTTGCTGCTGAACAAGGAACACGTGCTGGACGAAGCCATCCTGGCGCGGTTGCGGCGCTTTGAAGAGATCGATGAAATGCCGCTGAAGGCCAGGATCCTGTTGCATTGACGCATCAGCATTCGTACAGCAACACCCAGGCGTCGAAGCAAGCCTGCCAGCTGGCGGGTGCACCCGGGAATTTCCCGATTGCCGACGCGCCGTGAGGCTGGTGCAATCAGCAAGACGTTCAGGCGCATGGCGCCTGTTCGCGTTGGGGGACGCGATGCAGTTTCACAAGAAAAATGGAAAACCATGACCAGAATCACCAGAAATACCGGACTTTTCCTGCTGATCGCCTTGAGTCTGCTGCTGGCCGGCGTCGCCGGCCTGTCCCAGCTGAACCAGAGGGAGGTGCACGACAGCCTGTCGCGGGACAGCCGCTGGATTCGCGACGATATCGAATCCCTGCTGCGCCGCTATGAACATGGACTGCGTGGCACCCGAGGTGCCATCCTGGCCATCGGGGCCAACGACCTGAACCGGGAAAAGCTGCTGCGCTACGTGGACAGCCGCGACCTGACCCAGGAGTTCCCCTGGGCCGGTGGCTTCGGCTTCATCCGCTATGTCTCCCAGGCCGAACGCGCGGCCTATGAAAAGAAGATGCGGGAGGATCACTTCCTCTTCTCCAACATTACCGAGATGACCAGCAATCCCGGCGAGCGCTACGTCATCGAATACATCGAGCCCATCGGGCCCAACCGCCAGGCGCTGGGACTGGACATCGCCTCCTCGCCGCAGCGCCGCTCGGCGGCCGACCACGCCATGCTCACCGGCCGCGCCGAACTGACCACGCCGATCAGGCTGGTGCAAAGGCAAGGCAATACCGCCAACGGCTACCTGTTCCTGCTGCCCATCTATGCCGGCTCGTTCACCCCGCCGACCATGGAACAGCGCCAGGACAAGATCATCGGCTGGGCCTATGCCCCCTTGTCGGTGCATGACATCCTCTCCGAACTGAACCGGCGCTGGAGCATGCATTCGCTGGAGATCCGGGTGGAGGACGTGGCCACTGGCGAACCCGCCGTCGAACTGTTCCGCAGCGACGGCTTTGACCAGCTCAATGACGCCGTCAGCCTGGACACCGCGCTGCCCCTCTACGGACGAGCCTGGAAACTGGTCGTGCGGGCGGCGCCCGAATACACCTATGCGCACCAGTTCGTCAGCGACCGCGCCATGCTGCTCTCGTGCGCGACGCTGGTCATGCTCATCGTAGCCATCGCCCTGGCCTACCATAGTTTCTCCACCCGCGAAGGCAAGCTGCAGGAAGCACGTGCGCTGCTGGCCGCCGTAGTGGACAGCTCACCGGATGCCATCGTGACCACCGACGCCCAGGGCCGTATCACTTCCTGGAACAAGGGCGCTACCGACACCTTGCGGGTACCCGAATCCATGGCGCTGGGCACGCCCCTGTCCACGCACGCGGCATTGCACGATCTGGACCAGCGCCGCAGCGGGCTGCAACCGCAACCCGGCCTGGGCGCCGCCGCTGACCGGCACGAGTCGCCACACGTGATCAGCCTGCCGGGCGAAGCCGTGGGCTATGCCTCGGCACTGCTGTTCCCCTTACGCGACAGGAGCGGAAAACAGATCGGCAAAGCCTTCATGCTGCGCGATGTGACCCGCGAAAAACGCATCGAACGTGAACTGCACCGCATCAACGAGGAACTGGAGCTGACCGTGCAACAGCGCACCGATGCGCTGCACCAGGCCAAGACCATGCTGCAGACCGTGCTCAACGTGATGCCCTCGCTGGTCGGCTACTGGGACAAGCATCTCATCAACCGCTTCGCCAATGCCTCCTACGAACGCGTCTTCGGGCGCGGCCCCGGCGAGATCACGGGCATGTACATGCCCGACCTGGTCGGCTACGAGCTGTTCGAATCGGCCTTGCCGCATATCGATGCCGTGCTGGCCGGCGAGAAGCAGACCTTCGAGCGGACGTTCACCGATGCCGTCAACGGTTACAAGCACGTCCTGACCACCTACATCCCCGACATCACCGAGGAAGGCGAGGTGATCGGCTTCTATGTGGTGGCCCACGACGTCACCGAAATCACCCACAACCGCAACCAGCTCAGCGATGCACTGGCACAGAACCAGTCGCTGCTGGACCAGGTGCAGCAAGCCAATGCCCTGCTCAACAACGTGCTCAGTTCGGCCACCGGCGTGGCCATCATCGCCACCGCACCGGATGGCATGATCACGCTGTTCAATCGCGGTGCCGAACGGATGCTGGGCTATCGCGCCGAGGAAGTGATCGGGCAGATGAAGGAAGAGGCCTTCTCGGGCCGCCTCAACAATCCCGCCATCCGCGCCCAGGCGGCGCTGGAAGAGAAGGCCGTGAGCGACCTGCGCTACCGCCGCAAGGATGGCGTGACGCTGCCGGTCACCCGTCAGCAGACGTCCATGCTGGATCACCGCCAGCGCCACCTGGGCGACCTCTACATTGCCGTGGACATGAGCCTGCAGCGCCAGCAGGAAGCCGAGCTGGCGGCGGCTCGCGACCAGCTCATGCTGGCCGCCGAAGTGGCCAAGCTGGGCGTGTGGGTCTGGGATCGTGCCGGCGACACGTTCGAATTCAACCGCCAGATCGCCGAGATCTACGGCATCGGCGATGGCAGCAGCGGCCAGGTCACCACCTATGAAGGCTGGCGCAGGCGCGTGCATCCGGACGATGTCGGCTATGTGGAATCGGCCCTGCAGGCTGCGCTGGCCGGCACCGGGGAGTTCGAACCGGTGTTTCGCGTGGTGCGCGCCGACGGCAGCATCCGCTTCGTGCAGGCACGCGCCCACGTCGACCGCAACGGCATGGGTGTGCCGGTGCGTGTGATCGGTATCAACCTGGACATCACCCAGCGCATCGAATTTGAAAACAACCTGGTCGAAGCGCGCCTCAAGGCCGAACAGGCCAACTCCGCCAAGAGCATGTTTCTGGCCAGCGTCAGCCACGAGATCCGCACCCCGATGAATGGCGTGCTGGGCATGATCCAGCTGCTGCAGAGAACGCAACCGCAGCCGGCCCAGCGAGACTACCTGAACAAGGCCGAGATATCGGCCAAGTCCCTGCTCAACCTGCTCAATGACCTGCTGGATTTCTCCAAGATGGATGCCCGGCAGGTGCACCTGGATCTGCAGCCGTTCTCGCTGGAGCATTTCCGCAGCGACCTGGCGGCGATCCTGGCCGGCAACCCGCCGCAGGAGGGCGTGAGCCTGGATATCGTGCTGGATGGCGACCTGCCGCAACGCGTGGTGGGCGATGTCTATCGCCTCCAGCAAGTGCTGGTGAACCTGATCAGCAACGCCCTCAAGTTCACGCACCTGGGGCGCGTCGACGTGGCCCTGCGGCGCCTGGCGGGGGACAATGCCCGGCAGGTGATGCTGCGAATAGAAGTCAGCGACACCGGCATCGGCATTGCTCCGGAACGCCTGCAGGACATCTTCGATGCCTTTACCCAGGCCGAAGCCTCCACCACCCGCCGCTACGGCGGCACCGGACTGGGACTGGCCATCAGCCGCCATCTGGTAGAGCTCATGGGCGGACAGCTGCAGGTGAGCAGCGAACCGGGACGCGGCAGCCGCTTCTGGTTCGACCTGTCCATGGAGATCGATGACCCCACGCCGCTCTCGCAGGCGCGCGCGGCGGACCAGCCCACGCCGGCCGACCATCCGCCCGCCGGCGAGACTGCACGCGAACTGGAGGGCGTGCGCATCCTGCTGGTGGAAGACAATGCCGTCAATCGCCAGGTCGCCACCGGCCTGCTCGCGCTGTACGGCGCGCAGGTCAGCTGCGCCGAGAACGGCAGTGCGGGCGTGGCCATGGCCAGCGATCCCGAACGCTGCTTCGACCTGATCCTGATGGACCTGCAGATGCCGGGGATCGACGGCATTGAAGCCACCCGCCGCATCCGC
The DNA here is from genome assembly GCF_009668275.1 of Herbaspirillum sp. CAH-3. Taxonomy (NCBI): domain Bacteria; kingdom Pseudomonadati; phylum Pseudomonadota; class Betaproteobacteria; order Burkholderiales; family Oxalobacteraceae; genus Herbaspirillum; species Herbaspirillum sp. CAH-3. The sequence continues at coordinate 177,678 of NZ_VSWE01000003.1, read as the reverse complement.
CGCCAGCCGGACCTGCGCCACATCCCCATCCTGGCCATGACCGCCAACGCCTCGCCGGAAGACCGTCGCCGTTGTATCGATGCCGGCATGGCCGGCCACATCGCCAAGCCCATCGACGTGAGCACGCTGGTGCCGACACTGCTGTCGCACCTCCAGCATGACCGCAGCACACCTGTGCTGGAGAGGGAGCCGGATGAGACCACGCCCGTTGAAGAGCAGCCCGCCGATCGCCAGCAGGTCGACACCCATGCCGAACTGATGCGCCGCTTCCGCCAGGCCAGTGACGTGTATCGCACCACGCTGGACGCTGCCGGGCCGGAACTGCAGCGCCTCTTCGCGGACTACGAGGCAGCGCTGGCGCAGTCCTCGCAAGGCGGCATCGAACAGGTCGCGCACGCGCTCAAGGGCTTGTGTGCCACCATCGGAGCCAGTGGCCTGGCCGGGTATTTCGCCGGGATCGAGCGCGTGTGCCGGGCTGGCCAAAGTACAAGCTCCAATGTCATTCCCACGGCCTGGAAAGAGGAGTTGGGCGCGGTACGGCGCGATGCGGGTGTGGTCTTGCAGCAACTGGCGGTGCAGGCGCTGCAGGGGATATCCACTGCCCCTGGCACGGCGACGCCGCCGGTTGGCGCGGAGCCGGCCGATGCCACTGCAGAGGCTTCCGATTTTCCTGATAGGCAAGCACTGCGGGCCTTGTTATTGTCGAGCAATCTCGAAGCACTGGACCTGGCTGAAGCGCTGGGCAAGCGCCATGGACTGCTGCAACAGCCCAGCTACCAGCAGTTGTGGGCGCTGATCGAACGACTCGATTTTCCGGCAGCCTTGGCGCATCTCGATCAACATTTCGGAGAACCCCGTTGAAACGCATCCTGGAAGAACTCTCTTCGCTGCGTGGCAGCCGCCCGCGCGTGCTGTTGTGTGACGATCAGCCCATCAACATCCGCCTGGCCAATGCCCTGCTCAAAGGGGACTACGAGATCTTCATGGCCACCAGCGGCATGCAGGCCATGGAGCTGTGCGAAAAGGTGGTGCCGGACCTGATCCTGATGGATGTGAACATGCCCGGCCTGAACGGCTATGAGACCTGCGAACGGCTCAAGCAGAACACCGCCACGCTGGGCATTCCGGTGATCTTCCTGACGGGGCTGCAAAGCGAAGAAGACGAGGTCAAGGGCTTCGATGCGGGCGGGGTGGACTTCATCAGCAAGCCCATCAACGGCACGGTCCTCAAGGCGCGGGTGCTGACCCACCTGACGCTGAAGCTGCAATCCGATTTCTATCGCAATATCGCCGTCACCGATTCGCTCACGGGTCTGTTCAACCGCCGCAAGTTCGACAGCGAGCTGGCCGAGAAGTGGGAGCTGTGCAAGCGTTCCGGCCAGGCCATGTCGCTCTTGATGATCGATATCGATTACTTCAAGAAATACAACGACCACTATGGCCACCAGGCCGGCGACCGCTGCCTGGCCGACGTGGCGCACGCCATCCGCAGCAATTTCCACCGCAGCTACGATTGCGTGGCGCGCTATGGCGGTGAGGAGTTTGCCTGCATCCTGCCCATGGCCGGCCCTGAGCAGGCCGTGATGCTGGCCAAGGCCGTCTGCGAATCCGTGGCCCGCTTGCATCTGCCGCATGCCCGCTCGGAGGCCAGCGAATTCGTCACCCTCAGCATCGGCGTGGCCTCGGTGCAGGCCCCCGGCCACAGCAGCACGCCGGCCGCGCTGGTGGCCCTGGCCGACAAGAACCTGTACCAGGCCAAAGCCCTGGGACGCGCCCAGGTCGTTGGCGGGATCCAGGTTGATACCGCCGCCCCGGCCCCGCTGCCCTGACCAGGCAATACGCCCGGCCGGCCACTGCACCTGCTGACACTACCGCCCCACCCAACGCCGCAATGCCGGCGCCGCACCGCCTCGGCCACTTGGCCCCAGGCGCAATGTCCGCTTGTTCCGTTCCGCGTTGAGGGGCTTATGGGGGCATGCCGCGACCGTATCGCACATTGCACTGCGACACACTCTCGAAATATCACGAGGTAATTTCCGAATAAATTTGAACTCACCGGCCTGAATTTCGAGCTTCGTCGACTATTTTCGACATCCCGGTAAAACTGCGTTTTTCTTCCCGCATGTCCTCGCCAACTACAACAGTCTCATCCGGCGAGGGAGCGGTGAAGCCCATTAGACCCGTTCGATGCGTTCCTATCGGTCAAGGAAGAAAAACATGACAACTGCACATCTCGCTCATATCGTCGGTGGTGAAGATTCCCACGGTGGACCGCTGGTCCGCCTGCTGGAAGCCGCCGGATTCCACGTCGCCCACCACCGCTCGGCCGACCAGTTCCTGCAACAGACCAACGGCAACGCCCCTGGCGGCCTGGTGCTGGAAGTTCACATGCAGAACCTGGATGCCCCGCGCTTGCGCTCGCTGCTCGATGAACGTGAACTGGGCCGCCCCCTGATCGTCATCACCGGTGCGGCGGCCGCCAATGCCCCGGAAGCGCCCCGCTACGGTGGCCTCCAGGAAGAAGGACAACACATCCCGCTGGCATCCACCGCAGAGCACGGCCCCCAACCGATGCTGCGCCAGCAGCTGGTGGAGGCCTTCCGTGGCGCGCTCATGCCCTTCGACGAATCCGGCCCGCAGATGCAGCAGCGGCAGGAGCACTACCAGCGGCTCAAGACCCTGACCCGGCGGGAACGCGAAGTGCTGGAAAGATTGGTGAAGGGACGGCTCAACAAGCAGATCGCCGCCGAACTGGGCACCTCCGAACGCACCGTGAAAGCCCATCGCCAGCAGGTCATGCGCAAGATGCATGCTGGCTCGCTGGCCGCGCTGGTGGCAGCGATGACCCGTTACTGAGAAAGCCGGCCGGGCAGGAACCCGCCCCGGGCTTGCCTGCCCGCGCTACCCTGCATCCATGACGGCCACCGGCGCTCAGCCGGTGACCGACTCCTCCGATTCCACCCGATTGCGTCCGCTGCGCTTGGCCTGGTACAAGGCCTGGTCCGCACGCGCATAGGCTTCTTCGAAATCCGTGCCCGCTGCCGCCCAGGCCACGCCGAAGCTGGAAGTGACCGGACGAGCCGGCAGGCACTGGAAGCGTTCGCCAGCGATGGCCTGGCGGATCTTGCCGGCCAGGACCACCGCCTGCTCCAGCGCCACGCCGGCCAGCAGGATGGTGAATTCTTCGCCACCTACGCGGCCGATGACGCCCTGGCCGGCAAGCCCGGTGCGCAGGCGCGCGACCAGTTCACGGATCACCGCATCGCCGGCCGGATGGCCGAATTCATCGTTGATGCGCTTGAAGAAATCGATGTCCAGCACGATCAGCGACATCGCCGAATTTTCCAGGATCCGGTGTGCCTGCTCGAACACGGCGCCGCGATTGAGGGCGCCCGTAAGATTGTCGTGGCGCGCCTTGTAATCGAGCTCATCGCTCAATTGCGTCAGGCGTGCATTGAGCAGGTTCAGCTCGCGCTCGGTGCGGTCGCTGCGCGAAATCAGGCGGCGACTCTGGCGCATCAGCTGGCCATAGTGCTGCACCAGTTCTTCCAGGGCCGCACGATGGCTGGCGGGCTCGCTGGCAGGATCGGCCAGCACCGCTGTGGCGCGATGCAGGGCTTCGGCTTCGGCCGCAAAAAGGTCGCCGCCGTCCATCAGCTCTGGACCGCGTGATCGTGGAAGACCAGCGCGGAGAAATCTTCCTGAAGCTCCTGGCCGAATTCGAAGATGGTGTCGTCTTCCTCGTCGTGGTACCAGTTCAGGACCACTTCGGTGCCGCTTTCGGCCTTTTCGTTCAGGGCGTCGAAAAGCGAGAACAGCATCTTGGTGCTGGAGCTGTTGAAGTAGGCCAGCGCCACGTTGACGGTGATGGTGCTGCCCTGCTCATCGTCGGCCAGGAAGCGGCGCAAGGTGGTGATGATCTCGCCCCAGAACTGGGCGGCGTTCTCGGGATAGGATTCGCCCTTCAGCGAAAGCGTGCGCTGGTCGAAGCGGAAGTCCACTTCGGGAGAGCTGGCGCTGGCGGCGATGAATAGATTGTCCATGATGTCGTGTGTCAGAGGCAGCGGGCCCTCAGATGGTGGCCCGGAGATAGAAGGTCTGCGCGCCATCGTCGGCGGGCCGGGAGAATTCGAAGTCCAGCGGCGCACTGGCATCGCGCGCCACCGTCAGGAAACCCAGGCCCGCACCCTTGCTGTCGGCCGGTGTTTCGGCACGCAGCATTTCCTTGTAGGCGGCCTTGATTTCGTCGTTGGTCAGCGAGCGCAGGTGTTCCAGTTTTTCGCGCAGCTTGTCGGCCATCTCGGCGTCGACCGGATTGGCGCAATGCAGGAAGTAGCGGCCATCGGTCTGGGTGATGTAGACCGCACCGTGACGCATCGGCGGCTCTGTGACTTTTCCTTCCTTCTCGTGCAGGTCTGCCGAGTAGTGCACGATGTTCTGCGCCATCTCGATGAAGGAAGAGAACAACTTGCGCCGGGTCTGCGCCAGCGCGCCGGTGTGCTCGGCGCGCAGCTTCACGGCCTCGGCCATGGCGGCGATGATGGTTTGGGAAAAATAGCCGACGTAGTAGAAGACGATATCGCGCCGTGCGACATAGCTGTGGAACTCCGCCCACTCCTGCTGGATGCTGTTCATGCCTGTGTTCCGTGTTGAGAATCTTGATGGGTGGCCTCCAGCTGGACGCCGAAGAAGCAGATGTCGTCACGCCGCCGCTGCGTGCCCTGGTAATGCGCATGGATGTCCATGACCACGCGGCCCAGCTCAGGCATGGCCAGCTTGCCGTGCTCCAGCAGGGTGCGGCGCAGGCGCTGCTTGCCGAAGGCGATGTGCTTGGGGCCGCCGATCTGGTCGATCACGCCATCGGTACAGACGAAGATCATGGCCCCCGGTGCCAGGTGCTGGCTGTGGTTGTCCCACTGCATGTCGTCGGGCGTATCGACGTAGCCCAGGCCGACGCGCTTGCCTTCGATGGTCAGTACCTCGGTGCCATCGGCCACCAGCAGGAACAGCGGCATCTTGGCGCTGCTGCTGGTGAGGGTACGGGTGGCGCGGTCGAACCAGAAGAAGCAGGCATCCATGCCATCGTCCGATTCGGAGGGCTTGCCGGACTGGCCGTGCTGCCCCAGCACGCGCTTCATGCTGCGGTTGACGTCGCGCATGAGGCGCGCCGGATCGTGCGGGCCGTGCAGTTCCAGCGCCTGCTTCAACGCCGAGGAAGCAATCAGGGTCAGGAACGCGCCCGGCACGCCATGGCCGGTGCAGTCTGCAACCGCAGCAAACCAGCCACCGGGATGCGCTTCGAAATGATAGAAGTCGCCGCCGACCACGTCGCGCGGTTCCCAGACCAGGCAGGCATCGTCCAGCGCCTCGGTCATGGCCGCGCGCGAGGCGCTCAACATGGCGCGCTGGATCACGCTGGCGTAGTCGATGCTTTGCATGACCTGGCGGTTCTTCTCTTCCTGCATCGCCACCAGTTCACGCATCAAGGCCAGTCCCGCACCGAGCCCGGCCAGCTGGCCCTGATCGACGATGATGAAACCATCGGCCAGGGTCTTGTCGCCCGAGGCCACGGCCAGCGCACCCAGGGTTTCGATGGGGGTATCGGCTTCGACGATGAGGGGGTCCTTGTCCATGAACGCGATGCAGCTCTTGCGCTCGTAGAGCTCGCGGTGATACGGCTTGGACATCTGGGACATGAAGATATGGCGGCTGATGAGCCCGATGGGCCGCTGCCGCTCCACCACGGGCAGGCTCACCAGCTCCTTGTGCTGGCCGAAGATCTCCAGGACGGTAGCATTGTTCTCATCGAACTGGACCACCGGCACCTGGACCGCCAGCGCTCCCGCTGTCGGTTGGAACAACTTGCTCCCTGTCGCCGGAGTCAGACTGAAATGACTTTCCACCGTGCTCGCCCGCGTCGTGATTTTTGGATAGACCGCGGATCATATTTCATTCCTGTGACAGCAATGTGACGCTGTTAAGCGACAGTCAACCAATTGCACGACACGGGTCGTCTTGTCAAATCACGAAGAACCCATGCGTCCCATCCCGCCCCAGCTGTTCCACCAATCCGAATTCCCAATCGAGATAAGCCTGCATCGCGCTGGCCGGATTGTCGGTACCTTCATAGGGACGGCGATAACGGTCGATACGCGGCGAGAGCAGATGGGCCTCGCCTTTCTCCAGCGGCAGGCCGGCCTGTGACCAGGCTGCGTTGCCGCCTTCGAGCAAGAACACCGGCTGGCTCACCAGCGCCTGCAAATCCGGCACGGCGAACTGCGCCAGCAAGGCGCTGCCGCAAGTGATCACGAAGCGCGTGGCCGAGGGGAAGCGGCGCGCTGCCGCCGCAATCTCCGAGCGCAGCACGAACCAGGCCCCCGGAACATGTCCGGCCACATAACGCGCGCTCAGGGCCACATCCAGCACCACCGTACCGTCATCGGCCTCCAGCCAGCGCTGCAGCTGCTGCGCGCTGATGCGCTGTTCAGGCCTCAGTGCCACCTCCGGCAAGTCGCGCGGGGCGTCGCCGCTGACCGTGAAATCGGCCGCCGTCACGCCATCGACCACATGGACTTCCCACGCCATCTGCGCCAGCCATGAGGCCGTCATGTCAGCGCGCACGCCATCGTCATCGACCAGCACGATGCGCGCACCGCGCACGGGGGCATTCATCTCGGTTTCCTGCACCAGCTGCCCGCCGGGCGCGGACAGGAAATCCGGCAGATGTCCGGATCGGTATTGCTCGGGCGTCCGTACATCGAAGCGATAGACGGTGCGGTCCGGTTGCGCCAGGTCGCCCAAGCGTGCCAGCGCAATGCGCTTGACGCCCGCCCGGTCAGCGACGCTGCGCGCCTGCCGACGCGCCTGTTCGCGCTGGCTGGCCTCGACCGTTTCCGGGAAGCGGCGCGCCTGTCCGTGTTCCAGCGCCTGCCCTGCCAGGGTCCAGCCGATGGTGCCATTGCGCAATGCATGGACCGGATTGGGCAGCCCTGCATTGACCAGCGACTGCGTACCGATGATGCTGCGCGTGCGGCCTGCACAGTTCACGATGACGCGCGTTTTCGGATCGGGGGCGATGGCAGGCAGGCGCAGCACCAGTTCCGCGCCGGGCACGCTGATGGAACCGGGAATGTTCATGTTCTGGTATTCGTCGAAGCGGCGTGCATCGACCACCACCACATCCTCGCCGCTGTCGAGCAGGGCCTGGACCTCTTCGGCCGCCAGCGAGGGGGTATGCCGCTTCGATTCGACCAGTTCGCCAAAGGCCTTGCTGGGTACGTTCACATCCTGGAACAGTTCGCCTCCTGCTTCCCGCCAGCCCCGCACGCCGCCGGGCAGCACGCCGACACGGCTATAACCGAGCGCACGCAGGCGCAGCGCCGCGCGCACGGCCAGGCCTTCGCCGTCGTCGAGCGTGACGATGCGCACATCGCGGCGCGGCAGGCGTGCAAAGGCATTCAACTCCAGATGCGAGAACGGAAAATTGGCTGCGAACAGCGGATGGGATTGCGCATGCGGCGCTTCCTCGCGCACGTCGAGCAGGGCGATTTCCTCGCGCGCCAGCAAGGCGGCGCGCACTTCGGCATAACTCACGACGGGCAGGACGGCAGTAGCGTGTTCTTGACTCATGGGGTGGCAGTTTCGATGGACAGGTCCCAGATGTTGGGCAAGGTGGAATTGGAATATCCCGAGATGAACGGCACCCGCCGACCATCGGGATGGTAGACCGAACGCCGCACCGCGCCGATGTTGGCGCCATAGACGTGGATGCTGATGGACACCTGGTCGGCATGCGCATTGCTGACCTGGTGCACATCGTGCAGGGAGGGCAGGTCCGGCGACACCGCCTCCACCTGCCCCGCCTGCAGGAGCGTGCGTTCGCCTGCGGGCTGCAGTTGCTGGTGTTCCCAGGCAAAGGATTGCGCATGCTCGGCACCGTGCAGCACGCCGATCAAGCCCCAGACCGTGTGGTCATGTATGGGTGTGCGCTGTCCAGGTCCCCATACAAAGCTCACCACCGAGAAGCGCTGCGCCGAATCGGCATGCAGCAGGAATTGCTGGTAACGCTCGGGATGCGGCTGGGCATAGGCATCAGGCAGCCAGTCATCATGGGCGACCAGTTGGCGCAGCAAGGCGGCGCCGCCGTGCAGGATCGCAGCCTGGTCGGCACGCGCATCGAGCAGGCCGGCAAACCCGGTCACGAATTCGCGCAAGCGCCAGAGCTGCTTGCCAGCTGGATGGGGTGTGGACATGTCTTCCTTTCTCTAGGGCCTGTTCACATTAAATCTGCGAGTGCGAGAGGCCGCCAAGCGTTGGCTGCCTAGGCGCAGCGACGCGCCGTGGTGATGCCACGGCAAGGAGCTGCAACAACGGCAGGCGACGCTTGCCAGCCCGCCTTCTGGGGGCAACGCATCTCGCAGATTTAATGTGAACAGGCCCTAAAACGGATGTTGCGGCCTGCCGCGACCGGTCTGCGCCGGTTCAAAGCACGACTATAAATCATTTGCAGCGCTTTCCATGGGCCTGACAGTGTGTGTGCGCACAGCACTGCCGTCAACGAACCGCTGTGCATAACAATATGCGATGACCTCATCTTCAGCCTCTCCGTCATCACCGTCAGTGCGCGACCGCACCCAACTCACGGTGCGGGACTACAGACCGGTTCGTATGGACTTTTTACTATAAGTAATCCATACAAGGAGGACAGCATGAGCGAAACCAGACCCGAAGGCCTTCCGGCCCAGCACCAAACCCATCAACCGGGCAGCGAACAGGAGATGCAGCCGCGCCCGCACAGCGCACCGGCAGGCCAACCCGGACGGCGGCTCGCGGGCAAGGTCGCGCTCATCACGGGTGGCGACAGCGGTATCGGGCGCGCCGTGGCGCTGGCCTACGCGCGCGAAGGGGCAAGACTGGCCATCGTCTATCTCGATGAGGAAGAGGATGCGCGGCAGACACAGAAGGACATCCAGGCCATGGATGCCCCCTGCCTGCTGATCCCCGGCGACGTCGGTTCGCCCGATTTCTGCCGCAGCGCCGTGCGCGCCGTAATGGATGCCTACGGCCGCCTGGACGTGCTGGTCAACAATGCGGCCCAGCAGTACCCGGCACAGAGCATCGAACAGATCTCGGCCGAGCAGCTGGAGCACACCTTCCGCACCAACATCTTCTCGATGTTCTACCTGGTCAAGGAAGCCATGCCCTTCCTCACGCGGGGCGCGCGCATCATCAACACCACCTCGGTGACCGCTTATCGCGGCAGCAAGCACCTGGTGGACTATGCGGCCACCAAGGGGGCCATCGTGGCCTTCACGCGCTCACTGTCGCAGCAGCTGGCCCCGGCCGGCATCCACGTCAATGCGGTGGCACCGGGGCCGATCTGGACACCCCTGATTCCCGCCAGTTTCAGTGAGGAAGAAGTCGCCAGCTTCGGCAAGAACGTGCCGCTGGGGCGGCCGGGACAGCCCGATGAAGTGGCGCCGGCCTATGTCTTTCTGGCCACCGAAGGGGCCTCCTACATGACCGGGCAGGTGCTGCATCCCAATGGCGGGGAGATCGTCAATACCTGAGCATGTGTGCAGACATCACCAGGCTCAACCCATACAAGGAAAGCATCATGACCACCACACAGGACACCCGCACCGTCTTCGATACCGGCAATGTCGGGCAATCCAGCCAATCCCAAGCCGGACAGAGCCAGCAGATGGGCTCCGCATCCTCTTCCATGCTGACCTGCATGCAAGCTTGCCAGCAATGCCATGAAGCCTGTCGCAAGGCGGCCTTCGGCCTCAGCCCGGCGGCCGCCCAGGACCTGGCAGCGGACGATGTGCGCTTGTTGATGGAATGTGCCGAACTGTGCCAGCTCTCGGCGAACTGGCAATTGGCGGGCTCGCAATATTGCCGGCAGATCTGCACTGTCTGCGCCGAAGTCTGCCGCCAGTGCCAGGACCGCTGCAACGACAATGAGGGCATGCAGGAATGCGCGGCGGCCTGCCAGCGTTGCGCCGAGAGCTGCGCAGCCATGAGCAGCATGTAAGGTCGCCGGGCTCAGGAAAACCCCGATGGCGGCCATGTTGCCGCCAGCGCATGATGAGCTTGCCCCATGACTTCGCGCGAGCCCAATCATGCACAAGACCGCCCTGATCGCCACCACCCAGCCGGAAGTCAGCCGTGCGCTGACGGAATGGCTGGCCATCAACGACATCGACATCCAGATCGCCAGCAGCGGCAACGACGCCATCGAGCACATTGCCCTGGACCGCCCTGACGTGGTGCTGGCGCAACTGGCCATGGAAGGCATGAGCGGCCTGCGCCTGGCGCATTACCTCAAGGCGCAGGCGCAACTGGCCGACGTGCCGGTGATCCTGCTGTGCCGCGACGAGCGCGAGATGGATCTGGTCAAGGGGCAGTGGCCGGCCTTCCTGTGTGCAGGCTCGCTGCACCCCGCCCTCATCTCCGAATTGAAGCGCGAGCTGGTCAACTGAAGATCAAGCGACTGTCTTGGGCGCACGTCGGCGGCGCCACTGCGCTACGCCGAATCCTGTGCCCGCCACCGCCGCCAGCAACAGCGCTGCACTGAGGGCGCGATGCTGCGCCACCCAGCGACGGGTGGTGCGCCATGCCTGTAAGTACGGGAAGCGGGCCGCTGCGGCAAAATCCGGCTCCACACAATTCTGGCCGAAGTCGGCCGAGAACGGCACGGCCGCCCCTTCCTTCACGTAGCGCAGGTAGAGCTGTTCTGCGCGCGGCTGATCGTAATACACGAAATTCACCCCCTGGCACAGCACCGCCGCGAAGGCTTGTGAGCGCGCGGGCAAGGCATCGGCGGACTTCATGACGTAGTCCGCCGCGATATCCCGGTAATGGAAACGCTTGTAGGGCTTGGCTTCCGTGGCGGCATAGCGCTGGCGCTCGCCGTCGGTCACCAGCGGACCCGGGAGATCGGCCTTGGCCCTGGCTTGCGGGTTGTCCGGCAAGGGCTTGTCTTCGTTGCCATACATACCCATGCCGCGTCCGGCACCGCCCGGATAGCTGCCGCCGTAGACGGCATAGTCCGGTCCCTGTTCATAGCCCATGATCTCCATGCCCTGGCGCCGTGCAATCACGGCGGCCTCATACCAGCCTTGGGCGCGGCTGCTGGCGCGCCAGGCGTGCTTTCCACGGTCGAGCGCCTGGCCGTACTCGCGCGCCTTGGCGCGCATGCGCCAGCCGGCCGGGACTTCGCGACCCTCTGCATCGTAGGTACTCTGGATGAAGCGCTCATCGCGGTCATCCGGGAAGTAGGCCAGCGCGTCTTCCACACGCCCGTCGCGTACCAGGCGCCGCGCCAGCAGCTGGCGCAGGTTGTCTTCCACGGTGATGGGCGACAGGCCCACGGCCACCCAGCGCACCGACTGCGGCCCCCCGCCCTGCTTCTGCACCGCCTTGGCCACGGCTTCCGGTGCCGGCATGGGCGAGGCCGGGGCATGGGCATCGACGTAGGTTTTCAGTTCATCGGTGGTGAGCACGCGCTCGGCCACATAGGCCATGTCATTGGCGTAGGCATAGTCGCCGTAGTAGCCGCCGTGCGACTGTCGCGCACTTTCACTGGCGGCCTGGTGGAACTGCGCCAGGGCTTCCACGTACTGCCCTCGCGAGAGCGTCAGCACGCCCTGTTCGCCCATGAGCAAGCTGGCATTCGCCGGGTCCAGGCTGGCATCGTTGCGCGGGAAGGCTTGCGCAGCGCGCGCGTAGGCTTGCACGGCGGCGGCGGTGTCGCCACGACGCAGCGCCAGCTTGGCGCGCACCCACCAGGACAAGGCAGTCTCCTGCCGGTTCGCCAGCGTGGCAGCGAGGTCGTAGCGGCCGGTGCGATAGGCCAGCGCGGCCACGCGGTCGGCCCCTTCGATCTTTTCCAGGCCGCGCCGCTTGAGGGCATCGACCAGCGTCACCAGCACGCTGTTGGGCTTGACCTTGTGGCTGCGCGCCGCATCGGGATAGCCGGACGAACCGGAGTTGGGCGCGGACGGATCGTAGTAACTGTCGCCGTTGCCGCTGCCTTCGGCCAGGTCGCCCACGCGCGCCAGCGCATAGGCCACCAGCAGCCGCTGTGCGACCGGATCATCGATGAGCGCGGCGCTGGTGTCGGCGTGGCCCAGGCTCCATGCGGCCAGCGCCGTCAGGGAATCCCGGGCGCTGCTTGAGCCGCGTGCGGCCTGCTCTGCATACAAGCGAATGGCCTCTTTGAAATCGACCGGCGCGATGGTCTCGCCGCAATCGCGCCCTTCATTGAAATCGGACCAGTTGCAGGGACCGTTCTGCCCCACCAGCATCAGCCGCGCCTGCTCGCCGTAACTGGCCACGGCCAGCCCCAGCGGATCGGGCGCACCGCCCACGGCCAGCGCACGCGCCTTGGTGAAACTGGCGATGGCCTCGGCGCGGCGGCCCTCGATGGCGTGCAGGCGGCCCAGCATGAAGGCCGCCCACACCGCGCGTTCGCTGGCCTGTTGCGGCGGCAGCGCCAGCACCGCTTCAAAACGCTGGCGTGCCGCTGCCAGGGCGCTGGCGCGGAAGTCCTGGGCGCCGGCCGTGTAGAGACGAATGGCCGGTGGCAAGGCAGCACCGGCCGCATAGGCGGACTGGCCATCGGGCGCGGCGCGCATGGCCTGCAAAGCCGCCCACTGTGCGCCCTCCAGCTGCCCCTTCTCGATCATGCGCAGCGAGTGCGGATCGTCAGGCCGGCCCGCGGCCTGCTCGTAGCCGCTGCCTTCATCGGCTTGCAGCTTGTCGGCCGGGGTCACCAGATGGGCGGCTTCCCAGGCGAAGGAGTTGGCGGGCGTATTGCTGAGGGTACCGGCGCGGTCATCCAGCAACTGCAGCGGGAAATCCGGCCCGCAGGCCACCACCGTGGCCGCGCCCAACACCAGCAGGCTGCTGGCGGCGCAGGCGATTTTGGTCATGCGGCCCAGGCGGGGCAGGCTGCGCTGGCCCGTGGCGCGGGGGGCAGCGGCAGAAAACTTCATGTTGGTCATCAGGATCCCATTTCCAGTGTGAGTTCGGGGGCCGGCGTGCCGTCGGCACAGCGCAGCCATCCGATGGTGCGGCTGCTGCCGGCGCGCAGCAGGCCGGCTTGGCCCAGGCGCAGGTAGCGTCCCCGGGCATCGCTTTCGAGCGTGTAGCCATTGATGCCGTCACCGCTGCAGACGTTCCCTGAAGAGGCGGCGTCACGTGGCGCAAGGTTTACGCGCAATGGCAAGGGCAGGTCGACATTGCCGGCATTGTCGATACGGATATCGGCGGGAGCATTGCTCCCCTGCCCGGCGACCAGCTGCACGGCCAGGCCGCCCTTGAGCGGCTTGCGTTCCAGCACCGCCAGCCAGGTCGACAGACTCCAGGCGCGCCGATCATCCCCGGTCGGCAGGCGGAACCAGACCAGGCCGGCCAGTCCCGGCGGCGGCGCCGCTTCCACCTCGGCCACGAAGCGCGCCATCACCTGCGGTTCGGCCATCAGTTCGCGCCCCAGGCCACCGGCCAGGAGCGGACGTTCGCTTTCCACTGCGGCGACACGGCCCTGGGCATCCCAGCTCACGCGCGAGCCGTAGGCCGGCAGCGCCACGTGCCAGGGGCGGCGCGTCTGCGCGGCGTACTGGCGCATCCAGTCCCGGGCGCGCTCGCCATCGAAGAGACCCAGGCGCGGATCGAGCACGGCGTGTACCTGCAGCGTGGAGGCATCGGCCACCGCCAGCAGCGATGCCAGCTGCGGGCTGGCCAGCCAGGTCGGCAAGGCGGTCACGGTCAGGTCGGTCGGCGCAATGCGGGCCTTGAGGCTGCGCAGGAAGGCGGTGTATTCGGGCAGGCGCGCCGTGGCGCAGTCGTAGTCGATCTCCAGCGCAGCCGGTTGCAGGCCGCGCTGGCGCCAGGCGGCCAGCAGTGCGAGCAGATGGTCCTGGATCGCGGCGGCATCGAAGCGCGCCAGCTGGCCGTTGATGCGCACCGTCATGATCAACGGGCGACCGGTATTGGCCAGCGCCTCGGCATCCGGTGCGATATCGATCCAGCGGCCGGAGGCCCCCAGTTCGGCGGCCAGCACGTGCCAGCGCGCCACCTGGGCATTGGAGGCAGAGAGCGCCGTGCGCAGGGCCGGGGTCCACTGGCGCTGCCAGATGTAGACATCCTGGGAAAGCTTTTCGGCAGGCAGGGGATGGCGGGAACACGCCGCCAGCAGCAAGGCCAGCAGCATCCAGGTCAGGCACAGGCAACTGCGCCTGGCAAAGCGCGCGGGCAGGAAGACGAGGGGCATGGTCGACGCTGAGGGGAGTTCCGGTTGGCCGGCATTGTACGCGAGGCGAGGCACAAAAAAACCAGGCCCGGTACCTTGCGGTTACCGGGCCTGGTCAGCCTTGCTTTACGGGAGCGGTCAGGCCTTGTAGCCCTTGCTGCTCATCGGCACGAAGGCCAGCAGCACGCCCAGGATGGACAAGCCGATCACATACAGCGCCGGCCCCTGCGGATCGGCCTTGATCCACAGCGAGATCAGCACCGGCGTGAGGCCGCCGAAGACGGCATAGGCCATGTTGTAGGCGAAGGACAGGCCGGTAAAGCGCACCGGCGGCGGGAAAGCGCGGGTGGAGACGATGGGAGTGAGCGAGATGCTGCCCACGAACAGGCCCACCAGCGCATAGCCCCAGATCAGCGACTCGGGCGAACCCGGCAGCTGGCCGTAGAACCACCAGGTCGACAGGCCCAGGCCACCCCAGCCGATGATCATGCTGGCGCGGGTGCCGATGCGGTCGCACAGCCAGCCGATGGCCAGGCAGCCGATGGTCAGCATCAGGGTGCCGGCGCAGTTGGCCTGCATCACCAGCTTGGCCGGCAGGTGGTGCACGGTCTGCAGGTAGGACGGCGTCATCAGGATCACCACCACCACCGCGCCCGACAGGCACCAGGTCATGCCGGCGGTCAGGACGCTGGCGGCGCGGTGTTCGCGCAGCACGGTCTTGAGCGGCAGTTCATTGGACTCCTTGCGGCGCGCCGCCAGCTCGCGAAACACCGGGGTCTCTTCCAGGTAGCGGCGCAGGTACACCGACACCAGTCCGAACACGCCACCCAGGATGAAGGGAATGCGCCAGGCGTAGCCCGCCACTTCCTCCGGCGCGTAGACGCTGTTGATGAAAATGCCCATGAGCGAACCCAGCAGGATGCCGCCGGTGATGCCGGCGGTCAGCGAACCGACGCCGAAACTGTAGCGGTTGGCCGGTACGTGCTCGGCCACGAAGACCCAGGCGCCCGGCATTTCACCGCCGATGGCAGCGCCCTGCAGGGTGCGCATCAACAGCAGCAGGATGGGTGCGGCCACGCCGATGCTGGCATAGGTCGGCAAGAGGCCGATGACCAGGGTCGGCACCGCCATCAGGAAGATGGAGAGCGTGAACATGCGCTTGCGGCCGATCACGTCGCCGTAGTGGGCGATGATGATGCCGCCCACCGGACGCGCCAGGTAACCGGCGGCGAAGATGCCGAAGGTCTGCAGCATGCGCAGCCATTCCGGCATGTCGGCGGGGAAGAACAGCTTGCCGACCACCGCCGCGAAGAACACGTAGATGACGAAGTCGTAGAACTCCAGCGTGCCGCCCAGGGCGGACAGGCCCAGCGTGCGATAGTCGGAGGAAGTGAGCGGGCGGTGCTGGGACTCGTTCAGAGCCCCGGTAAATTCAGCAGATCGGGCGGAAGTGGTCATGATGGTTCACTAACGGCAAAGCGGGTCGACAGTCCGCCGCCAGCATCACCGGGACCAGGAGGTCCATGGCAATGCCGCAGCGGGCCGGGTGGCCTGCTTCAACTTGTTCGGTCGGGTGGCCGCAGAGGGCATGCCAGGAAACCACGGGGCATGTCTGCGAAGGACAGATTCAGCGGAAAACGTAAAGCGAAGAAATACGATTTAGCGTCGAAACTTGCTTAATGATACCCGAAAAGCGGCGAAGCTTCCGCAACGCAGCATTTCTTGCTGCCTTCATGCAGGGTGGCAGCATCCATGCTGGTTCGGAATGATATGAAGTTTCCTGACCTGGAAAAGCAAAGAAGCCCGCCCGGCAGCCACTGCTGCAAAGCGAGCTTCAAGGGAAGGTGAAGCAAAAGCGGGATTGCACCAGCGCCCTGCCCGCCCATGCGAGCCCGGGGCAGCGGCGCGGGTTCAGGATTCGAGCACGATATCGACCGCCGAGGAGCGGCGCAGCATCAGGAAACCTTCGCCGTAAATGTTGCGGATTTGCATGGGCGCTTCCTCCAGCGAGCGCAATTTCTGTCGCACGCGGTAGATCAGGGCATCGATGCGATGCGCATCGTATTCCTCCCCGCCCGAACGCAGCAGGTCGAACAGTTGCGTGTGCGAGACCGGATAGTTGGGGCTTTGCAGCAGCGCGGCCAGGGCGATGCTTTCCTTGTCGGTGAATTGCAGCGCCACCGAGCCATTGCTGGACAGGCGCCCCGAGCGGCGGTTGAAGGCCCACTTCTCCGACTGCGGCGAACTCTGGTGCGGCGCGGTCTTCATGCGGCGCGCCAGGGCGGTCAGCGTGGCCGAGACTTCTTCCAGCTTGACCGGTTTGACCAGGTAGTAATCGGCGCCGTCGCTCATGCAGCGCACCCGCTCCTCGCTGCGCGTAGCTGCCGTGAGGATGATGATGCCCATGGACGGGAAATTCTGCCGCAACGATGCCAGCTCGGGCAGCAGGCTGCCGTCTGGCAAGCCGATGTCGGATAACAGGATGTCGGGCTGACGACTCTTGAGGATATCCTTGGCCTGGCCCAGTGCCGAGCAGACCGAGATTTCGTAACCCAATTCCCCCACATGTGCGCTCAACGTATTACGCCAGTCGAGATCGCTTTCTACGATAAGTACTTTCATCACTCTTATGTTCCGGACGAAACCTGTTTTTATGACTGCCGGAGCATCCCCGCTCCCCGCCGGGAGGTGACCCCGGAACCATCTGCAGGCGCGGAAATGCTTTCCATAATCACAACGTTATACAGAAAATATCTGCGCATAAAATCATAAAAACTCGCAGATGCCTTACACCTGAAAACTCCACTGGGCGTGGCTTTGCGCGTGTTGGCGCAAGAGCCCCGTGACCGTTCCGAGGAGGTGGTCGACCGAACAGGGTTTGAGCAGGAAAGCGGCAATCGTTGGAATGCGCGCGCTGGCTGCCGGGAGGTGGGCGCTGATCAGCACCACCGGGATCTGGGAAAAACGTTCATGCGACTTGATGTAGCGCGCCAGCTCCATGCCGTCCATGCGCGGCATGCGCAGGTCGGTCAGCACCAGGCTGGGGGCCTGCTCCTGCATGAGCGCAATGGCATCCACACCATCGGCCGCCCCCTTGGCCTGCAGTCCGCCCTGCTGCAATATCCCGCACAGCATCTCGCGCGACTCGGCATGATCTTCCACGACCAGGACGGTCGGTGCCTTGCTGCTAGTTCCCATCACTTCTCCTCCTGCCCTCTATCCCGTACCTGATGTCACGGTGACTTGTCGTGATTGATGGTGATGGTTGGCGACAAAATGCGATATCAGGAAATTCCTGAAAGTTGGACAACATTGCGCTGGCGCAAGGCTGGTGCGCCCTGCACGCAACACAGGGGGCAGCCGGGCAAAAGCGAAGGGGGCGGCAGCACAAGTCCGCGCCCGGCCAAGGCTGAGCTTGGCCGGGCGCAATGTCAGGAAGAGGGAGGAATCAGGAACGCGGCGGCAGCAGGCGCGCAATCTCGGCCAGCAATTGCTCGAAGAAAACCGGCTTGCGCAGGAACAGGTTGTGACTGGATTGCGACAGATCGTGGCGCTCCGGGGCGCCGCTGCAGAGAATGATGGGCAGCGTGGCGCCGCCGGGCAGCGCGCGCAGGGCCGCACACAGCTCCAGCCCGTTCATCACCGGCATCATGCAGTCCGAGATGACCAGGTCGGGCCATTGCTGCTGCGCCTTGGCCAGCGCATCGGCGCCGTGCGCAGCCGTGACCACCCGATAGCCATGCAGCTCCAGCAGCATGGCATAGGTGTCGATGATATCAATCTCATCGTCGACGATCAGGAGCAGGGGCAGTGCCGCCTGCTGTGGGGGTGACACACCAGACATGGTCAACGTCCATCCGCAACCGGCGCGGCATGTGGGGTTACCAGCCCATCGATCTCGATGCCGGCATCCGAAATGTTCATCAGGCGGCTGGCGCCGTCGTAGCCGTTTTCCCGCAGCTTCATCACCGAGATCTGGCGGCGGTTGACGTTGTCCTGCACCACGTATTCCAGCAGCATCATGTTTTCGTACAGTTGCGAGGAATTGGGGTCGACCTGCGGCTGCGATTCGCGGAAATACGGCAGTTGTTCGGTGATGAAGGTGGTCACGCCGCGCGCGCGCAATTCATTGGTCAGCGCCACCAGGAAAGGCCGCATGCGCTGCTGCTGCACCACGATGCTGCGCAGGCCGTCCACGCCATCGATCAACAGACGGGTCACGCCGCGCCGCGTGATGTTGTCCAGCATGCGCTTGGCCAGGTCGTCGCACAGCATTTCCAGCGGCAGCTGCCACATCATCTGCAATGCGCCGCTGTCGATATGTTCGTCGAGCTGCATGCCGGCCTTGCGGGCCTTGGCCAGCAGGCGCTCGGGCGATTCGTAGAAGCCCAGGATCAGGCATTGCTGGCCGTCCTTCAAACCCTGTTCGATGAAGTGCAGCCCCATGAGGGTCTTGCCCACGCCGGGACTGCCCAGCAGACAGGTCAGCGAACCGCTGACTACGCCCCCGCCGATGCACTTGTCCCACGACGCAATGCCCACGCTGACATAGCGATCCGAGGTCCCCGGCACCTTGCCGGCGCGGGTGGCGGTGGCTTCGAAGCGGGGGAAGATTTCGACCCCGCTCTGGTTGATCTCGAAGACGTGCTTGCCCAGCAGGTGGTTGGCCCCGCGCAGCTTGAAGACCTTGATCTCGCGCACCAGCTGCATGCCGGACTCGAGCTGGCTCAGTTCGATGACGCCGTCGACCAGGGTGTTCTCGGACTCGGGCATGTTGCCTTCCACCGGCGAGAGCAGCAAGGTGGTGCAATTCATGGTGAACACCAGTGCATTCAGGGAATGCATGAACTCCGACAGGTTCAGGTCCGACGGCCCGGAATCGCGCACTGAACGGAAACCGTCGATGATCAGCATGGCCGGGCGATGGCGATTCAGTTCGGCGCTGATCAGGCGCAGCAGGCCGCGCAGTCCTTCGCTGGCCAGCGCGCCATAGCCGCTTAACAGCTGCATCTGGTCGCCGACCAGGTTTTCATCGAAGAAGTCAAAATTGCTCACATGATTGAGCATCTTGGCATGCGATTCGGCGATCAGCGTCAGGAGCATCACCTTGTTGCCGCTGCGCGCCTGCGCAAACCCGACCTGCGAAGCCAGCGTGGTCTTGCCGCTGCCCGCCAGCCCCTGGATCAGGTAGAGGCTGCCGGCCGGCAGGCCACCGCCCAGGATCTCATCGAAACCGGCGATACCGGTGCTGATCAACGAAATGCGACTGGGCCGCAGCGTCGACGGGGCGGCAGGTGGATGGGACGGCAGGTGATCGCTCATGTGGATGAAGGCCAGGTGTTTTTATTGTGCAAAGGTTTAGTGATTTTTCGACATTATACGATTGCCCACGGTATGACTAAGGTTGTCATACAGCGTAAAAGTTGCACCCTGGGGAGGTAAATACCGGCGCCGCGCGCAGCCTTGCAAGGCGGCACACCGCTGCACCAGCGAGCGCACTTCGGAATGATGGGGCAGATGCCTTGCTGCAACACCCTTCCTGCACCTCAAGGCAAACCCTGTTAACATGCGCACCGTTCATGCTGCAGCATCACGTCAGCGAACGGTCAGCAAACAGTGAGCAATACAGTCGCAACGAAGCACCAATACAGTACCGATACAGAAGCAATACCACCAGCAATACAGCTTAAAGACAGCTGCACGCATTCTCCACCACAATACGCATCGTCTTGGCCATCGAGGCCGCGGTCTTCGGCCCCTCCTCGCACCAGGCACATGCCAACGACGCCAATGAACCGATTTCCCCGCCAAGTCACCATGTCCCGGCGCAGCCTGCTGCTGACCGGGGTGAGCCTCTTGGGCAGCTACGTCGCCTTGTCCAGCCTGCCCTCCTGGGCCATCCCGCAAGCTGACAGCCCGCAACTGGCGCCCTTCATGCGCCTGTCCGCGCTGCTGGTCAACCACCGCCTGAATCCCGCCGTGGGTGCGCGCATGCTCGAAGTGGCCGCGCGCGAACATGCCGACCTGGACACCCTGATGCGCCAGCTGCTGGCCATCGCCGAACAGAAGCAGGCCCGCCGTGTGGAAGACTTCTTCGCCGACATCCCCGCCGGCGCGCAGCAGACGCTGGCCTACTGGATCATCTTCGCCTGGTATACCGGCTGCTCCTCACCCAAGCGCAATGCCACCGTCTTCACCTATGAAGAGGCGCTGACCTACCAGACCACGCTGGACGTGGTCGCCATTCCCTCCTACGGCATCAGCGGCCCCAACCGCTGGCGCCAGGCCACCGTGCCGCTGGCCGACATGCCGCGCTTCTGATCAACCTGGGACAATTTCATCGTATGAACAGCAACGACAAAGCCGACGTCGTCATCGTCGGCACCGGCGTGGTGGGCGTCCTGATCGCCGAACAACTGCTGGATGCAGGCATCCCCGTGCTCATGCTGGAGGCCGGCCCGCGCGTGGCACGTGCCGAGGTGGTGGAGAACTTCCGCAACCTGCCGCTGGCGCTCAAGGGCGATCCTTCCTCCTGCTATCCGCCGCGTCCGTGGGCACCGCATCCCATGCCCTCCAGCGAGAATCCGGACGACCACTACCTGGAACTCTCCGGTCCCGACAAATACGCCCAGACCTTCATCCGCTACGCCGGCGGCTCCACCTGGCACTGGGCCGGCACCTGCTGGCGCCTCACGCCGGAAGACATGCAGCTGCACACGCTCTACGGCGTGGGCCGCGACTGGGCCTTCGGCTACGACGTGCTGGAACCGTATTACACCCGCGTCGAACACAAGCTGGGCATCTGCGGCCCCTCCGACCCGGCCCTGCAATGGCCGCCGCAACGCTCGGCGCCCTACCCCATGCCGGCCCTGCCCTTCAGCCCGGGCGAGCAGCGCTTCACCGACGTGGTCAGGGAACTGGGTTACCACAACATCCCCACGGCCCAGGCGCGCAACAGCGGCATGCCCTACGATGAGCGCCCGGCCTGCTGCGCCAACAACAACTGCGTTCCGGTCTGTCCGGTCGGTGCCAAGTACGATGCCGCCACTGCGCTGGCGCGCCTCGAATCCAAGGGCGCGACCATCCTCACCGATGCCGTGGTGTACCGGGTCGAGACCGATGAGGCCAACCGCGTGAACGCGGTCAGCTATTTCGATGCCAACAAGGTCAGCCATCGCGTCACCGGCAAGATCTTCGTGCTGGCCTGCAACGGTATCGAAACCCCCAAGCTGCTGCTGATGTCGGCCAACAGCCGCAATCCGCACGGGCTGGCCAACAGCTCCGACCAGGTCGGCCGCAACATGATGGACCATCCGCAACTGACCATGACGCTCACGCTGTCCGAACCCTACTGGTCCGGTGTCGGCCCGGTGGTCAACAGCGGCATCATGGAAACCTCGCAGGGCAGCTTCCGTTCGGAACACGCGGGCGCCTACTTCCGCTACAACAATTTCGCGCGCAATCGTTTCGTCACGTTCGCCGCCTTGAAGAAGGGACTGGTCGGCCAGGCGCTGGACGAAGAAATCCGCCGCATGACCGCCTGCACCGCCGACGTCGTGCTGGCCCATGAAGTGCTGCCCGATCCGGAAAATCGGCTCACGCTGTCGGCCAAGAAGGACTGGCTGGGCCTGCCCCGTCCATCCATTCATTACGACGTGGGCGACTACACGCGCAAGTCGGCCGAGCAGTATTCGCTGCCGATCGGCCGCAAGATCGCGGCAGCGATGGGGGCGACCGACATCAAGGTCAGCCCCGCTTTTGCGCAGAGCAAGCACATCATGGGCGGCACCATCATGGGCATGGATGCGGCCAATTCGGTGGTCGATCCCGACTGCCGCGCGCACGATCACGACAACCTGTTCCTGCCCGGCGGCGGGGCCATGCCCAGCACCGCCTGCGGCAACAGCACCCTGAGCATGGCGGCACTGGGCCTGAAGGCGGCTGATGCCATCGTGCGCCAACTGCAGAAAGCCTGAGGACGAGCATGCGACCATTGAACCTCCTCGTCCTCGCCGCTGCCCTGCTGGCCACGTCTGCAATGGCGCAGACACCCGAGCCGGCGAGCGCGCCACCTGATGTACCCGCCGCAGCACAGGCCCCGACCGTCTCGCCCGAAGCGGCACTGATCGAGCGCGGCCGCTACCTGGCGGTGGCCTCCGACTGCATCGCCTGCCACACCGCGCCGCGCGGCAAACCCATGGCCGGTGGCCTGGCCATCGCCTCGCCGGTCGGTGAGATCATCGCCACCAACATCACGCCCTCCAAGTCGCACGGCATCGGCAACTACAGCGAAGCGCAATTCGCCGCCGCCCTGCGGCGCGGCGTGCGCGCCGATGGCGCCAACCTGTATCCGGCCATGCCGTACACGGCGTATGCCGCATTGAGCGATACGGACGTGCATGCGCTGTATGCGTATTTCATGAAGGGCGTGGCACCGGTCGATACCCCGACGCGCGAGACCTCCCTGCCCTTCCCGATGAATATCCGGGCGTCGATGAAAGTGTGGAATGCGCTGTTCCTGAAGGAACAGCCGCTGGCCCCGGCCCCGCAGCGTTCTGCGCAATGGCTGCGCGGACGCTACCTGGCCGAAGGCCCGGCGCATTGCAGCAGCTGCCATACACCACGCGGCTTCCTGATGCAGGAGAAAACCAATCTCGCGCTCTCCGGTGCCCAGGTCGGTCCCTGGTATGCGCCCAACATCACGCCGCATCCCACGGCCGGCATCGGCACCTGGAGCCAGGATGAGCTGGTCGCCTATCTCAAGAGCGGACGCGTGGAAGGCCGCGCCCAGGCCGCCGGCAGCATGGCCGAGGCGATCACGCACAGCTTCTCCAAGCTGACCGATGAAGACCTGCGCGCCATCGCCGTCTATGTCAAGGAGACCCCGGCCATCGGTCCGGAGTCCTCGGCACCGCCCACGTTGGGCACCCGCTTCGAACAAGGTAAGGCCGGCAACGCGCTGGCGCAGTTCCGTGGCCGCACGCTGGCCGCCGACAGTCCCGAGGAGATCCGCGGTGCGCGCCTGTTCTCGGCCAGCTGCGCTTCCTGCCACGGCTACAACGGACAAGGTACGCGCGATGGCTACTATCCTTCGCTGTTCCACAACTCGGCCACGGCGGGCGTGAATGCCAACAACCTGATCGCCACCATCCTCTATGGTGTGGAGCGCGAGACCGAAGACGGTGGCCATGTCTTCATGCCACCCTTCGGCGACCAGCCCAATGCGCTCAACAAACTCTCCAACGAGGATGTGGCAGCGCTGTCGAATTATCTGCTGAAGTATTACGGCAACCCCGACCTCAAGGTAAAACCCGAGGACGTGGCCGTGATCCGCCAGGGCGGCCCGCGTTCGCCGCTGCTGCTGGTGGCGCGCATCGGCATGGGCGTGGGCGCGGTGGTGGTGGTATTGCTTCTGTTGCTGGGCACACTGATGCTGTTGCGACGCAAGCGCATCGACCCCGAGCACGACTGGAAATAATTTACCTGCAATACAAAAAAGCGCTGTTCCCCTCACAAGGAACAGCGCTTTTTTTACTTCTTTTCTACAGCCAGACCGGATCAGGACTTGGCGTAACGCCCTTCCAGATCAGCCTGCGCACGCAGACGCTCATACTCGTTGAGCGGCATCGGCTGGGCATCACGCTCGCCCAGCTTTTCCAGCGGAATGCGATAGGTCTCGCGGGCGGACAGCGCTGCCAGTGCCGACACGATGGTGATGCCGAAGGCGATGCCGCCCACGGTCAGCCAGATGTTGCTGGAGCCCGGAGGTGCCACGGCGGTAAACAGGGCCGGCAGCATCGCCGTGATGGCCGTGCCCACGTTCTGCGCAATGGCCATGGCCGAGACGCGCGAACGGGCCGGGAACAGTTCCGGATAGAAGCTGGGGAAGACCGCGTTGTAGCCCTGGTAGACCACGCCCCACATCAGGATCGACATCACGAAGGCAAGCTGCACGTTGCGGATGCTGATCGCATACAGGTAGGCGAAGGCGAACAGGCCCGCCAGCAAGGAACCCACGATGATGGGCGGACGGCGGCCAATGCGGTCCGACAGCTTGCCCACATAGGGAATGACCAGCACTGCCACGATATTGCCCACCACCGGGATCCACAGGTAGACGTCCTTGGCGAAGCCGATGCCATAGGCCGGCTGCACCGCATAGGCTGCGCCGAAGATGGTGGCCACCACCGGGATCACGTTCATGAGCGCCATGCAGACCACGCGCAGCATGTTGGGCGAACTGTCGCGGAAGGCTTCCACCACCGGCGAGCGGCGCTTGAGTTCATTCTTGTCGGTGGCCTTGAACAGCGGCGTCTCATCCACGGTGCGGCGAATGATCCAGCCGGCGATGATGACCAGGAAGCTCAGCAGGAAGGGAATGCGCCAGCCCCACACATTGAACTGCTCGGTCGGCATGTAGTGCGCAAGCGGCAGGAACACCGCGGCCGCCAGGATCTGCCCGGCCTGCACCCCTTGCAGGGTGAAGCTGGAATAGTAGCCGCGCCGTCCGAAGGGAGAGTGCTCCAGGATCATGGAACTGGCCCCGGAGATTTCACCGGCCACGGCAAAGCCCTGGGCCAGGCGCATGATGACCAGCAGTGCAGGTGCCCAGAGGCCGACCTGATCGTAGGTTGGCAACAGCCCGACCCCGATGGTGGAAAAGCCCATCAGGAACATGCACCACAGCAGCACCTTCTTGCGGCCGTGGGTGTCGCCCAGGTGGCCCAGCACGAAGGCGCCGATGGGGCGCGCCACATAGCCCACCCCATAGGTGGCCAGTGAGGCGATGATGGCGGTGGTCGGATCGCCTTTGGGGAAGAACAGCTGCGGGAAGATCAGCGAAGCGGCCGTGGCATAGATGAAGAAGTCATAGTATTCGAGCGCCGAGCCGATCCAGCCGCTGGCGGCGGCCTTCTTGCTCTGCTGCGAGTGATCGCTGGAATGAGAGGATTGCATGGTGTCTCCGTGGTGTTGCCGGGCGGGCCGTCATGCTGATGCGATGACGGCCCGCCGAAATTAAGAAATGGCTGGCTCGGGGCGAACTCAGAAGCGATGCAGGATGCCCATCTGCAGCCCGATCAGGCTCTTGCCATTGACGTCGGCCCCGGCGAGGTTGCTGCCGGGTCCGGCCGAACCGCTGAAGCGCCAGCCGGCATTGGCCTGGTTCTTCATGTAGTTGGCGAATCCATAGAGCGTGGTCCGCTTGGAGAGGTCGTAGTAGGCGCCCACGTTGCCGCCCTGTGCACCACCGTCCTTGTGGGAGGTGTCGACCATCACGCCATACAGCGCGCCGATGCGCAGCTGCGGGGTCAGGCGATAGTCCGCCGAGACCTGGTAGACGTTGTAGAAGCGCTGGATATTCGCATCGTTACCGGCGAAGAAATTGTTGGGATTGCTGACATTGTTGAGGATGGTCGCGGCATTGTTGCCATTGGCGTTGGCGGTGGTGTTGTTGCTCCGTACGTAGGCCAGGTAGATCTTGCCCGGGCCGTAGTCGTAGTCGGCATACACGTTATGGTATTGCACCGTATTGCTGTAGAGGCCGCCGGCATTGGGTTTTGCCACCAGGCCGGCATAGCCTGCGCGATACGGGCCGTTAGTGTAATCCAGACCGAACTGATAGACACCACGGCGGCCCAGTCCCTCGCCTGCGGTCTCCGGCATGGCGTAGTGGATATCGAACTGGAAACCGGCCCAGCGCGGCGACTTCCACGACAGGTCATTGTCGAAACGCGACGGTACGCCGAAGGTATTGATGATGGAGCCGTAGGTGGTGCGCTCGGTGTAGTCGATGGCGCCGCCGATGAAGAAGGGCACGCTGTTCTGGCGGCCCACGCGGAATTCACCTGCGGCCGGGGTCTTGATGCCGACCCAGGACTGGCGGTCGAACAGGCGCGTGCTGTCGGCCAGGCCGCCGGTGTCGCCGGCAAATCCGTTTTCCAGCGTGAATGTGGCCGCATAGCCGCCGCCCAGATCCTCATAGCCTTTGAGGCCGATACGGCTGCGCAGGATGGCGCCATCATTGAGCGCCCACAGGCTCTTGCCGCTGCTGCTGTGCATGTAGCCCAGGTACTGGTCGACGGTGCCATACAGGGTGACGTTGCTGCTGCTCTGCGCCAGGGCCGTGGTGGAGGCGGCCAGCAGCAGGCCCATGGCGACGGGCGTGCGCAGTGCGCTCGATGGGCGGGTGGATCGTGTTGTCATGTCTCGGATCTCTGTTGTGGTTGTGATGTTGTCGGTATTGGAGCGACTCCCGTTACACGCAATGCGTCCCCTGCCGGCGCGATGCGGCATGTTCGGATCGGGAGGAAAACGTGGGCCCGCTGCTCCCCTGCGTGTTCAGGGATGGGGCGGACGGATCAGGATGAAGGGCGCTGCGGTGTCATGGGGTCTCCTCTGTTGTCGTCATGCGCTCCGCGCCCTGAAGGGGCGGCGACGCATCGTCAAACCCGCTCGCTATGGTTTTGTTGTGGCGAGCTGTTGGTGCTGCTGATTGCCAATTGCTGATTTTCAGATTGTTGACTGCAGGTTAAAGGTCGCGCTGCGCGTTCACGCGGCCACCGCTTCGCGCACCCGCAGGCCGCGCCGCAGCACCTGGTCGGTGACCCACTTGGCCGAACGGCGCGCACGCTCGGCCACCACGGCCGGCGACATCTGCAGGTAATCATCGTTGAACACTTCAAAGCTGTAGTCGCCGCGATAGCCGCCGCGATGCAGGCGCCGCACCATGTCGGAGAGCTCCAGCGAATGCTCGCCCTCGCCCGGGAAAACCCGCAGATGGCGCGCCGTCTCCAGCCGTTCTTCGGGCGTGCGGATCTCGCGCCACATGAAATCCGACAACTGGACCATCACGATGCGACGGCCGGGAATGGCATCCAGGTCTTCCAGCGCGCCGCGATTGGCGAGGATGTGGAAGGAATCGATGACCACGCCCAGGTTGGCGTGATCGGCCATCTCCACCACTTCCCAGGCCTGCATGTATTGGTTGATGTGACGTCCCCAGGACAAGGCCTCGAAGCCCACGCGGATGCCCAGCGGCACCGCCAGGTTGGCCAGCTTGGCGAGGTCGCGCGCGATGTGGCGCGTATCGCCGCTGGCATGCTGCGAGGTCGAGGAGCACACCATCAGCAGCGGTGCGCCGACCGCCTTGCAGATCTGCAGCAGGTTGCGGGCCACGTCCACCTTGTAGTCGTGCAGGCTGCCCTGCAGGCCTTCGTAGTCGCGCATGACCTGGATGCCGGTCACGCGCACGCCGCTCTCGCGCACCAGCTTCACGGCCGCCTCCAGCCCGCCGGGATAGCCCACCAGGTCCTTGGACCACAGCATGAGCTGCGAGAAACCGGCCGCCTTGGAAGCAGCCAGCTTGGATTCCAGCCCACCCGGCAGGGTGATGGTATCCATGCCGAAATTGTCGAGGTTCACAATGCCCCCAGTGTACGGAAGTCGTCCGCGGCCACGCCGGGCCAGCCGAACAGCTCAAGATACAGCGGCGCCTGCTCGATCAGCATTTCTTTGCCCTTCTGGATGCGGCAGCCCTTGGCCTGTGCCTGTACCAGCAGCTGGCTCATCTCGATCTTCATGCCGCAGTCGGCGACGATGGCCTGCGCACTCACCCCCTCCAGCGCGAAGGGCATCGGATCACCCACGTGCATGCCCAGCGGCGTGCAGTTCACCAGCAGGTCGACGCCGCTCGCATCGGGCTGGGCAAAGCGCACGCGGGTCGCCGGATAGGCGGCTTCCACGCGCGCCAGCAAGGCTTCGGCGCCGGCACGATTGGTATCGAACACGCTGATCTCGGCCACGCCCTGCGCCGCCAGCGAGGCGACGATGGCGCAGCCCACGCCCCCCGTGCCGACCACCAGGGCGCGCGTCTTGTTCCACACCAGCGGACGGTCGGCGGCGGTGCGCGCCAGCGCGCGGATGAAACCTTCGCCGTCGATCAGGTCGCCCCAGATGACACCCTCGGCATCGCGGTAGACCGCATTGCAGGCGCCGGCCACGCGGGCGCGCAGGGTGGCTTGTTCGACTGCATCGAGCGTCATGGGCTTGTGCGGGATGGAGACGAAGATGCCGCCGACGTTCTCGGTCTTCATGAACATGCGCACGGCCTCGCAATAGCGCTCCGGTTCGATCTTGAACGGGATGACCCGCGCATCCAGGTCGTGGCGCTTGAAGTAGGCATTGAAGAGCGTCGGTGCCTTCACCTGTTCCACCGGCCAGCCGATGACGGGGAAGATGCGGGTAGTGCCTGTGATTTCCTTCATGGTCTCAGTTCTTGTCTTTCTGGCTGCGCACCAGTTCGAAACTGACGCCGCCCTTGTAAAGCTGGGTGAGCGCACCGCGCTCGCTGATCTGGGTAGGCGCGCGGTCGACGAAGATCACGCCGCGCTCCTGCAATTGCCGCACCGCCTGCAGCACGTCGGGCGTGCCCAGGCCGAGACGCAGCCACTCTTCTTCCCACTGGATGTCTTCGGTGCCTTCGGGCGGTTCCACCAACTGGATGTAGAACTGGCGGCAAGGGCTGGCCAGCAGGTTGCCCTTGGGCAGGATGCCGAAGAACTGCCCCTCGGGCAGCACCGAAAATCCCATCAATGAAGAATAGAAGTCGATCCATTCACGCGTGCGCTCCGGTCCCACGGCCTGCACCAGGCCGAAGAAATGCATGCCCGACAACGCCGTGGTCTTGCGCCGCTCCTGGCTGGAGGGCTTGAAGTCGACGTCGTAGATGGAGAAGTCGCGATAGCGGTCGACGAAGTAGATGATGGAGTCGCCGCAGCCATGCACGCCCGGGATGTTCAGTTCCATGGCCCCGGCGCGGGTGGGGATGGGCCAGGCCCCCAGTTCGGTGACGCGGCGATAGGCCTCGTTTGCATCACGCACGCGCAGCGCGATGGCGCTCAGGTTGGTGGCCTGCACCTCATGGTCGAAGCCGGACCAGGCCGACACGTCGGCGTTGACGATCACGTTCATCTCGCCCTGGGTGTAGAGCACCACTTCGCGCGAGCGATGGCGGCCGACCTGTTCGAAGCCCATGCGCTCCAGCACCGCACCCAGCGCCAAAGGCTCGGTGGTGGCGTATTCGATGAACTCGATGCCGTCGATGCCCAGCGGATTGGTGGGGACAGGATTGTTTTCTATGGTGTTCATCATGATCCCGATGATTTGTCTCGGAGCCGAGTATAGCCAAGCCCACCCCCTGCAAAAAGGTCGATATGAAGCAAAACGTGCGATAATCGCGCAACTTGTTCGCCAATCACTCATTTCTGGAATTTTTTTACGATGATCGACCAAAACCCGGTAGAACTGGACATCCAGAAGCGTGACCTGATCGAGGGATTGATGAAGGGTTTTGACGTCATCACGGCCTTCACCAGCGAGTCGCCGCAGCTGACCGCCAGCGAAGTGGCCGAGCGTGTGGGCCTGACCCGCAGCGCTGCGCGCCGCTACCTGTTGACGCTGGTGCATACCGGCATGGCGGCTTCGGACGGCAAGAAGTTCTGGCTCATGCCGCGCCTGCTGAACCTGGGCCAGTCCTACCTGGAATCGGCCCGCGTGCCGCGCGCGGTGGTGCCCTTCCTGCAGCGCTTGACCCAACAGCTGCAGGAGTCCACCAACTTCTCGCTGCTCGATGGCGACGAGATCGTCTACGTCACCCGCGTCACGGCCGCGCAACTGGTCAATGCCGGTTTCGAACCGGGCACGCGCCTGCCGGCCTACACCACCACCGCCGGCCGGGTGCTGCTGGGCATGCGCGAGGATGCGGAGATCACCGCCTATCTCGACCGCGTCACCCTGATCCCGCACACCCACATGGCCATGACCGACAAGGCGGCACTCTTTGCCGAGATCGTCACCATGCGCAAGCAGGGTTACGGCATCACCGAGAACCAGTTCGAGATGGGCATGCGCGGCATCGCCATCCCGGTCAAGAACCGCAATGGCCGCGTCATCGGTGCCCTGAGCGTGACCTCCAACATCGCCGCCTGCTCGCGCGAGGACGCCATCGCGCGCGGCGTGCCGGCACTGCAGACCACGGCCAATACCCTGATGATGTGGGTATGAGGACCGTGCACAAGAGGAGTCCGCGATGAGCGATGTGGAGAGAATCGACTTGCCGGAAGACAGCAGCGAGGCTGGCGAGGGCGGCCTGGCCCGGCGCGACTGGATTGCCGGACTGGAGAAGGGATTGCTGATCCTGGAAGCCTTCGACTACGACAACCAGCGCATGACCTCGGCGCAAGTGGCGGCCCGCACCGGGCTGTCGCGCACGGCGGCGCGGCGCTACCTGCTCACGCTGGAGCACCTGGGCTACCTGCACAGCGAAGGCAAGACCTTCGCCCTGACGCCCAGGGTGCTGAAAGTGGGCTGGTCGTATTTCGATTCGGCACCGTTGCCGCGCATCCTGCAGCCGCACCTGCAGCAGATCACCGGGCAGACCGGCGAGGCCGTCTATGCCAGCGTGCTCGATGGCTGGGACCTGGTCTTCATCGCGCGCAATGGCACGTCGCGCGTGATGACCACCGGCTTCGTGCTGGGCGCGCGGGTGCCGGCGCAGCTGGCTTCACCGGGCATCGTGATGCTGGGCGCGCTGCCCGAGCAGCAGGTGCGCGAGTGGCTGTCCACCTGTGCCATGACGCCCTTCACGCCCCATACCATCACCGATCCGGATCGCCTCTACGAATTGATCGCGCAGGCGCGCCAGCAGGGTTATGCCCTGGTGGAGCAGCAATTGCAGACGGGGGTACGCGGCATTGCGGTGCCGCTCAAGAATCGGCATGCCAAGGTGGTGGGCGCGCTCAGCCTCAGCTTCCCGCTGGCAGTGGAATCGCAGGAACAGACGCTGGCGCGCGTGCTGCCCGCCTTGCAGCAGGCAGCCAATGCGCTGATCCATCAGGTGTGAGGGACCAGCGCGTGATGCCGATGCGTGATGCCGATGCGTGATGCCGATTACAGGTCGGTGAAGACAGTCTCGGCCGCCAGGCGCGACTTCGGCAGCTTGGCGTTGAAGTCATCTGCACCGCTGTAGCCCAGGCCAACCAGCACGACGCTGGTGAAGCCCTTCTCGCGCAGACCCAGTTCTTCGTCCAGCACCTTGGCATTGAAACCTTCCATCGGCACCGCATCCACTTCCAGTTCGGCCGCGCCCAAGAGCAGCGTTCCGAGGGCCAGGTAGACCTGCTTTTCCATCCAGTGCTGGGCATCCTTCAATTCATAGCGATGCAGGTTGCTGTAAAGCAGGCGCGAACCGCGCTGGCCGGCCTTGGCATCGGCGTTGACGAAGCGGCCGTCGGCTTCTTCTTTCTCCAGCAGGGCCTCCAGGTGCGGCTCGCTGATGCCGGTGCGGGCGCACAGCACCAGCACGTGCGAGGCGTTGAGGATCTTGGGCAGGTTGTAGGGATAACCGGCTTCGGCGGCCTTGCCGATGCGGGCCTTGGCGGCATCGCTGGAGGCCACCACGAAATGCCAGGGCTGCGAGTTCACCGAGGACGGGGCCAGGCGCAGCAGCTCGCGCAGTTCGGCAATGATGTTTTCGGGGATCTTGCGGCTGGGGTCGAAGGCCTTGGTGGAGTGGCGTTTGCGGGCGGCTTGGAGCAGGCTCATGGGGTTTCCTTGCGTTTAATGGTTTGGCGTTGAGCATTAAATTGCGCTTAATGCTCCTGAATTGACTGGTGCGGCTTGAATGACATCATCGGGCAGGATGCGGTTTCAAAAAAGAGGAGCGTGGCAGAAACATTTTCAAAAATAATTTGAAAGTAGAATGAGCGCTTTGATTCGTCTTCGTCCTCGTTCCCGCTCATGATCCGCCTGGAAGACCTCGCCATCTTCGTCTGCGCCGCTGACAACGGCAGCCTCTCCGCCGCTGCCCGCCAGCACGATGTCACCCCGGCGGTGGCCAGTGCCGCGATGAAGCGCCTGGAAGGCGAACTCGGCGCGCGCCTGCTGGCGCGCTCCACCCGCAGCCTGCGCCTGACGCCCGACGGCGAACGCTACCTGCAATACGCCCGCAACGTGCTGGCCGAAGTCAATGCCGGACGCGATGCCGTGGCCCATGGCCGGCGCGTGGTCGGCGGCAACCTCTCGCTGTCGGTGCCCTCCGATCTCGGGCGCAACCTGATGTGCCAGTGGCTCGATGAATTCCTCGCCCAGCATCCGGCCGTGAGCCTGCAGGTGCGCATCAGCGACCGCGTGGCCGACATGTTCCGCCAGCCGGTGGAGGTGGCCATCCGCTACAGCCCGCCGGAAGATTCCAGCCTGGTGGCCCTGCCCCTGGCCCCGGACAACCGCCGCGTGCTGTGCGCCTCACCTGACTACCTGGCGCGCCACGGCCGCCCGCGCACACCGGCCGATCTGCGCCAGCACAATTGCCTGCGCTATCTGCTCTCGGACATGCTGCATTCGCAATGGACCTTCTTCAAGGACGGCACGCCAGTGCAGGTGCAGGTCAGTGGCGACCGCGTCTGCGACGATGGCGAACTGGTACACCGCTGGGCCGTGGAAGGCCGCGGCATTGCCTACAAGTCGCGGCTGGACGTGCTGGCCGACCTGCGCAACGGAAAACTGGAAGCGCTGATGGAGGATTACCAGGGTGAGGCGTCGCCGCTGAACCTGGTCTGCACGCATCGCATGAGCCTCTCGCCCACGGTGCGTGCCCTGCGTGAATTGCTCGGGGAGCGCGTGGCGCGTTATCTCACCGATCGCTAGCCAGAAAACATCAAGCCTTGCTGAGCACGCGGCGCAAACCCAGCGACGGCAGCGCCGGCAACACCAGGCCCAGGCACAGCAGGCCCATGCCCAGCAGCAGGTCCGCCGAGAGCTTCTCGCCGAAGACCAGCGAAGACAGCGTCAGTCCCACCACCGGCACCCCCAGCATGCACACCGACACCGTCACCGGCGAGAGGCGCTGGGTCATCTGCAGCACGATCAGGAAGGTCAGCGCAGTGGCCAGCGGACCGGTGTAGGCGATCACGCCCCAGGAGTGCGGATCGGCCAGGAACGTCGGCGCGCCATCCACCAGCAGGGCCAGCACGCACAGCGGCACGGCGGCCACCAGGGTCTGCCAGGGCAGGAGGTCAAAGTCCAGCTTCACGCCCGGCGTCATCTTGATCTGCAGGATGTTCATGGCCCAGGAAAGCGAAGCCGCACCCAGCATCAGGTAGCCGATCATGCTGTGCATGTCCGCGTGCAGCAGCGCCGGCAGCACGATCACGGCCATGCCCGCATAGCTGCAGACGGTGGCCAGCGATTGCTGGGTACTCAGCTTGTGCTTCAGCACCAGTGCTGCGCCCGGCACCACCCAGATCGAGGTGGCATAGGCGATCAGCGAGGCGCGCCCCGGCATGACGAAGTGCAAAGCACCGGTCACCAGGGCCGTGAAGAGGCCCATCTGCAGCACGCCCACGCCAGCCACCACCGGCCACTCCTGGCGCGTGGGCAGACGCAGCTTGCCGAGCGCTGCGGCAATGATGAAACTGAGGATCGCCGCCGACAGGAAACGGCTGGCCGCAAACCACAGCGGCGGGATGAACTGGCTGCCGAATTTCATCACCGGCCAGTTGCCACCCCAGATGCAGATCGCTACCACCACGCACACCAGGAACAGCCGGCTCATCGGCTGTGGCCGGGAGGCAGGGATGCTGGCGGATCGGGCGGGTGCGGCAATGGCGGTGGACATCAGGGGCTCCAGAGGGGAAACGGCGCGCCGCAGCAGGCATGCTGCAGCGCATCCAAACGGCTCCCATGGTAGAGAAGAGGCGGCAGATAGTGCTGCCGTATTTGACGGGAGGAAACTCCCTGCACAGCACTTCATGCCGCGAAATTGCTGATTTGAAGATTATTTATCCGCGATAACGGATTTGGTGCAGCATGCACCACTCCGGACCCATCGTCGCCCCAAGCAAAAAGGGCGGCCTGCCGTCCCGCAGCAACCGCCCCGTATTTGGTCGAGTTGAAAGAAAATGCGGCCAGGCGGCCGCCAAGCCTCAGCGCACGGCCAAGCCCGCCTGCCCCTGTCGATCCAGGGTGAAGATCCCGACCAGATTGACCAGCTTGTCCGCCTGCTCCTGCAGCGACTGCGCGGCGGCCGCAGCCTGTTCGACCAAGGCGGCATTCTGCTGGGTGGTTTCATCCATCTGGGTGATGGCTTCACCGACCTGTTCGATACCGGCGCTCTGCTCGTGGCTGGCGGTGGCAATCTCGCTGACGACCGTGGAGACGCCCTGGATGCTGGCCACCACTTCCTGCATGGTCTGTCCGGCCTGCTGCACCAGGTGCGTACCGGCATCGACCTTGCCCACCGAATCATCGATCAGCTGCTTGATCTCCTTGGCGGCGGCAGCCGAACGCTGCGCCAGCGAGCGCACTTCGGAGGCCACCACGGCAAAGCCGCGTCCCTGCTCACCGGCGCGTGCCGCTTCCACGGCGGCATTCAGGGCCAGGATATTGGTCTGGAAGGCGATGCCGTCGATGACGCTGATGATGTCCACGATCTTGCGCGAGGAGGCATTGATGGAAGCCATGGTCTGTACCACCTGGCCCACCACTTCGCCGCCCTGGATCGCCACCTTCGCAGCCCCCGAGGCCAGTTCATTGGCGTGCTGGGCATTGGCGGCGTTCTGCTTGACGGTGGAGGTCAGTTCTTCCATTGCGGAGGCGGTCTCCTCCAGCGAGCCGGCCTGTTGCTCGGTGCGGTTGGAGAGATCCATGTTGCCATTGGCGATTTCGTCGACCGAGGTCTTGATGGAGGTGGTCGCGCCCTGGATGCCTTGCACGGTATCGACCAGGCGGTCGCGCGTGTAGGCGACGGCCGCCACCAGGCTGTGCTGGTCGCCGCCGTTGGTGCGGATGGTGCCGGTGAGGTCGCCGCCGGCGATCTTGCGGGCCATCTCGGCCGCTTCGGCCGGCTCGCCGCCGATGGAGCGGAAGATGTTGCGCGAGACCAGCCCGGCGATGATGGACAGCAGCACGCCCAAGGCGACCAGCACCACCACGGCCTGCACCAGGGCGCGGCGGAAGTCGGCCTCGATGTCATCGGAATAGACGCTGCAGATCAGGTCCCAATTCCAGGGCTTGAAGCGCTTGACGAAGCCCATCTTGGGACTCGGTTTGTCACTGCCGGGGCGCGGCCACCAGTATTCGAGAAAACCCTTGCCGGCCGGCGAGGCACCGGTGGCGGCGATCATCTTGTAGAGCTCGTTGCCCTTGGCATCCTTGAAGGACAGCATGTTGCGGCCATCGAGCTTGGTGTTGATGGGATGCATGACGATGGTGGAATCCGCACCCACCAGGGTGGCATAGCCGTCGCCGGTGTAGCGCTGGTCGCGCACGCGGGCGATGGCGCCTTGCTGGGCGTAGGCGCGGGAGAGCTTGCCGTCGGCCTCCAGCTTGGCGAAACCGGCCACGGTGGTATAAGCCATTTCGGTCACGTCCTCCAGGCCGCGCTGGCGTTCGGCGATCTGCAGGTCACGCGTCTGGTACGCGTGCCAGACGGAGAGGAACAGCAAGGCTATCCAGGAAAACACCAGGGGCAGCCAGAGTTTTTTCTTCAGCGAGAGTCGATTCATCATGGGCGTGGAGGCGTGGTCGTTATGGGAATGGCGAACGGAACGTCATTGGCGGGAATGACACGACCACGCGGCCCCAGCTTGCCGCCAGGCAATGCATGGCGATCCTCCCCCCCATGCAGGTTACGGCTGGCAACACGCCCGCTAAAGGCCAAACTGACAATTAATCGATAAATTGTTTATAAATTCCTGTTAGACAGGAATTTGCACCTTGGGCCGGGCCGGATCCGGCAAGCCGCAGGGGAGGAATTGCCCGCGCCCAGGGGTGCCCAGCACCTCGCCATCGCGCCAGACGATCTCGCCGCGCGAGAGCGTGAGCACCGGCCAGCCGGTCAGCGACATGCCCTCATAGGGCGTGTAGTCCACATCGTGATGCAGCATGCTGTTGCGGACCGTGACCTGGCGATGCGGATCCCAGATGGCGATGTCGGCATCGCTGCCGATGGCAATGGTGCCCTTGCGCGGATAGAGGCCATACATCTTGGCCGGGTCGGTGGCGGTCAGCGCCACGAAA
Organism: Herbaspirillum sp. CAH-3; assembly: GCF_009668275.1. Taxonomy (NCBI): domain Bacteria; kingdom Pseudomonadati; phylum Pseudomonadota; class Betaproteobacteria; order Burkholderiales; family Oxalobacteraceae; genus Herbaspirillum; species Herbaspirillum sp. CAH-3. The sequence goes on along the minus strand of NZ_VSWE01000003.1, from coordinate 141,347 downwards.
CGGTTGAGATCGATGCGGCCGCGGCCCACGCCTTCGGAAAACAGGATGGGCATGCGCGTCTCCAGTCCCGGCGTGCCATTGGGGATGTAGCGGAACGGTACCTCCTTGCCGCCCGGCTTCTTGCCTTGCGGATCTTCGTAGCGGAAAGGCGCGTGGTCGGAAGAGAAGACCGTGAACAGGCCGCTGGCCAGGCCATCCCATACGTATTGCTGGTTGGCCTTGTCGCGCGGCGGCGGGCTGCAGACGCACTTGGCGCCGTGGTAGCCGTCATCGAGATGATCAGCCGTCAGCACCAGGTATTGCGGGCAGGTCTCGGCGTGGATGCGCAGGCCGTGACCGTGCGCCCAGCGGATCTGCTCGATGGCTTCACGACCGGAGACATGCACGATCAGGATGGGCACATCCACCAGCTCCGAGAGCGCAATGGCACGATGGGTGGCTTCGCGCTCGACCATCATCGGGCGCGAGTGGGCGTGATACTTCGGCGCGGTCAGGCCGGCCTCTTCCAGCTGCTCGGTGAGCCAGCCGATGCAGTCGGCATTTTCCGCGTGCACCATGACCAGCGCCCCTTCCCTGCGGGCCAGCGCCAGCAGGTCGAGGATCTGGCGGTCATTGAGCTTGAGATCGTCATAGGTCATGTAGATCTTGAAGGAGGTATAGCCCTCGCGCACCAGTTGCGGCAGTTCGTTCTTGAGCACCTCTTCGCTGGGGTCGCTGACGATCATGTGGAAGGCATAGTCGATCACCGCCTTGCCCTCGGCGCGGCGATGATAATCCTCCACGGCCGCGCGCAGTGAGCCGCCCTTGGCCTGGGCCGCAAAGGGGATCACGGTGGTGGTGCCGCCGCAGGCAGCAGAGATGGTGCCGCTCCTGAAATCGTCGGCCATGCGCAGGCCCTCTTCCATGGGCTGGTCCAGGTGGCAATGCGCATCCACGCCGCCGGGCAGCACCAGCTTGCCGCTGGCATCGATCTCCTCGCGTCCGGGCGGCAGGCCCCGTCCCAGCATGGCGACCTTGCCGTCCTTGATGCCGACGTCGCATTGCATGATGTCGGAGGCCGTCGCAACGGTGCCGTTGCGGATCACCAGGTCAAAGCTGTCCATCCGTATTCCTTTCGAACGAGCGTGTATCACCCCGCGCCACCGGCATGCGTCGGGGCGTGGGACTGAAAATGAAAATGGAAGAGGCCGCCGATGCGGCCGGTGCCTGGTTTGGTGCTAGCGCACGTCGCGGAACAGGCTGCCCCAGCCGCGAATGCGCGAAGGATCGGCACCGGCCTGCTGCAGCGATTTCCACACCACGGTGGAGATGGTGTCGTAGATCGGGATGCCGACCTCGCGCTCCAGTTCTTCCACCAGCGGTGCACCGCGCAGGTTGGTGCAGAAGATGGTGATGGCCTGCGGTTTGTCCTTGGCCACTTCATGCACCATGGCGCGCAGCTCTTGCGCCCCCACTTCGGAGAAGGAGAAATTGTCCTGCTTGCGCAGGTGGCGTTCGGACACGCATTCCAGCCCCGAGGCCGCGTAGTTCTCGATGATGGCGGCCTGCACCTCGTCCAGGTAAGGGGTGACCAGCCCGAAGCGCTTCACGCCGGTGAGATCGAAGATCTCGTTCAAGGCCAGCACGGAAGTACAGGCCGGGATGCCGGTGGCTTCGGTGATGCGGCGGCACAGGCGTTCATCGGCATCGAAACCCAGCCAGCCCGAGGAGGTCCCGTTCCAGGCGATGCTGCCGACCTTGGCATGCGAGAGCAGTTCGGCGGCGCGCAGGATTTCGCTGTCATCGAACTGGGCCAGCGCCTGGTTGGACAGCGCGATCTCGGTCACGCGGAAGCGGCCGAAGTGGGCGCTGGCTTCCGGGATGTCGGCCAGCATGGCGGTGGTGACCGGCTCCAGCGTGGTGTTGGAGGACGGCGTGAGCATGCCGAGCAGGGTGCGGGGGATCATGGGTTTTCCTTTCAGGCTGCCAGCAGGGCAGCGTCGGCATGGGCCAGCGCCGATTCCTCGCGGATCAGGCTCAGCACGTGGCGTTTGTACTGGTTGAATTCGGGCGTGGTGGTATCGCGCGGACGCGGCAGATCGATGTCGATCAGCTCGCGCATGCGGCCCGGGCGATGCGTCATCACGGCCACCTTGGTGGCCAGGATCAGGGCTTCGTCGACGCTATGGGTGACGAAGACGATGGTGCCTTCGTAGCGCTGCCACAAGGCCACCAGTTCTTCCTGCATCTCCATCTTGGTCTGTGCATCGAGTGCGGCGAAGGGTTCGTCCATCAGGATCACCGAGGGGTTCTGCAGCAGCGCGCGCGCAATGCCCACACGCTGTGCCATGCCGCCCGAGAGTTCGCTCGGATAGTGGTTCTCGAAACCCTTGAGCTTGACCGTCTCGATGAAAGGCTGCGCCGCCGCGCGCCGCTCGGCTGCGCTCTTGCCCTGCAGCTTGAGCGAGAAGGCGACGTTGTCCCATACCGGCAGCCAGGGCATGAGGTTGGCCTGCTGGAACACCATGCCGCGATCGGCACCGGGGCCGGTGATGGGCTTGCCGGCGACCGTGACCACGCCGCTGGTCGGGAACTCGAAGCCGGCGATCATGTTCAGCAACGTGGACTTGCCGCAACCGGAGGGGCCGAGCAGGCAGAGGAATTCCTTCTTCTCCAGGCGCAGGCTCACGTGGTCGATGGCCAGCATGTCGGTGCCGCGCTTGCGGTCCTTGAAGACCTTGACGATATCGTTCAATTCGATGAATGCCATGATGCGATGTCCTTGAGGGTTGAATACGTGCTCAGGCCTTGCCTTGCACGGTGGCCACGTGCTGCCAGCGCAGCATGGAATGCATGATCTGCTTGAGGATCCAGTCCGCCAGGAAACCGAGCAGGCCGATGCTGATCATGGCCGCGATCACCAGGTCATAGCGCAGGAAGTAATACGAATCCCACAGCGCATAGCCGAGCCCGCTCTTGACGGCCACCATCTCGGCGGTGACGGTGAGCATCCAGGCGCTGCCGATGCCGATGCGCAGGCCCGCAAAGATGCTGGGCATGGCCGCCGGCAGGATCACGAAGCGCAGCAGCTGGCCCTGCTTTGCACCGGCCATGGCGGCCGCGCGCAGCAGGTTGCGGTCGGCGGTTTTGACGCCGTGGACGGTATTCATCAGGATCGGGAAGAACGCCCCCAGGAACACCAGGAAGATGGCCGGCTTGTTGGCGATGCCGAACCAGATGATGGCCAGCGGAATCCACGACACCGGCGGAATCGGCCGCAGCATCTGCACCGTCGGTTCGATGGTGCGCTCGACCCAGCGCCACCAGCCGATGGCCACGCCCAGGGCGATGCCCGAGAGCGCGGCGATGAGGTAGCCGGCGGTCACGCGCAGGCAGCTGGCCATGGCGTCGTAGATCCATTTACCGCTGCTGTCCTGGGCGGCTTCGTTGATGCCGAAGATCCAGTCCATCCAGGTGGCGAACACCCGCGAGGGTGCCGGCAGCAGGGAGGCCGGAATCACGCCCGAGCGGGAGAAGGCCTCCCAGAACAGCACCAGCAACAGCGGCACCGCAAAGCGCCACTTGGCTTCCGACAGGGATTGTTTCCATCCGCTCATGTTGATTCCTTCAATACTGGTGGGGTGCTGGATCAATAACCCAGTTCGGTCTTGGGCTTGCCGGTCACGCTCATCAGGAAGCTGTAGTCCATGTTCTTCTCGGCCAGCGCAGACACGTCGGTAGAAACGTATTTCAGGTCTTTCATCATCCCGGCGATGGCCTTGGTTTGCGTGCGGTACATGCGGTAGTCGGGATAGGCATTGTTGAGGGCTTCGGTGGCGATCTTGGGATCCAGGCCGGTGCCCTTGACGATGCTGTTGATCCAGCCCTGCTTGTCCTTCTGCAGGCCATCCACCAGCTTGACCACTGCCGCCACCGTTTCCTTGACCGCAGCCGGCTGCTCCTTGATGACATCCGAACGGGTGACGATCAGGTTGGTCAGGCGCCCGGCCGCCTGGTCATACGGATACGCAAAATGCTTGCCAACCCCGGTCATGCGGATCTGCGACGCGAAGGGTTCGACCGAACAGATCAGTTCCACTTCACCGCGCGAGAGTGCAGCGGCGTGATCGGAAGGATTGGGGATGTTGACGAACTGCACGTCCTTGGAGGGATCGATGCCGTGACCGGCCAGTTCGCCCCGCATGTGCAGGTCCTGCGCATTGCCGCGCGAGGCGGCGATGCGGAAGGGCTTGCCTTCGGCCTTGTATTGCGCGATCAGCTTCTTGAGACCGGCCCAGTCATCCGAGGCCAGCTTGCTGTCCTTGCCCACCAGCATCTCCGAGCCGCCATTGACCTGGCCCGACACGGCCACCAGGTCAAAGCCCTTGTCCAATCCGCTGACATAGGCCAGGTAGGTGACCTGGGCGATGTCCACGCTCTTGGACACCAGCGCGGTCAGCGCATCGCTGCCGGCGGTGAAGTTGATGCCTTCGATCTCCACGTTCTGGGCCAGCCCCGGCACCATGGCCATGGACATGCAATGCGCACACTTGGCGTAGGCCAGCTTGATCTTGGGCTTGGCCTGGGCCATGGCCGAACCGGCGCCCAAGGTACTGCAGGCCACGAGGCCGGCCAGGGCAAGCGCCTTGAAGAACAGGCCGGAGGGGGACTTGCGGACTTGCTGTTGCATGGTTTTCTCCCAGGTGGACAATCGGAATGAATTATTTTGTGACAATCCTGATTTCTATTGCCACCGTTTATGCAAAGCCTGTGCCAGCCGTGAAAGCGGATGTCGCAGCGCTTGGGAAATCGCCTCAAACCCCCTTCGCATGGCGGCTTCCCGCAATTTTCCGCGATTGTCATTGCCGACGAGAAACAGGGGAGTCCGCACCAAAAGCAAGCCAATTCCGCCAAGCCGGGGCACAACTTCGCCCCGCAAGAGTGCAACATTAGGCAGCCAATTTTGTGACAATCAAATCCCACAATTTTCCGCTATCATGACGGGCAAACCAATGCCACTACAGAGACCCATGCGCCCGACTCCCGCCAGCAGCCCTCGCAAGAAACACAGCAAGCACGAGCATCCGGACAACAGCCCCCTGCCCGGCCAGGCCTTCAGCGTGCGGCCGCTGGCGGGGGATGCGATCTATGAGCGCATCGTCGGCGCCATCATGGAACACCGCCTCACGCCCGGCACCAAGCTGGTCGAGGAGAAGCTGGCCGGCATCTTCGGCGTGAACCGTACGCGGGTGCGTGAGGTGCTGGCGCGGCTGGCGCATGAGGGCCTGATCACGACCATTCCCAATCGCGGTGCCTTCGTGGCCAGCCCGACGCCGGAAGAGGCACGCAACATCTTTGCCGCGCGCCGCATGCTGGAACCGGCTCTGCTGCGCCATCTTTGCGAGCACACGCGTCCTGAACACATCGCGCTGCTGCGCGCCCACGTGGCCGAGGAAGCGCAGGCGCGCGCCAACAACGACCGCCGCGCCATCATCCGGCTGTCGGGCGAATTCCACATCCGCATCGCCGACATGGTGGACAACCCGGTGATGAGCAAGATGATGCGCGAGCTGGCATCGCTGACCTGTCTCATCATCGTGCTGTACGATTCGCCGACGGTGCCGGCCTGCACCCACGACGACCATGGCGACATCATCGATGCCATCTCCGCCGGCCGTACCGAGGAGGCGGTGGAGACCATGCTGGCGCACCTGCACCACATTGAAAGCGTGCTCGACATGTCCGCGCCGCAGGGTGAGGATGAAGACCTTGAGGCGCTGCTGGGGATGGTCTAGCGCCTTCGTCCTGCACGCGGGGCTCGCTTGAGTTAGTCTTCCGAAAAAGCCCGGCGCGACCATGACACGGGCGCCCATCACCTGTGGAGGAGACACCATGCAAGACGCAAGCCAGGACCTGCTGCTGCGCCAAGACGCGCAGGGCATCACCACCCTCACCCTCAACCGGCCGGCGCAATTCAATGCGCTCTCTGAAGCGATGCTGGCGGCGCTGCAGGCGCAGCTCGATGCACTGGCGCAGGACCCGCAGGTACGCTGCGTGATCCTGGCCGCCAGCGGCCGCGCCTTCTGCGCCGGCCACGACCTGCGCGAGATGCGTGCCACGCCCGAGCAGGCGTATTACCAGCAATTGTTTGATCGTTGCAGCCGCCTGATGCAGTCCTTGCGTGCGCTGCCGGTACCCGTCATCGCCAAGGTGCAGGGACTGGCCACGGCGGCCGGCTGCCAGCTGGTGGCTGCCTGCGACCTGGCGGTGGCCAGCGAGGGGGCGCGCTTTGCGGTCTCGGGCATCAACGTTGGCTTGTTCTGTTCCACCCCGGCGGTGGCCTTGACGCGCAACCTGCCGATCAAGCGCGCCTTCGAGATGCTGGTCACGGGCAAATTCATCGATGCCGACACGGCCGCGCAATGGGGGCTCATCAACCAGGCGGTGCGCGCGGACGAACTCGATGCGGCCACCGAAGCGCTGGCGCGGGAGATCTGCAGCAAGCCTGCCATCTCGATTGCGCGCGGCAAGGCCATGGTGTACCGCCAGCAGATGATGGCGCTGCCTGATGCTTACGCCCATGCAGCCGAGGTGATGGCCTGCAACATCATGGATGCGGAGGCGATGGAGGGGATACAGGCGTTTCTGGAAAAGCGGGCGCCCAACTGGGCTGGACGGGGAGATTGATCAGGTCTTCATCAGATACCAGAAGACGGGCCTATCCTGCGCGTCCACTTCGGGCAAGGGCATGGTATCGCCTTCCCGCAATTCGCACTGCCGTTGCTCCAGTCGCCTTGCGAGCCAGCGGCCCGTGCGCGGGCAGGGCTGCTCAGGATACGCGGCCAGCGCCGTGCAGCTCTGCCGGAGCTGGCGATAGTCTTCGGAAAGGCGCAACGCGCGTAGGTCCAGTGTTGCCAGGAGGCGGCGCAAATCGTCGAGGGCATCGTCATCGTAGAAGCCGTCGCGCACCAGCAGGAATTTCTTCTTGCCCAGCGGGGTCATGGCGATGGCACCGGGGCGTTCTTCCACCATCTCGATCAAGCCGGCTTCCTGGGCTGCCGACAGGGCTTCGTTGACCAGGTCGATGGGGAGGCCCTGCAGTACATCGGAATCCGGCACCGCACCCAGGCGGATGGCTTGCTCGCCGTCGTAGTCGGCCATGGCGAAGGGGAAGAGGACGGCGCGGATAAAATCGTCGGGGATGGATTCGATGTCGGGGTTCGGTGGACTGAACATGAAGAACTTCCTTGTCGTAGTCAGGGAGATTGGGGCGAGAGTCGAGTGCAGTTTCTGAAGGCGGCCGCGCTACTCCACAGACATGATCTGAGGAATTACCTTTCCGTCACGCACGCGCAAAAACTCCACTGGTTCCCCGACATGATTCACCTCATAGCCGAGTGGTTTTCCATCCATCACCATCGAGTAACCTGTGTCGCAGCCAAGCATGTTGCGATGAATGATGTCCACCTTGGACTTGGTCAGTTTGAGAAGATAAGCCTTCTTCTCCGGATCGCCACTGGAGCAGCGCGAATAGGCCTCGCTTTGTTGTGCCGGAGGCGCGATGGTCATGACGACGTAATGTGTCTTGCCTGATCGGATGAGACTATCGTTATCGATTTCCAGGACGAACTTCTTCCTGAACAAGGCATTGATCTCTTCCGAAAACAGCAGCTCAAGAGGCCCATAGACCAACAGGTTAAGCAAATACACCGGCTTTAGCGGCGGCATCTCGCAGCAGTTACCACCGTCTTCATACACGAAGGCGTATTGCGGAAGCCCATCACTACGCAAGAAATGCGATTTTCTTATTTTCGCCAATTTCTCTTCTGGAAACACGACCGCAGCACAAGCGCTCGCCATTCCCAAAAAGAAGACCATCCCAAAACACATCATCTTGAAACTGATCCGCATACAAAGCTCCTGTCCCGTAGTTCTAAAATTATTTATTGAATTTCCAAGCATCCATATCCATGCTGCGCAGACAGGATTGAGTTGAAAATCCATGAATCAGGTTTCGAGAGGGCAGGTTCATTTGGAGCCGCCTGTCTTGTAATAGTCAGGCTCCCTGACGACGTTATCGCCACGCAACATGTATCGCACCGTTCGGCGTGTCTGTCCCTCCTCGATAACACGGTATCCAAGATCAGCGCCCTCTTGAATCAGCTCATAACTGGTTGCACAGCCTCCAAAGAATCGGTTGACGACCTTGAGCATCCCCGCAGAAATGGCCAACAGATAGGCACGATCCTCGCCAGCGCCGATCATGCAGGGGACATAGCGCGGGTTGTTTTGTGCAGGTCGTGACATGGCAAGAACGATGTAGTCCGTCTGGCCCTGACTCAGGAGGATGTCGGATTGAAGTTCCAAACTGAACTCCCCCTTGATGAGCTTGTCGATCTCGGGTGAAGAAATCAGCTTGCTCACAGGGTCAGCGCTGATATTGAGCAAATAAACTGGCCGCGCCGAACTACCGGTTTTCGCCTCAGATCCGTCCGCATGAACCAGTACATATTTCCCTGGCGGGTTTCCCTTTTTGGATTGCTCGCGATATTGGGAAAGGATCTTTTCACTGATCTTGGGAAGCTCTCCGGCAAAGGAAGACCATGGCAACACCAGCAAGAGAACAAGAAATTTATTCCCCTGCGATATGGTCCGCATAACAGACTCCCGAATATTTCCAAGCATGTTCTTCATCTTGCCCCGCCTTCATCTTTGAATAAGTCACTTTATCTCGGTCATGCAGTTCACTTTCCGTTTTTCCGGAATTGGACTCCAGTGTCATATCCCATCCAATGTTTCCTGTCTTCGTATCACACAGGATGCTCTTCTGACGAACCCACTTCTTCTTGTCTTGATCCCATTCGTGGTACTTTCCCCCATTCCACCGCGTGATAGTTTCTATATCCAGCATCTCCTCCGTGTACGAAACAGGCTTTTCTTTCTCAAAATCTTTTTTTGCAGCAGCCCGCTTCTTCCGGAGCAGTGCAATCCCGGCATCAACGTTATCTTTCCAGCTCCATATTTGGGTATAAGTCGGCATTGGATTGGTAAGCTGAACGACACCAAATCCCCTGTCTCCGGCAACGATGGGCTCCAGGTCCTTGTTGATTACATGCTTGAACCGGGACTCCTGTTGGATCAACTTTTCCATTAGCGGCTCATCGCGAGTCCGAATGTAGGCTTTGATCCGATCCGCACCGGGCTGCTTTGCCAACACCTTGACCGTTCGGATGAACTCCCTTTGACCGACCTGTACTACTACCCTCAGCGTGCCGCCAATAACAGCGCCAATTCTTCGGGCATTCCAGTGTCTTTCGTCCTGCGTGAATGCTCCAGACTTGCTGAGATTCTTGACAGTTTTCCCTCTCGCCTTTTCGCTCAAGCTGCTTACCTGAGCACTCCAGGTCATCACCCATTTCCACACATAAGGTCCCGGGACATCAGTCGTGAATTCAAACTCCACATCCGGAAATAGCGCATCCTCATCGATATAAAAAATTTCCCCGGTCACCGGCTTGATCCATTCGCCGACGTCATCCTTGTGTACGATCACCTCAACGCCAGACCCCACCGTCCGATTCGTTGTCCCTGCGCTCTTGGCGACCTTGCGGCTAAGCCTCCTTTTCTTCCTCTTCTTTCCTTGCTTCAACGGCTGCATCATCTGTCTCCTCTTCTACCTCATGCAAGATCTCGATCTCCAGATTTTCTGGTCGATCAGTAGCGAAATACGGTGTCCATCCTTGGACATCGCTCCTTCCCTCCCAGGTTTTTCCACTGCTGCTGCGAGCGCGATAGCGGACGTTCTTCAGCGGACGTTTGAGCTCATCGACCAACCTGAAACGCTCGTCAAAAATCGCCATCCCCTCCGCTTCCACCTGCGGCACCGGCATCGCATTCCCGCCTTCAAAATGCTTCACGCTCGCCCGCACCTGAAACTGTCCTCGCGTCCCCAGTTCTATCCCTTGCGCATCCAGCCGCACATAACTGCCGCCACCATTGAGCAGGATGCGCTGACGCGCGCTGAGGACGATTTCATCGGAGGTCTGCGTGATCTTCAGCTTGGCCAGCAGATGAATGCCGTCCGATAGCGCGCGCAAATCAATGTCCCCGGCAGCCGCCACCATGCGCAGCCCGGCCTTCTGCACGAACAGCCGCAGGCTCTCGCGCACGCTGGCAAAGAAGCCTCCGCCTGCACTGAGGGCAATGTGGCGGCCAGCCGTGACCGCCGTGTCTGCGGTACTGGCCAGATGCGTGTCCTGTCCACTGCTGGCCGCGATACCGGCCGGACTGGCCAGCACTAGCAGCGGCGTAGCCAGTTCCGGGAAAGCCTCCTCCTCATCCGGCCCATCGTTGCCACGCAGGGCCTGGTTCTGCGCATGCACGGCGGCGGCCACCTGCGCCTGCTGCGCCTCGGCCTCCTGCGCCGAGGCCTGCCGTGCAAGACGCGCCAGTGCCTGCTGCTCCTGGCGAGCACGCACCAGGCGCGCCAAGGTCTCGCCCAGGTCCTTGGCATGGCGGCGCGCGCGGGGTCGGGCTTCGGTGGTGACCAGCATGCCGCGTCCGGCCCGCAGCACGCCCCATGCATCAGTGCGCAGTTCCCATCCCTGGCCGCGTGCCTCCTGGCGGCCTTGCTGGTCCTCGATGCGGCACAGGTGCCCCAGCGACAGCTGGCTGTCGTATTGATCGCTCCTGAGCTGCACCTGCAAGCGGCCCGCCGTGTCGTCGAGAATCAGATGGTTGCTGCGTCCCAGTGCGCCGTTGCCACCATCGTCGGTGAGCTCGCGACTGCGCAGGCCGGTCAGTGCGCGCTGTGCAGGCAGCGCCCATGGCGGCAGATGGTCAGCGTTGAAGAGGCCGCCCACGATGACGGGCCGGTCGGGATTGCCATCCAGCCACTGCACCAGCACTTCCGCGCCAACCCGAGGCAAGGCCAGCGCGCCAAGCTGCGCACCTGCCCATGGACTGACTACGCGGATCCAGGCAGAACTGCCACTGTCAAGCCGGCCTTCCCGGTCCCAGTGGAATTGCACCCGTACGCGCGCATACTCATCGGTGTGCAGCGCAGGCTGCCCGGGCAAGCCCACCACGGTCGCCGTCTGCGCGCCGCGCGCGGTGGGTAACTGGCTGTTGTATCCGGGAGCGGGGCGCCAGGGAACCTGGCGACGCATGCAACTGAATTGGTTACGATACGGACGCGCATCGTCGCCCTCTGCCGCAGGAAGATAGTTGTTGCGCACGCGATGGCGCACCGCCAGGACCAGGAACTCATCCCTGCCCTGCGCTGCCTGCCGCCCCAGGCGCTGACACTCAAAATGTTCCACCAGCCGGAACCAGCGCCCCGGCATCAGGGCCCGACAATTGCCCTCTCCCTCCACCTGGCGCGCGCGGGCTTCGATCTCCTCGATACGCAGGCGGCTCTGGGCATCGCCGTCGTCCCGGTTGCGGTAGCCATAGTGGCCGGTGAACACATAGTGCTCGAGTGACGGCGCCACGCCCTGCCGGTTCAACGTCGGCACCGCCATCCAGCGCGGCGTGGGCGACTTGAAATCGAAGCTGCCCAACACCACGCTGCCGGCCGTCATCTCGCGCTGAGGCGACCAGCGATCGATGGCGTCGTCTTCACCGCTACCGCCTTCGCCGTGGAAGCGCACGCTGTCATCGCCCTCGATGGCGCTTTGCTGCCGGCTGTCGCTGCCCACGACCAAGGTGTGGCCGGTGGCGTCATGCTCGTACCAGTAGTGCCAGCCGGCGGCTTCCCAGCGGCGACTGAGGTAGTTGTGATCGCTTTCCCCGTACTGGCAGGCGTCGGTCATGACGGCGTCGCCGCTGCTGACCTGCCACTGCCAGCGCGCATGCAGCGGGTAGTCGGCGAAGATCTCGGCTGTCTGCTGATGCAGGGTCTTGTCATGGAAGAGATAGTGATCGCGCCGCAAGGAGAGCATCCTGAACCACGGCCCCAGCTGCGCTTCATAGACGACGATGGCGCCATCGGCGCGTTGGCGGGAGAACCCGAACACGTAGCCGGAAAAGTAACGCAATTGACCATCTTCGCGCACCAGCTCGACCACCAGCAGCTTGCCCATCAAGGCCTTCAGCGGCAGGTGCGGATCATCGCTGAGCAGTTCCACCACAAAGCTGAAGTCGCGCGAGAGCAACTCCTCTGCATCGAGCCGTTGGACCAGCAAGGGCGCCTCCGGTCCATCCCCATGGGGAAAGTGCAAGCGCATGAGGCGCCGATGCTGCGGTTCCTGCCCCCATCGCGCGAACGCCTCAGCAGAGGTCGGAATGGATGTCCGGATTGATGTCGGTGATGCGTCCATACAAGCTCCTGCCATGACAGCGCCTGCGGCATGCAGGTGCAAAGGCAGGACTGTGCCGCCTTACCGCACCGAAAAGATCAGTCACGCGGACAAATGAAGGGAATGTAGAAATTCGTCCATGTCCGGGACAAAAAAATTCTAGGCGGTGCACAGCTCTTTTGATGTATGGCAAAACACCGATCTACTTCCATGCAACGCACTTCCGGAAATTGGGCGCTTGTTTTCTTTATGAGATGTTTACAAGCGGGCGGCAAAGTTTTATCCGGATTAAACACGTCAAAACCTAAGCTTGCGGCTCTTCAACCCACGGAGCCACCAGCATCATGAACCGCCACACGCCACAACACATCGACTATCCCGCACAGCAAGACATGGCACCGCCGGGCCAGCGTCGCCTGCGCCATGCGCAGCTGGCGGGCCTGGCCACGCTGGCCGCCGCAGGCGCGCTGCTGGCCATCGCCGTGGTCGCACCGGCCCAGGCGCAGGAAGCAGCACCCGCCACGCCGGATGCCAACGCCTCGCCGCTGCACCTGGCCGGCAACATCGGCATCGTCAGCCAATACGTCTTCCGCGGCACCACCCAGACCAACCAGAAACCGGCCCTGCAAGGCGGCTTCGACCTGACCCATGACAATGGCCTCTATGCCGGTGTCTGGATGTCCAACATCAGCTGGATCTCGGACACCAATCCGGCCGCCTCGGCCAGCCTCGAAGCCGATGTCTACGGCGGCTGGAAACCGGCCCTCACCGATTGGCTCACCGGCGACATCGGCGTGCTGCACTACGCCTATCCCGGCAGCTACCCGGCCGGCATGACCAAACCCGATACCACCGAGGTCTACCTCGGCGTGGATGCCAAGTGGATCGCCTTCAAGTATTCGTACAGCACCGGCAATACCTTCGGCAATGCCGATACGCGCGGCAGCACCTACGCCGACCTGTCGGTGAACCATGAACTCTTCGCCGGCATCACCGGCCTGGCCCACATCGGCCGCCAGCGCTACACCGGCCCCAATGCCGCCAACCTCTCCTACACCGACTGGAAACTGGGCCTCTCGCGCGACTTCTCCGGTTACGTGCTGGGCCTGGCCTGGACCAGCAGCAATGCGCCCGCTGCCGGCTACACGCTGCGTGGCAAGAACATCGGCAGCAACCAGTGGACCGCGTCGGTCAACAAGAGCTTCTGAGTCCTGCCCGTCGCCTGACAAAAAGAATCATCACAAGGAGGTGCATCATCATGCGTAGCCGTCTGCACTGGAAACGTGGCGAGGATCGCCTCCACCCGCTCTCGCCGCGCCATCTCTTCCTGCGTACCGCCCAGCGCCGCCGCTATCGCTGCGTGCTGGTAGCGCTGCTGATCTTCGTGCTCTGCGCCAGCATGGCGCCCCTCACGCAGGCCGTGGCCCCCTATCGCTCGCCGGAAGACTACGGCCCCTCGCCGCAAGCCCTGCAGCATCGCAACGAATGCCGACAGCAGATCAGCGACTCCATGCCCGGGAAGATCGAGAGCGAGGAATTCGTGGCCCGTACCGACCACGAATACTTCCGTTACGTGGTGCGGCATGCCCTGCGGGAAGTTCTCTTCATCTGCGATGCGCGTACCGGCCAGATCCGCCGCCAGATCGATATCTGGGGGGATCTTTAGGTTCATATCGCGCTAGAACCGCCGTCCGGCGGGCATTCCCGTCTGGGCACACAGCCGGGCTGGACAATCGGGCGAGCTGACGGCAAGATGCGGCATCCTTATCCATGCCCCACTTGACCGACCTGCCCATGCAAGCCGACTACGCCACCATCCTGCAGTGGATCTACCTGTTCAATTCCCTGGCCCTGGCCCAGCTGGCCCTGAAGCAGCTGGGACGCCGCCGCAAGGCGCGCGCGCTGGAACAACGCTTTCGCGCTGCCCAGACCGCCGAATGGCGCAACACCGCACCGGACTTCATGCACGCGCGGCTAGGCACGCCCCATGCGCAGGAAGCGCGCGAAGACGGTGCCATGCTCTATCGTTGGCGCGGCGAACGGCACTGGCTGGAGGCGCTCTATCGCGAGGGTCGCTGCGAGAGCGTGGAGGTGTCCGACCATCTGGAAGAAAGCTTCCCGACCGTCAATACCTATTTCAACTGCGCCGTGCTGGCCGCACTGGTCTGCGCCTGGAAATTCTCGGGATTGGCCGATGCGCCGGAGCTGCCGGTGGCAGCGGCGGGCAAGCAATACCTCGCCAACTTCATCGTCTTCCTGGCCGGGGCCTGGCTGCTCTCCTTCGTGCTCAAGCGCCAGCGCATGCTGTTGAACCTGGGCTGCATCGTGATGGTGGTACTGGCCCTGCCGCTGCTGAACTGGCCTTGAGGCCGGTTCACTCCAGTTTCATTCGGCCACCACATCGGCCACCCGATAGCCCACGCCGATCTCGGTGAGGATGTGTACCGGCTGGGCCGCATCGCGTTCCAGTTTCTGGCGCAGGCGCTGCATGTAGATGCGCAGGTAGTGGCCATCTTCGGCATGCGAGGGGCCCCATCCGGCCACCAGCAACTGGCGGTGCGTGATGACGCGCCCTGCATCGCGCAACAAGGTGGCCAGCAAGCGATATTCAATCTGCGTCAGGTGCAGCGCCTCGCCATTGCGGCTCACGCTGCGCGCCGGCAGGTCCACCACCACGTCCCCAAGACGATAGCGGCCGCTGGACTGCCCTGCGCCTGACGCGCGCGCATGGCGGCGCAATTGCGCACGCATGCGGGCCAGCAGTTCGGGCATGCCGAAGGGCTTGACCAGGTAGTCGTCGGCACCGGCGTCGAGGGCTTCCACCTTTTCTGACTCCTGCGTGCGCGCCGAGAGAATCACGATGGGCACGCTGCTCCAGTTGCGGATTTCGCTGATGACCTGCTTGCCGTCGCCATCGGGCAAACCCAGGTCGAGGATGATGAGGTCGGGCTTGCGGGTCCCGGCTTCGGTGACGCCTTCGCGCGCGCTCTTGGCTTCATGGACGATGAAGCCCTCCTGTTCGAGCGCACTCCTCACCAGTTTGCGGATGTGCGGGTCATCTTCGATGAAGACGATGTTGCCTGCGTGTTCTTGCATGGGGTGTCCTTATTCTTCCGGCAGGGCGGGTTGCGTTTCCACCGGCAGCATGAAGCAGACGGTTGCGCCCTGCCCGGCTTCCTGCGGCGCGATCCAGATGCGGCCCTGGTGCGCCTCGATGATGGCGCGGCAGATCGCCAGGCCCAAGCCGACGCCGGGGGTGGACGATTCATTGTCGCCGCGCGTGAATTTTTCAAAGGCATGCTGCGTCATGGCCGGCGGGAAACCACGCCCGTGGTCGCTCACGCAGACCTTGACCTGGGGCTGGCCATCGCTGTCTTCCACATGCGCGCTGATGGCAATGGCGCTGCCGGCCGGGGAATACTTGATGGCGTTTTCCACCAGGTTGGCCAACACCCGTTCAAGCAGCACGGCATCGACCCGCAACAGCGGCAGGTCGGGCGCGATGCGCGTTTCCACCTGGCGTCCTTCCAGTGCCTTGGACAGCAGGCGCAGGGCCGAACCGGTCAATTCCTCCAGCGCATTCCATTGGCGATTCAAGGTCACCACGCCCGCCTGCAGGCGCGCCATGTCCAACAGGTTGTTCATCAGCCCGACCATCTTCTGCGATTGTTCGCTGATGGTACGCGCCATGGCGCGGGCGTCCTCATCCAGGCGCTCGTTGGCGGCCAGCACGTCGGCACTGCCCACCAGCGAGGTCAGCGGCGTGCGCAGGTCATGCGAGATGGCCGAGAGCAGCGAATTGCGCAGGCGTTCCGATTCCATCGTCACCAGCGCATCCTGGGCTACCTCGGCATAGTGCAGACGCTCGATGGCCATGGCGATCTGCGAGCAGAAAATTTCCAGCATCTGGCGATTCTCGGGCAAGGCCAGTTGAGCGGCAGCCAGTTGGCGCT
Source organism: Herbaspirillum sp. CAH-3 (assembly GCF_009668275.1). Lineage (NCBI taxonomy): Bacteria > Pseudomonadati > Pseudomonadota > Betaproteobacteria > Burkholderiales > Oxalobacteraceae > Herbaspirillum > Herbaspirillum sp. CAH-3. The sequence goes on along the minus strand of NZ_VSWE01000003.1, from coordinate 125,116 downwards.
CCTCTTCACTGGCGCCCTCGATGGCAAACGCCAGCACGCCGCGCGTGCGCATGGTCGCCGTCAGCGGCAGGTAAAGCGCCGCAGCCGAGGGCAAGGTCGCCGTGCCCTTGCCGGCGGCCTGGCCGTTGTCATAGACCCATTGCGCCACGCCCGCATCCACACTTTTGAGGACGTGCGGACCACCGCTGTCCTGCTCGGGCTCGGCCAGGCGCAACTGGTCGGCGCTATCAGGCAGGAAGAAGGCGATGCGCGCACCGAACACGGCGGCCAGGTGACGGCGGCCGATTTCCAGGATCTGGTCCAGCGTCAGCAGCGCCGACAATTCCTTGCCCAGCATGTAGAGATTGGCGGCCCGTCCTTCACGCTGCATGGCCACGCTGGCCTGGCGGCGCAGGCGCGCGGTGAGCGAGCTGATGAACAACGACACCGCCAGCATCACCGCCAGCGTCAGCAGGTACTGCGCATCGGAGACCGTGATCGAGAAGCGCGGATCGACGAAGAAAAAATCAAAGGACAGTACCGACAGCACCGACACCAGCGCCGAGGCCGCACGGCCATAGCGCATCGCCACCAGCATCACGCCGACGAGGTAGAGCATGATGACGTTGGCCGGATGCAGCTTGCCATCGAGCACGAAGGCCAGCGTGGTGGTGACGGCACAACTGGCCAGCGCCCACATGGTGCCGCGCGTGCGGCGGCGACGCGTGAGCAGGGCTTCGGCGGCGCTGGCGGCACTGTCGGTACGGGTCTGTTCCTGCTGCACCCGGGTGCGGCTGCGGGCGATGGTGTAGAGGTCGATCTCGCCGCCGCTGCGGGCGATGCGCTGGGCCAGGGTGCCACGCGGCCAGCGCAGCAGCTGGCGCAGGCCGCCCTCCTCCTGGCCGATCACCAGCTTGCCGGCATTGCGGCTGCGGGCGAATTGCAGCAGCGCGGCGGACAATTCCTCACCGCTGATGCTGGCCGTTTCTGCGCCCAGGGATTGCGCCAGTTTGAGATAAGAGACTACGCGCTCGCGCGCTTCCATCGCCTGGCGCTGGCCCGGCAGGTCCACGTGGACTGCCAGCCATTCGGCCTGCAGTTTGGCGGCCAGGCGAGCGGCTTCGCGGATCAGGCGTTCCTCGCCGGCACCGCTGCCGACGGCCACCACGATACGCTCGCGCGCCTGCCACAGCTGGGCAATGGAGCGGTCGGCGCGGTACTGTCGCATGTCCGCATCGACGCGGTCGGCGGTACGGCGCAAGGAGATCTCGCGCAGCGCGATCAGGTTGCCTTTGCGGAAGAAATGGCGCCCGGCCTTTTCGGCCTGCTGCGGCAGGTAGACCTTGCCCTGCTGCAGGCGGGCCAGCAATTCATCGGGCGGGATGTCCACCAGCATGACGTCGTCGGCTTCATCGAAGACATGGTCGGGCACCGTCTCGAAGACGCGGATGCCGGTGATCTGGCCGACCACGTCGTTGAGGCTTTCGATGTGCTGCACGTTGAGGGTGGTGTAGACATCGATGCCGGCGCGCAGCAGTTCATCGATGTCCTGCCAGCGTTTGGCATGGCGCGAGCCGGGCACGTTGGAGTGCGCCAGTTCGTCGACCAGGATCACGCCGGGCTGGCGTTCCAGTGCGGCATCCAGGTCGAACTCGGGCAACTGCCGATCGCGGTACGGCACCATGCGCATGGGCAGGCGCGTGAGACCGGCGAGCTGGGCCTCGGTCTCGGCGCGGCCATGGGTCTCGACCACGCCGGCGATCACATCCGTGCCTTGCGCAGCCAGCGCCTGGGCGGCTTCCAGCATGGCGAAGGTCTTGCCGACACCGGCCGAGAAGCCGAAGAAGATCTTCAGGCGGCCGCGCGCCTGGCGCTCTTCGTCGCGCATCACGCGTTCCAGCAGGTCGTCGGGGTCGGGGCGGGTGTTCATGTCAGGCGTTCAGGGTTGGAGCATTGTAGTGGCAAAAAGCCGGTGGCACGCGGGTTGCGTACCACCGGCCATGCTGCAGGCAGCAGGGGATTACTTGACCGCGTCCGCCTTGGGCAAGGGCGCCGCCGCATCCAGCGCCAGGTTCAGCTTGAGCACATTGACGCGCGGTTCCCCGAACAGGCCCCATTGCGGCGCCTCGCTGTTGACGCGCACCAGGGCACGCACCTGCTCCAGGGTGATGCCGCGCGCACGGGCCACGCGCCCGGCCTGGTACTCGGCAGCAGCCGGGCTGATCTGCGGATCCAGGCCGCTGGCCGAGGCCGTCAGCAGGTCGATGGGAATCGCCCCCTTGTTGTCGGGGTCGGCTTCCTGCAAGGCCTTGGCGCGGTCTTCAGCGGCTTGCTTCAAGGCCGGGTTGGTTGGTCCCAGGTTGCTGCCGCCGGAGGCCATGCCATTGTTGGGGAAGGTACCGGCCGCCGAAGGACGGCCCCAGAAGTAGGCCGGGCTGGTGAAGTTCTGGCCGATCAGTTCCGAACCGACCACCTGGCCTTGCCGTTCGATCAGGCTGCCATTGGCCTGCTGCGGGAAGAAGGCCTGTGCCAGCGTGGTCACCAGGAGCGGATACAGGCCGCCCAGCAGCACACCCAACAGGAGGAAGAGCGTGATGGCCGGACGCAGCGGATGGGGAGTCGAGGTTTTCATGTGACTTTCCTTGAGAGTCGTAATCAGGTTCAGACCAGGCCGAAGGCGGTGAGCAGCAGGTCGATCAGCTTGATGCCCACGAACGGCACCACCAGGCCACCGACGCCATAGATCAGCAGGTTGCGGCGCAGGAGCACGGCCGCGCCCAGGGCGCGATAGCGCACGCCACGCAGGGCCAGCGGGATCAGTCCCACGATCACCAGCGCATTGAAGATCACCGCCGACATGATGGCCGAATCGGGACTGGACAGATGCATCACGTTGAGCGTGCCCAGCTGCGGATAGCTGGCCACGAACATGGCCGGAATGATGGCGAAGTACTTGGCCACGTCATTGGCGATGCTGAAGGTGGTGAGACTGCCGCGTGTCATCAGCATCTGCTTGCCGATCTCGACGATCTCGATCAGCTTGGTCGGATTGGAGTCGAGGTCGACCATGTTGCCGGCTTCCTTGGCCGCCTGGGTGCCGCTGTTCATGGCCACGGCCACGTCGGCCTGGGCCAGCGCCGGGGCGTCATTGGTGCCGTCGCCGGTCATGGCCACCAGCTTGCCTTCGGCCTGGTGCTGGCGGATCAGGGCCAGCTTCTGTTCCGGCGTGGCTTCGGCGAGGAAGTCATCGACCCCGGCTTCGGCGGCGATGGCCGCGGCCGTCAGGCGGTTGTCGCCGGTGATCATGACGGTCTTGATGCCCATGCGGCGCAGTTCGCCGAAGCGTTCCTTGATGCCGCCCTTGACGATGTCCTTCAACTCCACCGTACCGAGGATACGGATCGGTGCGCCCTGGTTGATCACGGCCGCCTCGTTGTTCCATTCGATCACCACCAGCGGCGTGCCGCCACGGCGGGCAATGGCTTCCACATCGCTTTCCACCTGGGCCGGCAGGCGCTGGTCGGCCGAACGCACCAGCTTGCGGATGGCGTCGGCTGCGCCCTTGCGGATGCGGCGCGTGCCGATGTCGATGCCCGAGACACGGGTCTGCGCCGAGAAGGGAATGAACTCCGCGCCCAGGTTGGCCATCTCGCGTTCGCGCAGGTTGAAACGGTTCTTGGCCAGCACCACGATGCTGCGGCCTTCCGGCGTTTCATCGGCCAGCGAGGCCAGTTGGGCGACGTCGGCCAATTCGCGCTCGGCCACGCCGGGAGCCGGCATGAAGGCGGCGGCCTGGCGGTTGCCCAGGGTGATGGTGCCGGTCTTGTCCAGCAGCAGTACGTCGACGTCACCGGCAGCTTCCACCGCACGGCCGGAGGTGGCAATCACGTTGGCCTGCATCATGCGGCTCATGCCGGCCACGCCGATGGCCGATAGCAGGCCGCCAATGGTGGTCGGGATGAGGCATACCAGCAGGGCGATCAACGCCGTCACCGTGACCGGCGAACCGGCACCGGCGGCGGTGACCGAGAAGATCGAGAACGGCAGCAAGGTCACCGTCACCAGCAGGAACACCAGCGTCAGCGCCACCAGCAGCAGGGTCAGCGCCAGTTCGTTGGGAGTCTTCTGGCGGCGGGCGCCTTCGACCATGGCGATCATGCGGTCCAGGAAGGCTTCGCCCGGATTGACCGACACACGCACCACGATCCAGTCCGACAGCACGCGCGTGCCGCCGGTGACGGCCGAGAAGTCGCCGCCGGATTCGCGGATCACCGGCGCCGATTCGCCGGTGATGGCGCTCTCGTCGACAGTGGCCACGCCTTCGATGACGTCACCATCGGCGGGCACCGTATCGCCTGCTTCGATGAGCACCAGGTCACCCTTGCGCAGGCTGCCGCCTTCGACGACTTCACGCTGGGCGGCGGCCGCAGCTACGCCGCCGCGTGTCTGGTCGCTGCTGCGCAGCTTCTTGGCCATCACGCTCTTCTTGACGCCGCGCAGGGCAGCGGCTTGCGCCTTGCTGCGGCCTTCGGCCAGCGCTTCGGCGAAGTTGGCAAAGAGCACCGTGAACCACAGCCAGGCAGCAATGGCGAAGATGAAGCCAGCCGGGGCCTCACCCTTGCCGGTGACGGCCTGGATGAACAGCAGCGTGGTCAGGATGCTGCCGAGGTAGACCACGAACATCACCGGATTGCGCCATTGCACGCGCGGCGACAGCTTGCGGAAGGAATCGGCCAGGGCCGGCTTGACGATCTTGGGATCGAACATCCAGCGCGCAGTCTGCGCGGCGGAAGGAAGGGCATCGGCCGGCACGGCTTGGGTGCTGGCAGCCGGAGTATTGCTGGAAGGGGTAGTCATAAGGGTATCCGTTGCGGGTTGCTCTGCCGGGCGCAGCGCCCGGCAGAATCCATCCAATCATTTACATCGCCATCATCTGCAGGTGCTCGACCACCGGTCCCAGCGCCAGCGCCGGCACATAGGTCAGGGCACCGACCAGGATCACCGCACCGATCAGCAGCGCCACGAACAGCGGGCCGTGCGTGGGCAGGGTGCCGGAGGTAGCGGCCAGGCGCTTCTTGCCGGCCAGCGAACCGGCCATGGCCAGCACCGGCACGATGATGCCGAAGCGGCCCAGCCAGGTGCAGAGGCCGGTGGTGATGTTGTAGTACGGCGTGTTGGCCGAGAGCCCGGCGAAGGCACTGCCGTTGTTGTTGGCGGCCGAACTGAAGGCGTAGAGGATTTCCGAGAAACCGTGCGCCCCCGGGTTGGCGATACCGGCCAGGCCCGCTTCGACCATCACCGAGATCGCCGTGAAGATGAGCACCAGCGCCGGGGTCATGAGGATGGCGATGGACATCATCTTCATGTCGAACACGCCGATCTTCTTGCCCAGGTATTCGGGCGTGCGGCCGATCATCAGGCCCGCGATGAACACCGCCAGCACCGCAAAGATCAGCATGCCGTACAGGCCCGAACCCACCCCGCCGAAGACCACTTCACCCAGCTGCATCTGCAGCATCGGCACCAGTCCACCCAGCGGCGAGAGCGAGTCATGCATGGCATTGACGGCACCGCAGGAGGCGGCCGTGGTGACGGAGGCGAACAGCGCCGAGGCCGGGATGCCGAAGCGGGTTTCCTTGCCTTCCATCATGCCGGGACCGGAAGCGTGCAGCGAGGCCAGCATCGGGTTGGGTTGCGACTCCGCAACCATCAACACCAGCGTCAACACCACGAACAGGAGTGTCATCGAGGCCAGGATGGCCCAGCCCTGGCGACGGTCGCCAACCAGCACACCGAAACTGGTACAGAGGGCGGCCGGGATGATGAGGATGGCCAGCATCTGCAGGAAGTTGGTCAGCGGCGTCGGGTTCTCATACGGGTGCGCCGAGTTGGCGTTGAAGAAGCCACCACCGTTGGTACCGATCATCTTGATGGCTTCCTGGGACGCCACCGGCCCCATGGGCAAGGTCTGCTTGTCGGTGCTTTGCGCTTCGGTCACCGGTTCGCCCTTTGCATCCTTCAGGGGCTGGCCTGCAGCATCCAGCTTGGGCACGGTGTAGTGGGTTACTTCCAGCGTCTTCACGTCCTGGTAGGAACGGAAGTTCTGGATACTGCCCTGCTGCACCAGCACCAGCGCGAACACCACCGACAGCGGCAGCAGCACGTAGAGCGTGCTGCGGGTCATGTCGACCCAGAAGTTGCCGATGCCCTTGCTGCTGTGGCGGGCAAAGCCGCGGATCAGGGCGAAGGCAATCGCGATCCCGGTGGCGGCCGAGAGGAAGTTCTGCACCGCCAGTGCAGCCATCTGGGTCAGGTAGCTCATGGTGGCTTCACCCGCATAGCCCTGCCAGTTGGTGTTGGTGACGAAACTGAGCGCCGTGTTGAAGGACGAATCCGGGCTGACGTTGGCCAGTGCGGCCGGGTTCAGCGGCAGCCATTGCTGCACGCGTTGCAGCAGGTAGACCACGATCAGGCCCAGGAAATTGAACAGCACGGCCGCGATGGCGTACTGCTTCCAGTCCATCTCGTGCTCGCGGCTGATGCCGCAGAGGCGATAGAAGACGCGCTCGACGCCGCCGAAGAGCCGGTTCACGCGCGACTTGCCTTCCATCACGCGGGCCATGTACCAGCCCAGCGGCAGGGAGAGCACCAGCAGGACGGCCAGGTAGAGGCCGAGCTGGAGATAATTGTTGCTGTCCATGTCAGAAATCCTCCGGCTTGATCAGGGCGTAGACCAGGTACAGCAGGAGGGCGATGGAGACCACCAGCCCCAGCAGGGTCATGAGGTTCATTTCTTCTCCCCTTCCTGCCGTTCCAGACGGCTGCACAGGGCGATGAAGCCCCACATCGAGAGGCCGCAGACGAGCAGCATGCCTATGTAGAGAAAATCCGTTTGCAACATTTCCCACTCCATTGTTGACGTTGTTGTTCGCTTCCAGGGACGGAAAACGAGACAGTCGAACGATAGGGAAAGCCGTATCAAATCCCGGTAAATGTTTGGCGCGGGAGCGTAAACAAACCGTAAATGAGACGGTGCGCCTCGTCAGCAATGACGCAGCGGCAGAGGAAGAAAAAAGGAAAGGAAAACGGAAAGGAAAAAGCCGGGCGGGATTGCGCCCGGCGGATCAGGCGTCGCCTGCGCGCCCCAGTTCAACGCGGTTCTTGCCCAGGCGCTTGGCGGCGTACATGGCCTTGTCGGCCATGGACAGCAGTTCCTCGGGGCCGACTTCGCCATCCAGGTTGGGCTGGTAGACGGCCACGCCGATACTGCTGGAGATGTTGACGGTGGAGTGCGTCAGCTGGAAGGGTTCGCGGATGGTCACCAGGATCTTCTCGGCCACCATCACGGCATCTTCCTGGGTCTGCAGGTTCTCCAGGATCACCACGAACTCGTCACCGGCCAGGCGCGCCACGGTATCGACATCGCGCACCGAACGCTGCAGGCGGCGCGCGAACTCGATGAGCAGCTCATCGCCTGCTTCGTGGCCATAGCGGTCATTGACCCCCTTGAAGCCGTCGATGTCCATGAAGAACAGGGCCAGCAACTGGTCGGCTCGGCGCGCCCGCATCATGCCTTCGGGCAGGCGGTCGCTGAAGGCACGGCGGTTGGGCAGGCTGGTCAGCACGTCGGTCAGGGCCAGTTCGCGCATCTGGTCGCGGAAGGCCAGGCGCTCGGTGATGTCGTGCAGGAAGGCGATGAACAGGTGGCCGCTCTGGCGCTTGACATGGCCTACCGTGATCTCGATGGGCAGCTCGTGGCCGTCGTGATGCAGGGCCTGCAGCTCGATGCGGTTGTTGATGACCACGCTGGTGCCATCCTTGAGGAACTGCGCCATGCCGCGATTGTGGGCGCCGCGCATGTCGGGCGGGATGATCAGTTCGGCCATGTCGCGGCCCATCACCTGGTCGCGCGGCCAGCCCAGCAGCAGCTCGGCCTGGCGGTTCCACTCGACCACGTGGCCGTGCTCGTCGGCGGCGATGAAGGCATCCTGGGCGTTTTCCAGGATGGCGCGCAGTTCGGCCGCGCTTTCTTCCAGCTGGATCTGGTTGGCCTGCTGCTGGTCCAGTGCTTCCTGCAGGGCGCTGGCGGTCTCGTGCAGGCGGCTGGTGCGCTCGGCCACGCGCTGCTCCAGGCTCTCGTTGAGGGAGCGCACTTCGCGCAGGTAGGTCTCTTCGCGCTCGACCATGTTGACCAGGGTCGAGGAGAGCAGCTGGATTTCGCGGTAGCTGTTGATCTGGGGGATAGGCACGTCGGGTCGGCCGGCCGCACGCAGTTCCAGTGCCGCCGACAAGGCATTGATGGGCCCCACCAGGCGCCGCGTGAGCAGGATGGCCAGCAGCACCAGGACCACGCCGGAGAGCGCACCCACCACGATGACGCGCTTTTCCAGGTCGCGGAAGGCTGCCAGGGCCACCGTCTCGGGCTGGCGCACGATCACGCTCCAGTGCAGCTTCATGCCGCCCTTGACGCCCGTGCGGGCGTAGCCGCTGACGTAGCGGCGGCCATCGGGTCCGGTCTCGATGAGCGAACCACCGTTGTCGGCCGCCTGCGCGGCGCGCACGCTGGGCGTGTCGAGCTTGGTCTCTTCCATGCCCTTGGGGCCGAGGATGACGGTGCCATCATCGCGCACGATGATGACCTCGACGTCATAACGATTGCCGGCCGGGTCCAGCAGCTTGGCGGCGATGTCGCGCGCCCACGACCAGGACAGGTGCAGGCCGACCACCCCGAGGTAATGGCCGTCCAGGTCATGCACCGGGGCCGACAGGTCGACGAAACGCCAGGGATTGGATTGCGGCGGGAGCTTCTGCGCCAGCAGCACGGCCGGATGGAAATCGGCAGCGTATTCGCCCTTGCTGCCTTCCTGGAACCAGGGACGCTGGGCTACGCTGGCGCCTTCGAGCAGGCCATTGGTGGCCACCATCACGGTGCCCTCCGGATTGGCCAGGCCGATCCAGGCGTAATGCGGCACATTGGCCTGCAGTTCGTTGAAGACCCGGCGCACCCGCGGCAAGTCGCGGCCGGCACGCACCGACGGCCGCTGCACCAGCAGGCGCAGGTCGATTTCGCGCTCCCGCATGCCGCGCTCCAGCGCGTCCTGCATCTGCCAGGCCAGCTGCTTCATGCGCGTTTCGCTTTCCGAACGCGCATAACCGCGGGTGAACTGATCCACCAGGATCAGTACCGACACGGTCGTGATGAGCACGGTAATGACCACCCCCAGCGTAATCAGTGAAGACAGATTGGGCGGGGATGGGGCTTTATTCTTGTTCAATTCAGACAAAATTGCGACGCGGCTTGATGCATGACGGCTCCCCTGTGAACCGCATAGGTTTACGGCATCTTGCCAGAACAGCTATGGTTTTTCATCGCATTTCCCGAAAAACTTCGAGAATTTTTTTCTACGGCAAAAAACTCACCAATCCTCGCGATTCAAACCCGAGACAAACGCGGTAAAAGAGCGCAATAAGCGTCATTTCCTGTCAAACGGGAAATGCAAAAAGACAACGGAGGGCGAGTCTTGGTGAGGATCTGCCCTGCGTCAAAGGTGACAGGCAAGCCGGCAGTGCCGGCTGCGCAGGGAAAGGCAATGCGGATTGGCAGGGCTGGTGCTCAGACGCCGGCACAAACGCCATCGGCACGCGGATCGGTAGCCCCTTCGATCAGGCCATCCGGATGCACGCACACGGCGCCGGCGTGACCCATCATGTCGGTGTAGTCCTCCACCACCTGCACTTCATGGCCGGCATTGCGCAAAGCCTCGATGGTGGCCGCCGGTACCCGACCTTCGACCTTCAGGTTGGTGGAAACATCGCCCCATGTGCGGCCCAGCAGCCAGCGCGGCGCACTGACAGCCGCCTGCAGGTTTTGCCCGAACAGCACATGACGCGTGAAGACCGCTGCCTGCGTCTGCGGCTGCCCTTCCCCGCCCATGGTGCCGTAGGCCAGGGTGCGGCCATCGTTGAGCCGTGCCAGCGAGGGGTTCAGCGTATGGAAGGGCAGCTTGCCCGGCTGCAGCTGGTTGGCACCGTCATCCAGCGTGAAGCTGGCGCCACGGTTCTGCCACACGATGCCGGTGTCGGGCACGACCACGCCGCTGCCGAACTCCCAGAAGATGCTCTGGATGTAGCTCACCACGCGGCCTTGCGCGTCGGCGGCACCCATCCAGATGGTGTCGCCAGGCTTGGCCGGATGCGGCCAGGGCGCGGCGCGCTGCATGTCGATCTGTTGGGCCTCCTGGTCCAGCGCCTCGGCCAGCAGCCAGTGCGCGGCATCCACGCTCATGTGGGCGGGATCGGTGACGTGCTGGTTGCGCAGGATGAAGGCGCGCTTGGTGGCCTCCACCAGGCCGTGGATGTGTTCGAAGCCTTCCGCCTGCGCGATGCCGAGCCGGTCGAACAGGCCGATGATCATCAGGGCCGAGACACCCTGTGTCGGCGGTGGCAGGTTGTAGACGCGGCCTGACGTTAACTGCACCATCAGCGGTTTGACCACCTGGGCGCGGAAGGCCTCCAGGTCGCCGCGGCGCAAGGGGCTGCCGGCCGCTTCCAGGCCTGCAGCAAGGCGTTGCGCGAGGTCGCCGCGATAGAAATCATCGAGTCCGGCCTCGGCCAGGCGCGACAGGCTCTCGGCCAGGGCTGACTGTTTCAGCACCTTGCCCTGGGCCGGGATGCCGTCGGCGGCATAGGTGGCGGCAAAGCCGGGCTGGTCTTTGAGCTCGCTCCATTTGTCGCGGGTGAGCTCATGTTGCGAGCGGGTGACGGGCACGCCGTTCTTTGCATGGCGGATGGCATCGGCCAGCAGCACCGGCAAGGGCAGCGCACGGCCGAAGCGGCGCGCATGGTCCAGCGCTGCTGCCCAGCCACCGACCGCACCGGCCACCGTCAGCGCCGCATGGGGCCCGCGCGTGGGCACGGCGCTGTGGCCGTGCTGCGCATAGAAATCCTTGGTCGCCAGCGCCGCCGAGGGACCGCAGGCGCGGATGGCCACCGGCTCCTGGCCGGGTTCGCTGATGACCCAGAAGCCATCGCCGCCGATGCCGTTCATGTGTGGATAGACCACGGCGATGGTAGCCGCGGCCGCGACCATCGCTTCGACCGCATTGCCACCCTCGCGCAGGATCTGCGCGCCCGCCTGCGCGGCCAGGTGATGGGGAGCGGTGACCATTCCGCCCAGACAGGTCTTGCTGTACAACATGGCTGACTCCTGATGTTCTTGTCGAGATGAAAAAACTGCTGCGAGGATGATACCTGCGGATGGCCAGGCTTTCAGGAGGCCGGCGCCTTGGGCGCATCCATCCATGAGACGTGCGCGGCCACGATGCGCCAGCCTTGCGGACAACGCAGCCAGGTATGGCTCTGGCGGCCGATGCGCGCCTCGCCCTCGCGGGTGAATTCGGTATCGGCCACGGCATAGTCCTGGCCATAGGTGGTGATGACGGTAGCACGCAGCTTGCGCATGAGGTTCTTCGGTGAACGTCCCTGGCGGAAGGCGCGGATGGCCTCGGTGCCCACCAGGTTCTCGGTGGCGCCGTAGCGCACCGTCTGGGGACTGTCCAGGAACAGTTCATCGAGCACCTCGACCTGGTTGGTGGTGAGGGCCACTTCGTAGCGTTCAAAAGCGCGGCGCACTTCGTCCACCACGTCGGGCAGGTTGATGGCGTAAGGCTGGGTCGATTCCATGTTCAATCCTTGCAGTGACCCGGCGTCAGTGCGCGCCGAGATAGGCCTTGGCCAGCGCATCATTGGCAGCGATCTCGGCCGCCGTGCCTTGCGCCACCACGCGTCCCGCTTCGATGACGTAGGCGCGGTCGGCCAGCGACAGGGCCAATGCGGCCATCTGGTCGACCAGCACGATGGTCATGTTTTCGCGGCGCAGTTGATCGAGGGCGGCAAACAATTCGGCGATCACCTTGGGGGCCAGGCCCAGCGATGGCTCGTCCAGCAACAGCACGCGCGGACGCGACATCAGGCCGCGCGCGATGGCCAGCATCTGCTGCTCGCCACCGGAGAGCAGCCCGGCACGGTGATGCAGGCGCTCGCGCAAGCGCGGGAAACGGCCCAGCATCTCTTCCACGCGGGCCTCCACATCCTGCGGATAGAGGAAAGCACCGAGTCGGATATTGTCCAGCACCGACAACTCCGGAAACACCTGCCGCCCTTCCGGCACCAGCACCACGCCCTGGCGCACGATCTGTTCGGCGCGCAGGTGCATCAGGTTCACGCCACCGGCGTGGATACCGCCTTGGACAGGCCGATGCAGCCCGGCCAGCGACCGCATCAGGGTGGACTTGCCGGCGCCGTTGGCGCCCAGCAGCGCAATCATCTCGCCTTGCCGCACCTGCAGGTTGATGCCATGCAGGACCGGTTCGGCACCATAGCCGGTGACCAGCTCACCCACGCCCAGCAATTCGTCGGCGCCGCTGACGGCAGCGCGCACGGCCGCCACGGCCTGCTGCGTGCCCTCGCCGAGATAAGCCTTGCGCACCGCCGGATCGTTCTGCACTTCCTGCGGTGTGCCGATGGCCAGTCGCTGGCCGGCATCGAGCACGACGATGCGGCGCGAGATCTGCATGACCAGTTCCATGTCGTGCTCGACCACCACCACACTGATGCCGGCATCGGCGATCCTGGTCAGCAGCTGCGCGAGCATGGTCTTGTCTTCGCGCGAGAGGCCGGCGGCAGGTTCGTCGAGTAGCAGCACATCGGGATCGGCCGCCAGCGCGCGAGCGATTTCCACCAGGCGGCGATCGACGTGGGCCAGGTCGGCGCTGGGGATATCGAGCGCACCGCGATAGCCGCAGAAGTCGAGCAGGTGGCGGCAACGCGCACGCACCTCGCCGGAGACGAAGCCCCGCGCCGAGAGCAGGCCACCCAGGCGGCCGCGGCCGCAGGCCAGCGCCACGTTGTCGGCCACCGTGAGGCTGCCGAACAATTGCGAGGTCTGGTAGGTACGCGCCACGCCGTGGCGCGCGATGCGGAAGGCGGCCAGCCCTGCCAGCGGCGTCTGGCCCAACATGAACTGGCCGGCGCTGGGACGATAGAAACCGGAGAGCATGTTCAGCGCCGTGGTCTTGCCCGCGCCATTGGGACCGATGAGACTGGTGACCGCGCCGCCCGGGACCTCGAAACCTAAATCGCTGACGGCCCGCACGCCACCGAACACCATGGTCAGGCCGTCGGCGGCGAGCGTGTGGCGTGCGCGCACCGGCAGCGCGACTTCTTCCGCATCCTCTTGCAGGGCGGCATCGGGGACGCTATCGACCGGCTTGCGCAGGCGTGACGCCAGCTTGCCTGCCAGGCCGGTCACGCCATCGGGGGCCACCCACAGCACCAGCAGCAGCAAGGCACCGAAGAAGAGAAGGCGATAGTCCTCCAGGCTGGAGAGCAGTTCCGGCAAGGCCCCCACGATCACGGCGCCGATCACCGGACCGAGGATGGAGCCCGAGCCCCCCAGCACCACCACCAGCACGAACAGGATGGACTGCATGAAGCTGAAGGTATCCGGTGTGACGAAGGTGGAGAGCGGCGCGAAGAGACCACCCGCGAGACCGGCCAGCGCCGCCGAGAGCGCGAAGGCCACGGTCTTGATGACCAGCGGATTCAAGCCAATGGATTCGGCGGCCGTCTCGCTGTCGCGCACCGCACGCATGGCTGCGCCCCAGCTGCCGCGCGAGAGCCAGCAGTAGGCGGCCAGCACGACGGCGGCCGTGATCAGCCCCAGCACCGCGATCGCACGCTCCGCCTGCAAACCCAGGAAGGCAGGTGCCGCCAGGCCCATGATGCCGTTCTGGCCGCCGGTCAGGTCGCGCAGTTCGATGATGGCGTGCTGGATGATGAAGCTGAAGGCAATCGTGATCATCGCCAGGTACGGCCCCTTCACCCGCAGCGCCGGCAAGGCCAGCAGCACCCCCAGCGCACCGGCCACCACGGCCGCCAGCGGCCAGGCCAGCCAGAATGAGAGTTGCGCCTTGGTGGTGAGGATGGCCACCGTGTAGGCACCGACGGCGTAGAAGCCGACATGGCCGAAGGAGACCTGGCCGGTCAGCCCGATGAGCACATTGAGCCCGATGCCGACGATGGCCACCAGCGCGATGCCGGCCAGCACGAAGACATAATAGCTGTTGATCGACAGGGCCAGCGTCATGGCCGCGATCAGGCCCACGGCAGAAAACGCCAGCGCAGCGGGGGTGCCCAGGCCGAGCTTGATCTTGTCTGCCGCGGGGGCCACTGCGGGCCGCGCCGCCGCCTGCAGGCTGCGGGCGATGGAATGGGGTAAACGATTCATACCTTTTTCACCTGTGCGCGGCCGAACAGGCCGTTGGGACGAATGGCCAGCACCGCGATCACCAGCGCGAAGGTGATGATCTGGGTGTAGCCGGAACCGAGCGTGGCCGTGATGAGCGCCTCGGCCATGCCGAACAGCAGGCCCGCGATCATCACGCCCCAGGCGCTGGTGATGCCGCCGAGGATGGCCACCGCAAAGGCCTTGAGGCCAAACAGCGTGCCCATGTCGGCATTGACGTTGAAGAGCGGCGCAATGAGCACGCCGGCCACACCGGCCAGCAGCGTCGAGAGCGCGAAGGCCACCGCGATGGCGCGCGTGATGGGGATGCCCATCAGGCGCGCCGCATCACGGTTCTGCACCACCGCCAGCAGGGCCGTGCCCCAGCGCGTGCGGCGCGAGATCGTGTGCAAGAGCGCGGCCAGCGCCAGGCCGATGGCCGGGATCAGCAAGTGCAGCGGATACACGCCCAGGCCCATGCCGCCCAGTTCGATGGAGGACTGCGCCAGCGGCGAAGGCAGGCTGCGCGGCTCCTTGCCGAAGGTATGCATGACCAGGTTGTCCAGCACGATGCCCAGCGCCACGGTGGACATCAGCCAGGCATTGGAGCCCTGGCGCGCGAAGGGGCGCACGGCCAGCACCTCCACCAGCATGCCGTAGAGCGCGCAGGCGGCCAGCGCCAGCACGATGGCCAGCCACATCGGCCAACCCAGCGTCTGGGCGAAGGTGAAGCACAGCACGGCGCCCAGCATCATGGAGCTGCCCTGTGCAAAATTGACGGTGCCGGAGACGGCATACGTCATGTAAAAACCCAGCGCCATCAGACCGTACATGCTGCCCAGTCCGAATCCGCTGATCAGTGCCGACAACAGCAGCATCGCGTTCTCCTGGCGCCACCCTGCCCGCTCATGCAGGCAGCGGCGGCGCATCGTCTTTGCAAAAGGTATTACTGGGTCAGGCCAACCGGCAGGATGCGGTTGTCGATGAATTGCGCCCAGACGTAGTCATCGGCTTGCAGGGCATCATGCACGGTCGGGCTGAAGGGCTTGACGTAGGTCTTGATGAGGCCTTCATAGCGGTCGATCTTGTAGAAGCCCTCGCGCACCGCATCGCCATTGGTGGAGCCGGCCTTGGCGATGGCCAGTGCGGCCAGCTGCATGCCGTCATAGGCATTGGCCACGCCCACGGCCGGGGTGATGTCATCCGGCCCCTTGATGGCGGGATACTTGGCCTTCAGTTCGGCCACCACCTTCTCGCCCACCGGCGAGAGCTTGCCGAAGAAGCTGAAGGTCTGGATGAAGTGCACGTTCTTCGCATTCGGACCGGCCAGCTCGGTGAAGCGCCCACCCGCCGGGCCCCAGTGCGAGACCACCGGCACCTTCCAGCCCATGCGGTCGAGCGACTTGACCACCTGGGCCGAGGGACCGACGTTGCCCACCAGGTACAACGTATCGGCACCGGCCGCCTTCAGGCGGCTCAATTGCGGCACCACGTCGACGTCGCTGGCTTCGAATTTCTCGACACCGGCCGGCTTCAAGCCCTTCTCGGCGAGCGCGGCGACGATACCTTTTTCATTGGATTCGCCCCAGGGGTTGTTGACCAGGATCAGGCCGGCCTTGCTGCTCTTGAAGGTCTTCTGGGCGTAGTTGAGCATGGCCTTGTCCACCAGTTCATCCACCGCCGAGACGCGGAAAGCGTAGTTGGGATTGGCGCCATTCTTGGTCACGCCGGTGCCGGCCGCCCAGGGACCGACGAAGGGCACTTTCTCCTGGTTGATGATGGGCACGATGGCCATCGAGACCGGCGTATCCAGGCCACCGAAGAGCACGGCCACCTTTTCCTTGAAGATCAGTTCGCGTGCGGCCACCACGCCCTTGGCCGGGTTGCCTTCGTCATCGCGGCGCACCAGCTCCAGCTTGCGCCCGCCCAGCAGGCCGCCCTTGGCGTTGATCTCGTCGATGGCAATGCTCATGCCGCGCGTCAAGGCTTCGCCGGCCTGCGCCGACTGGCCGGAGAGGGCCGTGACCAGGCCGATCTTGATGGGGTCGGCGGCCATTGCCAGCGGCGACATGGCGGCGGCGAGGGTGGCAGCTGCGGCGGCGATGAGGGTACGGCGGGTCAGGCGAATCATGGTGTTGCCTCCAAAGGTTTGCGAGAAGTGAGTGTGGCTTTGCCCGGCATGACTTATGCAAGGGCTATGCCAAGCGCAGCAGCAAGGCTTAATTTTTGCCGACAATATCTCTCTAATAGTGGCGGCATTAAATACCTCATATTGCTGCTGATCGGATATTTAACTTGCATTCAATAATGCACAATACTTGTGCAAACCATGGAGAAAATGATGCACGCCGCACCATCATCAATCACCCCGCAGGGTGCAGCCCTGCCTCCCCTGCCCTATGATCCGGCCGCCCTGGTGGACGAATACCTGCGCGTGCTGATGATTCCCGACCCGGTGGCCGCGCGCCGCTTCGTCTCGCCGGAGCTGAAGATCCGCTTTACCGGCGGCCGGGAAATGATCGACCCGGCACAGTGCGCGGCCTTCAATGCCACCCGCTATGGCTGGGTCAAGAAGCGTTTCGAGGGGACCGAAGTGGTGGCCGGTGCCACGGTCGAACAGGCCATCGTCTACAACCGTGGCACTCTGTATGGCGTGTGGCCCGACGGCGAGGCCTTCGAAGGCAATCGCTACGTGGACCGCTACGTGATCCGCCACGGCCTGATCGTGCAGATGGATGTGTGGAACGACAGTGCCGAACGCCTGCTGGTGCGCGCCGGCCTGGCCGAGCTGTAAGGAGGCCGCATGCAAGCGACGATCCTGCCGCCCAATGCCGAGGAGGCGCTGGGCCATGATGATGGACGCAACCCCTATGGGGTGCTGCGCTCGCATGGCCGCTTCGGCTATTCGCCCATCCATCGCCGACCCGATTACTGCTGGCCCAACGGCGCCAGGCTGGCGGTGTACCTGGGCTTCAACATCGAGCACTTCGCCTTCGGGGAGGGCCTGGGGGCCAAGCTGGGACCGGTCTGTCCGGAGCCGGATGTGCTCAATTACGCGTGGCGGGAATATGGCAACCGCGTCGGTGCCTGGCGCTGCCTGGAATTGTTCGAGCAACTCGGCCTGCCGGCCGGCGTGCTCATCAATACCGCGCTCTACGATCATTGCCCGGAGCTGGTGGAAGCGTTCGCCGCGCGCGGCGATGAACTGATCGGCCATGGCCACACCAATGCGCACCAGCAAGGCACGCTCGATGAGGAGGCCGAAGCCGCCCTGCTGCGCCACTGCCGCAGCCGCATCCAGGCCGAGAGCGGCGTGCAGGCCACGGGCTGGCTCTCGCCCTGGATTTCGGAGAGCCTGGTCACGCCCGACCTGCTGCAGGAAACCGGCTATCGCTACAACCTCAACTGGGCCCATGACGACCAGCCGGTGCGCATGCGCACCCGTACCGGCGAGACGCTGTGGTCGATTCCCTATCCGCAGGAATTGAACGACATCCCCATGATCGTGGCGCGCCAGATGGATGGCCGCGACTTCGCCCGCATGATCGTGGACAACTTCGACGAGATGCGCGAACAGGCGCTGCGCCAGCCACTGGTGATGGGCATTGCCCTGCATCCCTACCTGGTCGGCCAGCCCTATCGCCTGCGCCACCTGCGCACCGCCCTGCAGCACCTGGCGGCGGCACGCGATCGCGGCGAAATCTGGTTCACCACACCCGGCGCCATCTGCGACCACGTGGACAGCCTCGAACAATTACGCCAGCCATTCTGAGCCGGCATGACGCACCAGGAGAATGAATTGAGCACTGCCCAGGCCACGGCCAACCGCACCACCGCCTTCGAGATCAATGACCACGTGGGCGCCTTCGTGCCGCATGGCCGCTTCACCCTGCCGGGCGCTGCCAGCGGCCCGCTGGCCGGGTTGCGCTTCGCGGCCAAGGACTTGTTCGACGTGGCCGGCCACCCCACCGGCGCCGGCAACCCGGACTGGCTGCGCAGCCATCCCGTGCCCACGCGCAGCAATGCGCTGGTGGACCAATTGCTGCAGGCCGGTGCCACCCTGGCCGGCAAGACCGTGACCGATGAACTGGCCTACAGCATCCACGGCGACAACCATCACTACGGCACGCCGGTCAACAGCGCCGCACCGGACCGCGTGCCGGGCGGTTCCTCCAGTGGTTCGGCTGCTGCGGTGGCGGCGCGCCTGTGCGACTTCGCGCTGGGCACCGATACCGGCGGCTCGACCCGCGTGCCGGCCAGCTATTGCGGCGTGTGGGGCTTGCGCACCAGCTTCGGCCTGCTCTCCACGGCCAGCATGGCACCGCTGTGTCCCAGCTTCGATACGGCGACCTGGCTGGCCCATGACGCCGACACCTTCGAGCGCGTCGGCCAGGTCCTGTTGCCCAAGACCGGCACGCTGCCCTTGCGCCAGGTGCTGCTGCCCTTCGACATGCTGGAACTGGCCGATGCCGACTTCCATCCGGCGCTCCACCGGGTCTACGATGCGCTGCGCAGCGAACTGCCCGGCCAGCACATGCGCCTGTCGGGCGAGGAAGGCGAACTGGAGAAATGGCGCCAGGCCTATATCCAGGCGTCCGCCTTCGATGCCTGGCAATGCCATGGCGCGTGGATCGCGGCAACACGTCCGCTGTTCGGTCCGGCAGTGCAGGCGCGCTGGGACATGGCACGCGACATCAGCGCCGAGACTGCCCGCGCCGCGCGCGAGAAGCAGGACCTGGTCCGGCATCGCGTGCGTTCGCTGCTGGGGGCCGACGGGGTCGCGGTGATTCCTTCGGCCTCCAGCGTGGCGCCCCTGCGCGATGCCAGCGCGGCCGAGATCGACCAGGTGCGTGCGCGCACCTTCCGCCTGACCTGCGTGGCCGGACTGGCGGGCTTGCCGCAGGTGAGCATGCCCTTCACCACTCCCGCCGGACTGCCGATCGGCGTATCATTGCTCGGCCCGGCCGGCAGCGACCTGGCCCTGATCGGGCTGGCAACGCGCCTGTGGCGCAGCCTGCAGGCAGCGCAGTGAGGCCGGGCACGATCCACCCTATGACTAGACGATGAGCGACCTCTCTCCCCGCAAGACGGCCAAGCCGTCTTCCCGCACTGGCAAGTCCCAGGAGCACGCCACCAAACCAGCACCGGCCCGCCAGAGCCGCGCCGGGCGTCCGCGCGTGCGGCACGATGACCTGGCCGATACCGCGCCCCTGGTCCTGGAAGGCGAAGCGGGCGAAGACATCATCGTGCGCATCTACCAGACCGTCTTCGACAGCGTGATGAGCCAGCGCCTCACCCCCGGCACCAAGCTGCCGGAGGCGGCGCTGTGCGAACTGTTCGGCGTGGGCCGCACGGTGGTACAGAAGGCGCTGCAGAAACTGGCGCACGAGCACATCGTCGAGTTGCGGCCCAATCGTGGCGCCGTGGTGGCCATGCCCACGCCGGAAGAGACGCGCGAGATCTTCGAGGCACGGCGCGCACTGGAAGGCGCCATCATGCGCCTGGCCGTGCGCAACGCTACCCGCGCCGACCTCGCCAAGCTGCGCCGCCAGTTGAAGGAAGAGCACCAGGTCATGCACAGCTATGCGCAGACCCACTGGGCGCGCCTGGCCTCGTCCTTCCACATGCGGGTGGCCGAGCTGTCGCGCAATGCCACGCTGCAGCGCTACCTGGGCGAACTGGTGTCACGCTGCTCGCTGATCGTGGCCCTGCATGAGCCGGCCGGGTATGCCGCCTGCGAGCATGATGAACACACGCATATCGTCGACCTGATCGAACGCGGTGACAGCGAGGGTGCAGTCGCTGCCATGGAAGCGCATCTGGTCTCGCTGGAGGAACACATCCATCTGGTGAGCGAAAAGAGCGGCAACAGCCTGGCGCGGATGCTGGGGATGGAATAAGGTCATCACCCGCATCACCCGCATCATCCACATCACCTCGCAGGGATGAAAAAATGGCGGCAGGGACCGAAGTCCCTGCCGCCATTTTTACGTGGCCAGCATCGGTCAGATCGTGACCGGCTCCTTCAATGCCTCGCGTGCCTGCGCTGCAATCTCGAAGGAATGCAGGCGGGCCGCGTGATCGTAGATCTGCGCGGTGATGATGAGCTCATCGGGCGCATGTTCATCGATGAAGGCTTGCAGGCCTTCTTCCACGGTCTCGCGGTCACCGACCACGGCACAGGACAGCGAGCGCTCTACGTGGGCCTGTTCTCCGGGCTGCCACAGTGCATCGATGTCATCCACCGGCGGGCGCAACTGCCCGGGCGTGCCACGGATGAGATTGAGGAACTGCTGCTGCAGCGAGGTGAAGAGGCGCTCGGCTTCGCGCTGGGTATCGGCGGCGAAGACGTTCAGGGCCAGCATCACGTAAGGTTTCTTCAAGGTCGCCGACGGCTTGAAGCGCTCGCGGTAGATCTGCACGGCCGACTTCATGAAGCCCGGTGCAAAGTGCGAAGCGAAGGCGAACGGCAAACCGAGTTCGGCCGCCAGCTGCGCGCTGAACATGCTGGAACCCAGCAGCCAGATCGGCACTTTCAGGCCGCTGCCCGGAACGGCGCGCAGGTTCTGGTAGTCCGAAGGCTCATCAAAATATTCCTGCAGTTCGATGACGTCCTGCGGGAAGTTCTCTGCCGTATCCCCACCCATATGGCGGCGCAGGGCGCGCGCGGTGCGCTGGTCGGAACCGGGCGCGCGGCCCAGGCCCAGGTCGATGCGGCCGGGATAGAGCGACTCCAGCGTGCCGAACTGCTCGGCGATGACCAGCGGCGAGTGGTTGGGCAGCATGATGCCGCCGGAGCCGACGCGGATGGTCTTGGTATTGGCCGCCACGTGCGAGATCACCAGGGCCGTGGCAGCGCTGGCGATGCCGGGCATGTTGTGGTGCTCGGCCAGCCAGTAGCGCTTGTAGCCCAGGGCCTCGGCGCGCTGCGCCAGCTCCTTGCTGTTGTGGAAGGCGTGGGCGGCAGTGCTGCCCTGGTTGATGGGGGACAGGTCGAGGACGGAAAACGGGATCATGCAGGAATCCTTGTCGAGTCGGCACGGCCCTTGGAGGCCGTGCCGGTGGCCGGGTAGCTTCCCCGGAAAAGGCTTGCTGTGTTCGGTGCGCGGACTTAGTCCAGCTTCACTACCAGCTTGCCGAAGTTCTTGCCTTGCAGCAGGCCCATGAAGGCCTCGGGGGCTTTCTCCAGGCCATGCACCACGTCTTCGCGGTAGCGCAGCTTGCCTTCCTTGAGCCAGGTGCCGACTTCCTTCTGGAAGGCGGCATACAGGTCGGGGCGGTTGACGTAGTAGTCGAAGATGATGAAGCCCTGCACGCGGATGCGCTGCGTCAGCAGGCGGCGCAGGATGGCGCTGCTCTCGGTGGCCAGGCTGCCGCCGTTGTAATGGGCGATCAGGCCGCACACCGGCACGCGGGCGTGGATGTTGAGCAGCGGGATGACGGCATCGAGCACGGCACCGCCGACGTTTTCGAAATAGACGTCGATGCCGCGCGGGCAGGCCGCTTTCAATTGCTCGGCGAAGTCAGGTGCACGGTGGTCGATACAGGCATCGAAGCCCAGTTCCTTGACCGCCGATTCACACTTCTGCGCGCCACCGGCGATACCGACCACGTGGCAGCCCCGCTGCTTGGCGATCTGGCCGACCAGCGAACCGACCGCGCCGGTGGCGGCGGCCACGACCACCGTTTCGCCTGCGCGCGGCTGGCCGATGTCGATCAGGCCGGCATAGGCGGTGTAGCCGGGCATGCCCAGCACGCCCAGCGCATGCGAGGGATGGGCGAAGTCGGCGGGCAGCTTGTTGGCGCCGCTGCCGTCGGAGATGGCGTATTCCTGCCAGCCGGTGTAGGCCATGACCAGGTCGCCTTCCTTGAAATCGGGATGGCGCGAGCTGACCACGCGCGAGACCACGCCGCCGGTCATGACACCGTCGATTTCCACCGGCGGTGCGTAGGAAGGGGCATCGCTCATGCGGCCGCGCATGTAGGGGTCCAGCGAGAGCCACTCACCGCGCAGCAGCATCTGGCCTTCCTGTAGTTCCGGGATGGCCACTTCTTCCAGGCGGAAATTCTCGGCGGTGGGGGCGGCAGCGGGACGCGAGGCGAGGACGATGCGGCGATTGGTCTTGGGCAATGGGGTCATGGAAATCCTTTCCGTATTCGGTTCATCGGGAGGCGCAGGGCGCCATCGAAACTATCAGATCAGTCGTGATTACTGCGGTGCCACCAGCACGTGGCGCGTGACCAGCATGGCCGCTTCCATCGGCGCACGGTCGCGGCCCAGCTTGGACAGCAGGCTGGCGCCCAGCCACTGCTGGTACAGCATGGTGGCCGTGGCCAGCGGTTGCAGCACGGTGTGCAGCGAGCCTTCGGCGATGCCCTCCTCGATGCAGGCGGCAATGCGTTCGATGAAGCGCTGCGTGCCGCCGTGCAATACCTGGCGCATGTCGTCGGAGAGGTCGGCCACTTCGGCCGAGAGCTTGACCACCAGGCAGCGCTGCTCGGCTTCCTCGCAGCACTGGCTTTCCAGCCAGTAACCCCAGTAGGTCAGCAGGCGCTCGCGGGCACTGTCGCCCTGGCGATGGTCGGACAGGACGTGATCCAATCGTTCCAGGTAGCCGGCCACATAATGCTCGATCAGTTCGCGGCCATATTGTTCCTTCGATCCGAAGTAGTGATAGAAGGAACCCTTGGGAATCTGCGCAGCCGCCAGGATCTCGGCCAGGCCGACGCCGGTGTAGCCCTTCTGCGCGATGAGCGCATGGCCGGCTTGCAGGATGTGGCGCTTGTTGTGGTCGTAGTGTTCTCGCATGCGGCCCATTCTAACGGAAAATTAGACCGGTCGTCTAAGACCGGTCCTTTTCCCGGATCAGCTTGATGCCGGTGACTTGCGCGCGGGTGGAAACAACGGCCACACCAGCAAGGCCGCCGCTGCCGTACCGATCCACACGGCGGGCCAGCCGTGCCAGTGCAGCAGCAGCGGGACGACCTGGGCAGTGAGGAAGAAGACACCGAAGACGCAGCTGTTGCCCAATCCCAGCGCCGTGCCGACCTGGGCCGGACCGGCAGCCACGGCCAGTTCGGTATAGGCCACGCCATGCCATGCGGAGACCACCACGCCGGCCACGACCAGGAACCCGCCCAGCCAGGGCAGTGATACGGAGAGTGCGTCGAGTGAAGACACGCCCAGCAGCAGGAACAGCAGTGCACTGCCCAATGCGCAAGCGCGCAGATAGGGACGACGCTGGCCGCGCCGGTCGGTCCAGCGGCCACTGGCGATGCGCGCCACCGCCGCACCCACTTGCACCAGCGTGAGCAGCACACTGATGAGGAGCAGACCGGCCTGCCCCGCTTCATGCAGGAAGATGCCGCCGAAGCTGATCAGCGCCACCTGCGGCGCGCACAGCAAGCCGGTGCCCAGTGCCAGTCTCCAGACCAGCGGACTGCGCAGGGCCGGCATCGCAACCGGGGATGCCGCGTGCGCGTGCGTTGCCTTGTGCGGCTCGCGCAGCCAGAGCAACACCAGCGCGACGCTGGCCAGGCAAAGTGCCATCAGCAAGCCATACACCGCACCGAACCCGGCGCGCGCTGCCAACGTGGGCAAGAGCAAGGCGCCGATGCCGCCGCCCAGCGGCACCGCCGTCTGGCGGATGCTCATGGCCAGACCACGCTCGCCCTCGGCGAACCAGGCCATGATGGCGCGTCCGCTGGCGCCGTTGACGCTGCCGCCCAGCAATCCGGCCAGCGTCAGGCCGACGCATAACCATACAAAGGGCGATACGCCCTGCCCCGGCCGCGCCATCGCCATCAACAGGCACAGCGCAGCGCTGGTCCCCAGCAGTCCGGCCAGCAGCACCTTGCGGTCGCCCAGGCGATCAGTCAGTACACCCCAGGGCAGTTCGCCCAGGGCCACGCCCAGGCTCAGCAAGCCCAGTGCCAGGCCCAATTGCGCATTGCTCAGGTGATAGTCGCTGCGCAGTACCAGCGAAGTCACCGGGATGCCGGAGAACACGGCCGAGAAGCTGGCATTGGCGGCAACGCCTGCGGCCAGGACCTTCCAGCGATGGGCTGGGGGAGTGCCGGCGATGCTGGCGGGAGAAGCGGATAGCGTGGACAAGGCGGTCTCCGGTAGGAATCAGGCCTTTCAGTGTGGCGTGCAGCCTCATGGCTTGAATGTCATAATTCCGGCATTGCCAGCCATTTGACGTTTTCTGCACCATGCCCGCGCGCGACATCGCCTTCCTCATTTTTGCCGATTGCAGCATGCTCGACTTCACCGGTCCGCTGTCGGCCTTCGATGCCGCCAACCGCGTGAGCGAACGCGCGCTCTACCGGATCACGCTGCACTCCGAGCCGGGCGGCCTGATCCGCAGTTCGGCCGGGGCGATGATCCAGACTGAGCGCATCGGCCGCGCCACCTTCGATACCGTGGTGGTCGCCGGTGGCGGTGCTCCGCGCGAGGGGCTGGTGT
Organism: Herbaspirillum sp. CAH-3; assembly: GCF_009668275.1. Taxonomy (NCBI): domain Bacteria; kingdom Pseudomonadati; phylum Pseudomonadota; class Betaproteobacteria; order Burkholderiales; family Oxalobacteraceae; genus Herbaspirillum; species Herbaspirillum sp. CAH-3. The sequence goes on along the minus strand of NZ_VSWE01000003.1, from coordinate 100,385 downwards.
CCGAGGCGCTGCGCCGCTACGTGCTGCGCGCAGCCAGCCGTTCGCGCCGCATCGCGGGCGTGTGCACCGGGGCCTTCGTGCTGGCGGCGGCGGGCCTGCTCGATGGCAAGCGCGCCACCACGCATTGGCGCATGGCGGCCAAGCTGCAGCAGATGCATCCGCAGGTAAAGGTGGACAGCGACCGCATCTATTGCTGCGATGGCAAGGTGTGGACCTCGGCCGGGATTTCCGCCGGGATCGACCTGGCGCTGGCCCTGATCGAGGAAGATCACGGCGCGGAACTGGCCAAATCGGTGGCGCGCGAACTGGTGGTGTATCACCGCCGTCCCGGCGGGCAATCGCAATTCTCGGCCCTGCAGGAGATGGATGGGGGCTCGGAGCGCATCCGCCGCGCACTCAGTTTTGCGCGCACGCATCTGCATCAGGAAGTCACCGTCGACACCTTGGCCGACGTGGCCTGCCTCAGTCGCCGCCAGTTCGATCGCAGCTTTGTGGCCGAGACCGGCCAGACCCCGGCGCGCGCCATCGAACAAATGCGCGCGGAAGCGGCGCGGCTGCGCATCGAACAATCCCAGGACAGCCTGGAGAGCATCGCCCGTGCCACCGGCTTTGGCGATGCCGAGCGCATGCGCCGCGCCTGCCTGCGGCTGTTCGGCCAACCGCCGCAAGCCATGCGCCGGCTGGCCCGGCTGGACGAATCATGACTGCGTTGAGCCCGTGGTCAGGCGCACGCGCGTGATTTCGGAAGGCGCCAGCAGCCGCTTGGGCGGTCCCCAGTAGCCGGTGCCGCGGCTGACGTAGATCCACAGTCCCTGCAGGCGCTTGAGGCCGGCGACATAGGGCTGTTGCAGCGGCACGAAGAAATTCCACGGGAAGAACTGCCCCCCATGCGTATGCCCCGACAGTTGCAGGTCGAAACCGGCCTCGACGGCGGCCGTGGCGCTGCGCGGCTGGTGGGCCAGCAGCACGCGCGGATGGCCGCCGGGCGCATCGGCAATGGCGGCGTGCGGATCGCTGCGATGGCCTTCGTCGAAATGATGCGCGGTGTAGTCCGTCACCCCCGCCAGCACCAGCCCTGCCCCTTCATGGCGCAGGACCACATGTTCATTCATCAGCACGGTCACGCCCAGGCGGCGGACTTCATCGATCCATTCGTGAGCATTGGAGTAGTACTCGTGATTGCCGGTGACGAAGTAGGCACCGTGCCGCGCCCGCAGTTGGGCCAGCGGTGCGGTGTGCGGGGCCAGCTGGCGCACGCTGCCGTCGACCAGGTCGCCGGTGATGGCCACCACGTCGGGCTGCAGGGCGTTGACCTTGTCGACGATGGCCTGCAGATAGGGCGCCTTGATGGTGGGGCCGACGTGGATGTCGCTGATCTGGACAATGGTGAATCCCTCCAGCGCCGCGGGCAGGTTGGCGATGGGTACGCTGACCTCCACCACCGCAGCGGTGCGGCGGGCATTGAGATAGCCGATGACGGTGGCCGCTGCGGTCAAGGCCAGCACCAGCCAGGCGCTCAGTTCCACCATCTCGTGCTGCTGGATGGCCGGCAGGTGCAGCCAGGGCAGCGCAACCAGCGCCAGCGCGCGCAACAGCGTCAGCAGCAGCGCCGAGGAAAATGCTCCCATGGCCAGCATGCCGGCCCAGGCCACGCGGTCAGCAGCGGTTTCCGACAGGCCGCGCCGCTTGAGGTAGGGCACGGCCAACGCTACCGGCATCAGCAGGAAGGACAGCAGCAACACCGCTGCACCCAGCGTGATCCAGCCCGCGTGGGTGGTCAGTGCCGGCAGCAATTGCCAGCCTATCCAGGCATGCAGGGCGGCCAGCAGGCCGAGGACGGTCAACAGCGAGAAGAGACTACGGCGCATGGAAAACCTTTGAAAGAGGACGCATCGCCCGGGACTGCGGAGGCCGGCCGAGGCTTGCCGGAAAGCAAACATATGAAGGCTTGAGACATGCTTTTCAAGCAATTTCTGCGAAAAACCTCGTAAATCCTGCCCAAAATGGCTCATCGGCAGGGAGCAGAAACAGCCAGATGAAGAAAAAGTCCGCCACAGGCATGCAAGAAGACGCGCGGAGGAGGATAATATTGCTTCTATCCCCCCGTTTTTAATTCGCGCGACCTTGGCGGCGACAGCCGCATCGATGGCAAGAGCATCGACACCAGGCCGCGCCTGCATCATTGGAAGAGTTATTTTGAGTTCAAGCAAAACCAAACGCTGGCATGGCAATGTCGAGGCGATCAAGGCCGAATTCCTCAACGGCGTGATTACCCAGATGACCTCCTACGGCGACCGCGTCCATTTCAGCATGTTCGGTTCGGTGCAAAAGCCGCACTATGAAGTCATCAACAGCTTCGACAAGAAGATGGCCTTCGATGGCAACCACCACCTGCACCGTGCCGAGGAAACCGAGTTCGGTCCCGGCAACGTGACCCCCATCTTCACCCTCGACCAGATCAAGCGCATCGTCGCCACCGGCGGCAGCGGCACCCGCAGCACGCCCCGTTCGGCACGTGCCTCCTCGGCGCGCAGCGCCGCCGGCACCGCCCGCCCGACCACCGCCGCAGCGCGCGCACGTGAAGCGGTCGATGGCGAGAAGTACGCCTACTTCAAGGCCAATCGCCACATGCTGCCCGATGAAATCAACCAGCATTCCGATGAGATCAGCAAGCTGATGCTCAATGGCATGTCGGCTGAACAGGCTTTCGGCGAAGTCATTTCCAAGTACTTCGACTGAAGACTGACAGCCCATCCGGCGGGCAGGCGGCATATGCCGTCCTGCCCTCCAGAAAAAAATGCAAATGGCCGGAGCCCAGTCTCCGGCCATTTTCGTTGAGGCGCCCCGCCGGGCCAATCAGTAGTATTCCGGCACGATCATCGAATCGGGCACCGGATGGCGTTCGTAGTCCTCATGGCGCTCGCGCTCGGGCAACAGGACCGGCGGATGCGGCACTTCGGCATACGGCATCTGCTGCAGCAGGTGATGGATGCAGTTGAGGCGGGCCTTCTTCTTGTCCACTGCCTGCACCACCCACCACGGCGCTTCCGGAATATGGGTGCGCTCCAGCATCACTTCCTTGGCCTTGGTGTATTCCTCCCAGCGGCGGCGCGATTCCAGGTCCATGGGGCTGAGCTTCCACTGCTTGAGCGGATCATGGATGCGCGAGAGGAAGCGCAGATGCTGCTCTTCATCGGTGATCGAGAACCAGTACTTGATGACCTGGATGCCGGCACGGGTGAGCATGCGTTCGAACTCGGGCACCGAGCGGAAGAATTCCTCGTATTGCTCATCGGTACAGAAACCCATCACGCGCTCCACGCCCGCGCGGTTGTACCAGCTGCGGTCAAACAGCACGATCTCGCCGGCCGCCGGCAGGTGCGACACGTAGCGCTGGAAATACCATTGCGTGCGTTCGCGATCGTTGGGTGCCGGCAGCGCCGCCACGCGGGCCACGCGCGGGTTCAGGCGCTGGGTGATGCGCTTGATGACGCCGCCCTTGCCGGCCGCGTCGCGCCCCTCGAAGACGATCACCACCTTGTGGCCGGTCTGCACCACCCAGTCCTGCAGCTTGACCAGTTCGCCCTGCAGGCGGAACAGTTCGCGGAAATACAGGCGGCGGTATTCCTTTTCCTCGCTGCCGTGGGCGCTGGCAAATTCGCCGGTGACCGGATCGACGGTGCGGTCTTCCAGCTCCAGTTCCATTTCTTCGTCGTAGCTGTCGGCCAGTTCGCGGTGGACGCGCTTGACCAGTTCTTCCTTATCCATCATGTCCTCGTATCCAAGATAAAGTGGCGAACGCTGCACTCCCCTTCGCCCGAAAAGTGCGTGACAACATACCTGCCCATTGTGACCAAGACATGACAGGCCGATAACAACGCCGCTCAAGGCCGCCCGGCCAGGGCGCATGCGCCTCCATCCTGCGCCAACGGGCGGGAAAGCGCCATGATGCCGCACAGAACCAGCCGGTCGAAAATACGCTATAGTCCCGAAAACGATTCCGGCATAACAGCATGACACTTACAGAACTCAAATACATCGTGGCCGTCGCGCGGGAAAAGCATTTCGGCCATGCAGCAGAAGCTTGTTTCGTCGCCCAGCCCACGCTGTCGGTGGCCATCAAGAAACTGGAAGATGAGCTGGGCGTGGTCATCTTCGAACGCGGCGGCACCGAGGTCTCGGTCACTCCGCTGGGCGCGCAGATCGTGGCCCAGGCCGAACGCGTGCTGGAGCAGACCGCCGCCATCAAGGAAATCGCCAACCAGAACAAGGATCCGCTCTCGGGCCCCTTGCGCCTGGGCATCATCTACACGATCGGCCCCTACCTGCTGCCGTCGCTGGTCAAGACCATGATAGAGCGCGTGCCGCAGATGCCGCTGATCCTGCAGGAGAATTTCACCACGCGCCTGATCGAACTGCTGCGCCAAGGAGAGCTCGATGCGGCCATCATGGCCCTGCCCTTCCCCGAGCACGGACTGAACGTGATGCCGCTCTACGATGAGGAATTCATGGTGGCGCTGCCGCGCCAGCACAAGTGGGCCGAGCGCAAGGAAATCGATGCGCGCGAACTCAAGAGCGAAACCATGCTGCTGCTGGGCAATGGCCACTGCTTCCGCGACCAGGTGCTGGAAGTCTGTCCCGAGATGTCGCGCTTCTCCACCAATGGTGATGGCATCGCCCGCACGTTCGAAGGCTCATCGCTGGAGACCATCCGCCACATGGTGTCCTCCGGCATTGGCGTGACCGTGCTGCCGCGCGCCTCCATTCCCGATGCCGATACGCGCGATGGCATGGTGCGCTATGTACCCTTCGTGGCTCCGGCCCCCTCGCGCCGCGTGGTCATTGCCTGGCGCAAGAGCTTTACGCGGCAGGCCGCCATCGATGCCGTGCATCAGGCGGTGCTGGCGTGCAAGCTCAATGGGGTGGAGATGCTCACCGAAGAGTCGGCCAACGCGGCTTGATCCCTGCGTAAGCTTGCAAAGAAAACGGGCCTCGCAATTGCGAGGCCCGTGTCATTTCTGCCAGTACGACGTGTTCGCACTCAGGTGATGCGATGCGTACTCTTCACATCAAACCAATGCACATCCCCCGCCCCGAAGGATGCGCCGATGCGCTGACCGGTACTGACCGGCACATTGGCCGGGCAACGCAGTACCAGCGACTGTTCGCCGCAGCGCGCATGCACCAGCAATTCGGCACCCAGCGCTTCGACCAGCTCCACGTCCAGTGACAGCTGCGCAGCCGAGCCGTCGAGGATGGGCAGCAGGTGTTCCGGCCGCACGCCCAGGATGCGCTCCTGGCCGGCCCCAGCGGGCAACGGCTGCGGCAGTCGCACGGTGGCGGTGGCCTCGCCCTTGCCGGCCTCGAAGCTGGCACCGTCAGCCGACAGCCTGCCCTGCAGCAAATTCATCGGCGGCGAACCGATGAAGCTGGCCACGAACGTGGTGGCCGGGCGGGCATAGACTTCAGCCGGGGTACCGATCTGTTCGGCCACACCGCGATTCATCACGATCATGCGCTGGCCCAGGGTCATGGCCTCGACCTGGTCGTGCGTCACATACAGGCTGGTGGTACGCAGGCTGGCATGCAGCTTCTGGATTTCCAGCCGCATCTGCACACGCAGCTTGGCATCCAGGTTGGAGAGCGGTTCGTCGAAGAGGAACACGGCCGGTTTGCGCACGATGGCGCGGCCCATGGCCACACGCTGGCGCTGGCCGCCGGACAGCTGGCGCGGGGTGCGTTCCAGCAGCGCGCCCAGTTCCAGGATGGCGGCGGCACGCTGTACGCGCTCGTCGATCTCGGTCTTGGAAAGACCCTGGATCTTCAGGCCATACGCCATGTTCTGGTACACCGTCATGTGCGGATAGAGCGCATAGTTCTGGAACACCATGGCGATGTCGCGCTCCTTGGGTTCCAGGTCATTGACCACGCGATCACCGATGACGACCTGTCCGCCGCTGACCTCCTCCAGCCCTGCGACCATGCGCAGCAGCGTGGACTTGCCGCAGCCCGAGGGGCCCACCATGACGATGAATTCGCCATCGGCGATATCGGCATCGATGCCATGGATCACGTCGACCGCCTTGGCACCGGCACCATAGGTCTTGCGGACTTGCTTGAGATGGATTGCTGCCATGTTTGTCAGTCTCTAACTGTCAGAATGATATAAATTATTTCTCGGAATCGACCAGGCCCTTGACGAACCATTTCTGCATCACCACCACCACCAGCCCGGGCGGCAGCATGGCCAGGATCATGGTGGCCATCACCAGGTTCCACTCCACCGCCGAATCGCCGCCGGAGATGAGCGTCTTGATGCCGATGCCGATGGGATACATGCTGGTGTCGGTGGCGATGATGAGCGGCCACAGGTACTGGTTCCAGCCATAGATGAACATGATCACGAACAGCGCAATGACATTGGTGCGCGACAGCGGCCACAGCACATCCTTGAGGAAGCGCAGTGGCCCGGCCCCGTCGATGCGCGCGGCTTCGGCCAGTTCATCGGGCACCGTCAGGAAGAACTGGCGGAACAGGAAGGTGGCGGTCGCCGAGGCAATCAGCGGGACGCTCAAGCCCGCATAGCTGTTGAGCATGCCCAGGTCTGACACGACCTGGTAGGTCGGCGTGATACGCACTTCCACCGGCAGCATCAGCGTGACGAAGATCATCCAGAAGAACAGCCCCCGCCCCGGGAAGCGGAAATACACGATGGCGAAGGCCGACAGCATGGAAATGGAGATCTTGCCGATGGCGATGATGAGCGCCGTGACCAGGCTCACCCACAGCATGTTGAGCACGGGCGGTGCAGTCACCTGCCCGGCCGCCCCCTTGAAGAGCACGGCGCTGTAGTTGTTGATGAATTCCCCGCCCGGCACCAGCGACAGCGGCGACAGGGCCGACTGCTCGGCGGTCTGCGTGCTGGCCACGAAGGCCACATACAGCGGGAAGAAGACGATCAGCACCCCCAGCACCAGCACCACGTGGCTGAGGAAATCGAGGACGGGACGGCGTTCGATCATGCGGCCACCTCTGCAGCGGGGAGGATCAGGAAAGCGTTCATGGTGATGGGCTTCATGCGTATTGCACCTTCTTTTCAACGTACTTGAACTGCACCACGGTCAGCAGGATCACCAGTGCCATGAGCACCACCGATTGCGCCGCCGAGCCGCCCAGGTCGCCGCCCTTGAAGCCATCGGTGAAGACCTTGTAGACCAGGATCTCGGTATCCTTGCCGGGACCGCCGTGGGTGGTGGCATCGACGATGACGAAGGTATCGAAGAAGGCATAGACCACATTGACCACGAAGAGGAAGAACGTGGTCGGCGAGATCAGCGGGAAGACGATGGTGAAGAAGCGCTTGACCGGCCCCGCACCGTCGATGGCCGCCGCTTCGATGAGCGACTTGGGAATCGATTGCAGGCCGGCCAGGAAGAACAGGAAGTTGTAGCTGATCTGTTTCCAGATGGCGGCAATGACGATGAGGATCATCGCGTGGGTGCCATTGATCATGTAGTCCCACGGCAAACCCAGCCAGGCCAGCACGTGCGAGAGGATGCCCAGCGAGGGACTCAGCAGGAACATCCACAGCACCCCCACCACCACCGGCGAGACCGCATAAGGCCAGATCAGGAAGGTCTTGTAGACCGAGGCGCCACGGCGCACGCGGTCGGCGAAGACCGCCAGCAGCAGCGAGAGCGCCAGCCCGAAGAAGGCCACCAGCGCCGAGAAGAGCGCCGTGGTGCGGAAGGATTCAAGATAGGTCGGATCGGCAAAGAGCGTCTTGAAATTGTCGAACCAGACAAATTCGGAATAGCCGCCAAAGGCATCCTGCAGCAGCATCGACTGATATAAAGCCTGGATGGCCGGCCAGAAAAAGAACAGCAAAGTGATGATGATCTGCGGTGCCACCAGCAGATAGGGCAACCACTTTGAAGTGAATCGCGCGCGTTTTTCCACGATCGTTCCAGCCGGGGATCGCCCGGCCGCAGAAGTTGAATGAATCGAAAAGCGGATGTCAGCTTCCTGACATCCCAAAACGGAAGCCGGCGCTGCTCTCCGCGATCACGGAGCACACCGCCGGTTCCTGCCCCGTCACCGCGTTCAGGCGGGACGGGAGGTGTTGCTGATGAGGCTTACTGGTTGCCCTTGTTGGCCTTCTCGAAGCGGGCCAGCAATTCGTCGCCGCGCTTGACGGCGGAGTCCAGGGCTTCCTTGGCGGTCTTCTTGCCGGTCCAGACGTTTTCCAGTTCCTCGTCGAAGACGGTACGGACCTGGGCGTAGTTGCCCAGGCGCAGGCCGCGCGACTTCTCGGTGGTCTTGACGATCATCTGCTTGACGGCCACGTCGGTGCCCGGATTGCGCTCATAGAAACCGGAGCTCTTGGTCAGCTCGTAAGCGGCCTTGGTCACCGGCAGGTAGCCGGTGTCCTGGTGCCACTTGGCGGCCACTTCCGGCTTGGAGAGGTAGCTGAAGAACTTGGCCACGCCCTTGTACTCGTCGCCCTTCTTGCCGTTCATGACCCACAGCGAGGCACCGCCGATGACGGTGTTCTGCGGTGCGCCCTGCACGTCGTTGTAATACGGCAGGGTGGCCACGCCGAACTTGAACTTGGCGTTCTTGCGGATATCCGCATAGGCCGAGGATGAGCCGGTGATGATGGCGCACTCGCCTGCATTGAACTTGGCATTGCCTTCGTCCTTGCGGCCAGCATAGGTGAAGTAGCCCTGCTTGGCCCAGTTGGACAGGTTTTCGATGTGGCGCACGTGCAGGGGGCTGTTCATCTTCAGGCGCGCATCGAGGCCGCCGAAGCCGTTGTTCTTGGTGGCCAGCTCAACGTTGTGCCAGGTTGAAAACGATTCCAAATGCACCCAGGATTGCCAGGTCGTGGTGTAAGCACACGATGCACCGCTGGCCTTGATCTTGGCAGCCATGCCGACGAATTCCTGCCAGGTGACGGGCGGCTTTTCGGGATCCAGGCCAGCCTTGGCGAACATGTCCTTGTTGTAGAACATGATGGTGGTGGAGCTGTTGAAGGGGAAAGACATCATGCCCTTCGGGGTCGAGTAGTAACCGGCCACTGCAGGCACGTAGGCGTTCTGGTCGAACTTCTCGCCGGCCTGCTGCATCACTTCATACACCGGCTTGACCGCGCCCTTGGCGTAGATCATGGTGGCCGTGCCCACTTCGAACACCTGCAGGATGCTGGGCGCATTGCCGGCACGATAGGCGGCGATGGCAGCCGACATCGATTCGTCGTAGGTCCCCTTGTAGACCGGCACGATCTTGTAATCGCCCTGGGTCTTGTTGAAGTCGTCGGCCAGGGCATTGACGCGTTCGCCCAGGGCGCCGGTCATGGAATGCCACCAGGTGATCTCGGTTGCAGCGAAGGCAGAGGAAGTGATCGTCGCCAGGACACCGGTCGCGATCAGCGTTTTCATCATGTTCATCAGAGGGGACCTCTCGAAAAAAGGGGTTTTGATGCTAACAACGCTCCATGACAGCCGCGTTACATTAGCCGCACTGCCGGCTTTGGGCAAAAGAAATGCATGTGGCCGTGCAGCACGAAACCCGGGGATGTCTCGGAAAATAAGAATTCGTTTTTATAAGTTCTGCTGGGGTGTGGCTGAACCGCCCTCCCTGTCAGCGCTTTGTCAGCTCATCCGCAGAGCGAACGTTGAAAAGCACGACAGTGCGGGAACGGCGACGCGAATTATAATGCGGACTTTCGATTTTGCGGACATTCCATGGACAGGCTCAGGCTTTACGCGCTGCTGGTGCGCGCCCACAAACCCATCGGCATCCTGCTCTTGCTGTGGCCCACGCTCATTGCACTATGGCTGGCCTCGGGCGGCGTTCCCGACTGGCGCATCCTGGTGATCTACGTGCTGGGCACGGTACTGATGCGTTCGGCCGGCTGCGCCATCAACGACTATGCCGACCGCGACTTCGACCGGCACGTCAAGCGTACCGAACAGCGGCCCCTCACCTCCGGCAAGATCAAATCGTGGGAAGCGCTGATGGTGGCGGGCGTATTGGCGCTGGTGTCCTTCCTGCTGATCCTGCCGCTCAATGCGCTCACGCTGCAACTGTCGGTGGCGGCCGTGATCATCGCGGGCAGCTATCCGTATTTCAAGCGTTTCTTCGCCATTCCCCAGGCTTACCTGGGCATTGCCTTCGGCTTCGGCATTCCGATGGGATTTGCCAGCGTGACCGGCAGCGTGCCGCTGGCGGCCTGGGTGCTGCTGGTGGCCAACATCTTCTGGGCGGTGGCCTATGACACCGAGTATGCGATGGTGGACCGCGACGACGATCTCAAGATCGGCATCAAGACCTCGGCCATCACGTTTGGCCGCTACGATGTCGCGGCCATCATGCTGTGCTACGTGGTGGCACTGGCGCTGATCTGGGTGGTGGGCCTGCAATACGGACTGGGCCTGTGGTTTGCGGCGGGCATGCTGGTGGCTTGCGGCTTTGCCGTGTATCACTACACCCTGATCCGCGAACGCGACCGCATGCGCTGCTTCGCGGCCTTCAACAACAACAACTGGCTGGGCGCGGCGATCTTCGCCGGTGTCGCGCTCGATTACCTGATGCGCTGATGCGCCAATGCATTGATGCATGCCGGGCACTGCGTCTGCCTGGCGTAAACTCAAAGGAAACGGGATGAAAGCGGAATTTTGGCTCGAACGCTGGCGCGACGGACGCACGCATTTTCACCAGTCGCGGGTGACGCCGCTGCTGCAGAAATACTGGCCGCAACTGGCGCTGCCGGCCGGCAGCACGGTGCTGGTACCCCTGTGCGGCAAGTCGCTGGACATGCTGTGGCTGGCCGAACAGGGCCATCGCGTGCTGGGGGTGGAGTTGTCGGAACTGGCCATCACCCAGTTCTTCAGCGAACACCAGCTGTCCCCGGTGGTGCATGAAAGCGCGCAGGGCCGCCATTACGTGGCGGGACAGATCGAACTGATCTGCGGCGACATCTTCGCGCTGGAGGATGCCACCCTGGCCAACTGTGCCGGCGCCTATGACCGCGCCGCCCTCATCGCCCTGCCCCCGGACATGCGTGCGCGCTACGTGGAAGAGATCTATGGACGGCTGCCAGCGCAGGCACGCAGCCTCTTGATCACGCTGGAATACGATCAGGAAAAAATGGAAGGGCCGCCGTTCTCGGTAGCCGAAGAAGAAGTGCTGCGCCTGTACGCGCCCCATAGCGACGCCGTGGCCATCGACCGGCGCGATATCCTGGAGAAGGAACCCAAGTTCCTGGAGCGCGGATTGCAGGCGCTGGATACGGTGGTATATCGCTTGCAGCGCAAGGGCTGAGCTTCTTTCACACCTCAGCCGTCGTCCTCACCACCGTCACCCGGCTGATGAGGAACTCCCCTTCCACCACCACCCGAAACGGCACCCCGGCCACGTTGAAGCCGGGGCCGCCCTCGTCGTCCCAGACCTGGGCTAACGCATCGAAGTCGCGTGGGGTCATCTGCAGCATCTGTGCGCTGATAACGAAGGTGGCGCCGGTCTTCTGCCGGCGTACGATATCTTCCAGTTTGGCCATGTGGATTCCTGATTCTTGATGGGATTGAAGCCGGCAACGTGCCTGCGTCTCCGTCAGCCTCAACGCGCCGGCAGCAGCGCCATCACGTTGACCGGCTTGCCGTTGCGGCGGATTTCGAAATACAGCTTGACCTTGTTGGTGTCGCTGTTGCCCATGGTGGCGATCTGCTGGCCGCGCGTGACCATCTGGCCTTCCTTGACCGTGATCGTCGCATTGTGCGCATACACCGACAGCAGCTGCGGCGTGTGCTTGATGATCACCATGTTGCCGTAGCCGCGGATGCCGTGACCGGCATAGGTGACCTTGCCCGCTGCAGCAGCCACCACCGTCTGGCCCTGGGTGCCGGCGATGTCGATGCCCTTCTTGTAGCTGTCGGCGCTGGGCGCGGACTTGCCCTGCGTGGGCCACATCCAGTCCAGCTTGGCATCGGCCGGGGCCGGTGCGTCGTCATCGTCCTGCGCCTTGGGTGCAGGCTTGGCGGCGGGCTTGCCGGCATTCTTGCGCGGCGTGGTGTCGGCCCCGGAAGAGGCGGATGCACGCGGCGTCTGCCCGGCACCGGTACGGGCCACCACACCAGCCGGCGGGCGCACCAGGATGCGCTGGCCGACTTCAAGGTCATCGGGATTGCGCAGGCGGTTCCAGGTGCGCAGGTTGGCCGGACTCTGGTCGAAGTCGCGGCCGATGCTGTAGAGCGTGTCGCCGCGCTTGACCGTGTAATAACCGTCGCTGTCAGCCGTAGAGGCGCAGCCGGAGAGCATCAGCACGCTGGCCAGCGGCAAGGCCGCCAGCAGGCCGAGGAAGCGGTAAGCCTGTCCCATCAGGCCTTGCCGAACTCGTCGCCCAGCTCCTTGCTGCGATGGGCGGCGGCTTGCAGGGCCTGCACGATGGCGCCCTTGACCCCCGATTGCTCCAGGCTGGTCAGCGCGGCATAGGTGGTGCCACCCTTGGAGGTGACGCGTTCACGCAGCGTGGCCACGGACTCTTCGGAGCGGCGCGCCAGTTCGGTAGCACCGGCGAAGGTCGCCTTGGCCAGTTGCAGGCCGTCTTCCGGCGACAGGCCCAACTGGGCCGCCGCCTGCTCCATCGCTTCGAGGAAGTAGAACACGTAGGCCGGGCCGCTGCCCGAGACGGCGGTGACGGCATCCAGCTTTTCTTCGCTGTCCAGCCACAGGGTCTCGCCCACGGCCTTGAGGATGGAATCGGCCTGCGCGCGCTGCAGGGTCGAGACCTGCGCATGCGGCACCACGCCGGAGATGCCCTTGCCGATCAAGGCCGGGGTGTTGGGCATGGCACGTACGATGGCCTGGTGGCCGTCGAGCCAGCGCGACAGGTCCACCATGCGGATGCCGGCGGCAATCGAGACGATCAGCTGGGCCCCGATGAAGGGCTTCAAGCTGGCCACCACCTCGCGCATCTGCTGCGGCTTGACTGCCAGCACCACCACATCCACGTTGGCGATGGCGCCATCGATGGATTGCGCGGTGGCCACGCCAAACTTGTCCTTGAGCGCCTGCAGCGCATCGGCATTGAGATCGACCACGTGGATGTCTTCTGCTGCGGCGACCTTGCCGGCCAGGCCGCCGATCAATGCCGCTGCCATGTTGCCGCCGCCGATGAACGCTATCTTCACTTCCGCTCCTTGTGTCTTTGTTTGAGGCTGTTGCCGTTGGGTTCAAAACTTCATAGGGGCCATTCCCGGCCCCGTCGCGCCACCGTCACGCGTAATGCCGCGCCCCGAAGATGGCGCTGCCAACCCGCACGATGGTGGCCCCTTCGGCCACCGCCGCCTCCAGGTCGGCCGACATGCCCATGGACAGAGTGTCCATGGGCAGTCCACCGGCGCGCAATTGTTCATACAGGCCGCGAACCGCCGCAAAGGCGGCGCGCTGTTGCTTCATCTCGTCGCTGGGCGCCGGGATCGCCATCAGGCCACGCAAGCGCAGCCGGGGCAGTTGCGCCACCTGGGCCGCGACCTCGGGCAATTCCTCCGGGCTCAGGCCGCTCTTGCTGGCTTCGGCGCTGATGTTGACCTGCAGACAGATGTTGAGCGGCCCCAGTTCCTCGGGCCGCTGTTCCGACAGGCGCTGGGCGATCTTGAGACGGTCCACCGAATGCACCCAATCGAAGTGCTCGGCGATGGGCCGGGTCTTGTTGCTCTGGATGGGGCCGATGAAATGCCATTCCAGTGGCGTATCCGGCACCAGGGCGGGGAGCGCGGCGATCTTGTCGAGCGCTTCCTGCAAATAATTTTCTCCGAAGGCACGCTGGCCGGCGGCCACTGCTTCGGCCACCGCCTCCGGTCCGAACGTCTTGGAAACGGCCAGCAGTTGCACCGAGGACGGCGCCCGCCCGGCCTGGCCGGCGGCCTGGGCGATCTGTTGTTGCACGTGTTGCAAGTGTTGAGCGATTGACGACATAATCCGGGAGCCGGAAGGGGCAGCCTGCAGGGAGATAACGATATTGTTGGTCCAACCTTGCCGGGATTATAAATGGACATTGCCACCCTACTGGCATTTGCCGTCAGGAATCAGGCTTCCGATCTGCATCTTTGTGCGGGGCTTGCGCCCCTGTTGCGGGTCCACGGGGCGATACGCCGCGTCAACCTGCAACCGCTGGACGGCCCTCACCTGCAGCAGTCCCTGCTGGCGGTGATGCCCGCGCCCCTGCAGCCACGCTACTGCGCCGGCGCCGACTGCGACTTCGCCCTGGCGCTGCCGGGACTGGGCCGCTTCCGCATCCACGCCTTCCACCAGCAACGCGGCCCGGCCGCCGCCATCCGCCCTTTGCGCCAGGAGCCGCCGGCGCTGCCTGAGCTGGGTGCACCCGGCGCCTGCGCCGAACTGGCCATGCGAGCGCACGGCCTGGTGCTGGTGAGCGGGCCGACCGGCTCGGGCAAGAGCAGCACCCTGGCGGCGATGGTGCGGCTCATCAATGAGACGCGCCCGGTCCACATCCTCACGCTTGAAGATCCGATCGAATACCTGCACGCGCCCTGTCGCGCCCTGGTCAGCCAGCGCGAGATCGGCACCCACGTGGCCGGCTTCGCGCAGGCCCTGCGGGCGGCACTGCGCGAAGATCCCGATGTCCTGCTGGTGGGCGAGCTGCGTGATACGGAAACCATCCGCCTGGCACTGACGGCCGCCGAGACCGGCCACCTCGTGCTGGCCACGCTGCATGCAGCCTCGGCCGCACGGGCAGTGGACCGCATCATCGACGCCTTCGCCGAAGGCGAGAAGGACACCGCACGCGCCCTGCTGGCCGAGGCCCTGCAGGGCGTGATCGCCCAGGTCCTGCTGCCGGCCGCCGACGGCGCCGCACGCGTGGCCGCCCATGAGGTGCTGGTGGCCACGCCGGCTGTGCGCAACCTGATCCGCGAAGGACGCAGCGCGCAGCTGCTCTCGGCCATGCAGGCCGGTGCCGCGCAGGGCATGCAGACGCTGCAGGGGAGCCTCGCCGGCCTGGTCCAGCAGGGACGCATCAGCGTGGCGACGGCACGCGCACAGGGCATGACCGGCTGATGGCCGCAGCGCGAGCCCCAAGCAAGCCCACCCGCTGCGGTTTAGAATGGCGGCCACATCGCTGCATGCGCCAAGGAATGATCCATGACCACTCTCTACGATTTCCAGCCCAGGCTGGCCGACCAGACGCCCTTCCCGCTCGAACAGCTGCGCGGCAAGGTGCTGCTCATCGTCAATACCGCCAGCAAGTGCGGCTTCACCCCGCAATACAACGGCCTGGAAGCCATCCATCGCCAGTTCCACGCGCGCGGGCTGGAAGTGATGGGCTTCCCCTGCAACCAGTTCGGGGCGCAGGAGCCGGGCAATGCCGAGGAGATCGGGGCCTTCTGTGAAAAGAATTACGGGGTGAGCTTTCCGCTCTTTGCCAAGATCGATGTCAATGGCGAACAGGCTGATCCGCTTTACCAGTACCTGAAGAAGGAAGCGCCGGGCCTCTTGGGCAGCAAGGCCATCAAATGGAATTTCACCAAGTTCCTGGTCCGCCGTGACGGCACCGTCTTCAAGCGCTATGCACCGCAGACGCGTCCCGAGGAAATGATTTCCGATATCGAAACCCTGCTGGCCGAGTGAATGCGGTGACGCTTCATGCCGGCCAGCGGCCCTCGCGCAACTCGCGCCCGGCGGCCGCCAGCACGGTCGGCATGAAATACGCATGGGCCATCAGCAAGCGATCCGCCGTCCGGCCTTCCTGCCCTTCAAGCTCCACCTCGATCTCCTGCCGCGTATAGAGCACCGGCACTTCCTCGAAGCGGTCCAGTTCGGCCATCATCGTCTCGGGCACTTCCCACACTTCACCCGTGATGCGGCAAGGGCCCTCCTCCCGCACCAGCGCCGGATAATGCGGCAGGGCCACCAGCCGCCAGCACTGCACGCTGCGGGCCGGTGCCACGAATTGCGCGCCTTCCATCATGAAGGCATTGGATTGCCCGCGCTTGAGCGAACCATAGACGAACACCTTGGGCACAGCTTCTCTCCTGCAAAGCGCCGTGCAGTGCGCCCTTACGGCAATGCACGGATGATCTGGTAATCCGCGTCACGCACCGGCACGAAGTGGGTGGCGCGCAGGTTGTCCAGGGACAGTTTCACACGCAGCGCGTTCTTGTCCAGGAAGACCTCGCGGATCTTGTTGCGGATATCGGTGCACAGCTGGCCCCGATAGACGAAGGGGTCGAAGGGAATCGCCCCGGAACGCCATAGTACCCGCACATCGCTCTTCTTGAGCTGGCCGTCGCTGATCATGCGCGAGAGATTGGTACTGGCCACGAAAGCCGCATCGGCATTGTGGTTCAGCACGGCCATGACGGATTTCTCATGATTGCCTGAATAGCCGATGCGCGAGAAATACTGGTCGAACTGCAGCTTGTACTGGCGCGCAAAGAGATGGCGCGGGATCAGCGCGCCCGAGGTGCTGTCCGGATCGGCCAGGGCCAACACGCGTCCCTTGAGCGAGGCCACGCTGTCATACGGGCCCTGCTGGCGCGTGATCAGCAGCGCGTAATACACCGACGACACGCCGCCCTGCGCCGCAAAATTGGGTTCCACCTGCTCCATCGAAGCAAAGGGCGTGATCTGCGGATCGCCCTTGCGCGCCGTCACGTAGGACGCCGGCCCCAGCCGCGCCACATCGATGGCACCGGCAATGAGCCCCTCGATGACCCCGCCGTAGGAAGTGGGGACGATCACGTCCACCGGCATCTTCAGCCGCTCGCGCAGTTCCTCCACCAGCGGGCCGAAGGCGGACTGCTGGTCGATGTCGCGCCCCTGCGGCACGAAGGAAAAGCGCAGCCGCTGCGGCCGTTCGCAGGCTGCCTTGGGGGCGGCCATGGCGGGATTGGCGGTGCAGATCATGCAGCCCGTGACAGCCGCCAGGGCCAACGTGGCGAAGAAGGTCTTCATGTGAAATCGAACCAGCCTTTCTCCAGCAGCGGCGCCAGCTGCGCGGCGGCGACCGGGCGCTGCAGGTAGAAGCCCTGCACCTCGTCGCAGCCCATCAGTTTGAGATGCATCAGTTGTTCGCGCGTCTCCACGCCCTCGGCCACCACCTTCAGTCCGAGATTGCGTGCCAGCGTGACGGTGGAGGCGACGATCATGCCGTCGCTGTTGTCGTTGCGGATGTCGCGCACGAAGGAGCGATCGATCTTGAGCGCATACACCGGCAGCGCCTTGATGTGACTGAGGCTCGAATAGCCGGTGCCGTAGTCGTCCAGGTAGATGCGCAAGCCTTCGTCGCGCAGCTTCTCCAGGGTCTGGCGCGCCTGCTCCAGGTCGGTGATGAAGCAGCTTTCGGTGACCTCGATCTCCAGCCATTGCGCGCTCAGCTGATGGCGCTGCAGCGATTCGCGCACGGTGGCGATGAGGCGCTGGTCATTCAACTGCTTGGCCGAGACATTGATGGCCACCGGCACCAGCGGCAGGCCCGCGTCGCGCCATTGCGCCAGCTGGCGGCACACCGCCTCGATGATCCAGTGACCCAGCGGCTGGACCAGGTCATGGGTCTCGGCCAAGCCGATGAATTCACCGGGATAGATCAGGCCGTGCTCGGGATGCTGCCAGCGGATCAGGGCTTCGACGCCGACCACGCGATAATCCTGCAGGGCCACCTTGGGCTGGTAGTGCAGGCAGAATTCGTTTTCCTTGAGCGCCTGGCGGAAGCGTCCCAGCAACTCCAGCCCGCGCACCGCAATCGCATTGAGCGAGGCATCGTAGAAGCGATAGAGGCCGCTGCCGGCGCTCTTGGCGGTGTACATGGCCGAGTCGGCATTGGTCATCAGCGTGGTGATGTTCTGGCCATCGCGCGGATAGAGGGCGATGCCGATGCTGGGCGCGGTCTGCACCTCGCAGCCCAGCAGGTCGGGGTACGGTGCGCGCAGGGTTTCAACCAGCTTGTCGGCGATCTCGGCGACGACCTCCTCGCTGCGGATCTCGGACACCAGCACCACGAATTCATCGCCGCCCAGGCGCGCCACCAGGTCGTATTCACGCACGGCCGCGCGCAGGCGGCGCGCCACTTCCTGCAGCAGCGCATCGCCCACGGCATGGCCCTGGGTATCGTTGATGAGCTTGAATTTGTCGAGGTCGAGGAAGAACAGCGCATACAGGTTGCGGCTGCGTCGCGCCCGTGAGAGTTCGGTGGCGGCCAGTTCGTGGAACAGCATGCGGTTGGGGATGCCGGTCAGGTAGTCGTGCGAGGCCAGCTGGTAGGCGCGGCTTTTTTCCTGTTCCAGCTGCTGGATCAGGCCGCTCTTCTCGCGCTCCGAAAAGAGCAGCTTCTCGTAGAGGAAGCGGCGCCGGTGCGCCATGGTGATCAGTCCGCCGGAGAGCACCACTACCAGGAGCGAGATCAGGATGGCCTGCAGGTAATACTGCCGGTGCGCCGGCCACAGCTTGCCCAGCAGCACCTGCTGGTCGCGGCTGACCACCACCGCCAGCGGGTAATGCGCCAGCCGGCGCTGCACGCCCACGTGCTGGGCCGCGTCGCCGGGACGCAGTGCATGGATGAGCCCATCGCCCTTGCCGGTGAGCAGGAAGGTGGCGTACTCCTGCCCGGCGTAATTGGAGCCGCCCGAGAGGATGCCGCCGGACAGCTCGGCCAGCTGCAAGCCTGCGGTGTTGATGATCTCGATGCGGCTGGCGCCATCGACGCTGACCTCTTCATAGGTCTTGAGGAAATAGCCCAGGTCAAGGATGGCCGCGAAAAATCCCTGCAAGGCCCCCTTGCCATCCTGCAGCGGGATGAGCAGCGGCACCCGCCAGCTGTAGCCGTCGCGGTTCATGGGCGGCTTGATGATCATCTGGTTCTGTTGGCCGGTACCGGTGAGCGTACTCATGAAACCGGCATTGATGAGACGGCTCAGCTCAGGCTCACTCTTCTGCCGCGCCGAGGAGTAGACCAGCCGCCCGCGCGCATCGAACATGGCTACGCGCAGGTAGGCCGAGTCGCCATTGAAGAGCGGATTGAAATACGCCGAGGACGATTGTTCGCCATTGAGCATGGATTGCCCGATGCGCGAATACAGCAGGGTCTTGCCCAACACTTCATCGAGATTGGCCGAGACGATGGCGGCCACGTTGCGGCTGTCGGCAACCGAGCCGGCGATGGCCAGCTGTTTTTCGTTCTCGATGCGGATCAGCGTGAAATACCACAGCAGCGACAACGCGCCCACGGCGAGCAGCACCATCCCCGCCGACACACCCCTGCCCGCGAGCAGTCTGGTCAGCAGCCCTTGTGGCTCGAACGATAACGGCTTAAGCAATCCCCACCCGCTTGATCATGGTGCCGAGACTGGCACCTTCGCTTGTCCCTTTTTGACTCGCTGAGGGTAGCGGGCATTTATTTCAAGTGAATGACAAACGCGCGAGCATTAACATAAATTTAATGCTGGCAAGAGCGCCGCAGGATGCGCTCTTGCCGGGCACTAGCGAGGGTACAAGCGAGGGTACAAATGATTTATACCGTTTCAGGCGACCGCATAGGCGGCATGCGCAGGCATGGCCTGATCCCTCACATGGGGGATCTCCAGCTGGCGCAGCTTGCGGTACAGCGAGGCCCGGCACATGCCCAGCTGCCGCGAGGCGGCGGAGATGTTCCAGCGGCTGCCGTTCAAGGCTTCAATGACGCGGGTGCGTTCATCGCGCCCTGGCTCGGCAGCACTGGCCGGGCTGCTGCCGTCGGCGGACGGGGGCGATGCCGGGCGGTGCAGCGGCAGCACCTGCGCCAGTGTCACGGGCTGGAACTGCATCAGTTCTTCGGGCAGGTCACGCAGGGTGATGCGGCCGTCATTCATGACGGCGCAGCTGTAGCGGATCACCGCGTGCAACTGCCGCAGGTTGCCGGGCCAGGGATAGGCCAGCAGGCGCTGCAGGGCGGCGGGATCGATCACGCTCTCGTCGGCCGCCTGGCCAAGCTCATCGGCAATCATCTGCATCACCAGCGCGCGTCGGTCGCTACGCTCGCGCAGGGCCGGCAGGCGCAGCACGCCACCGGCGATGCGGTAATACAGGTCTTCGCGGAAACGGCCTTCGGCGACCAGGGTTTTGAGGTCCTGGTGGGTGGCGCAGATCAGTTGCACATCCACCGGTACCGGACGCAATGCGCCCAGCGGAATCACTTCGCGTTCGGAGAGTACGCGCAAGAGGCGCGTCTGCAGGGCGAAGGGCATGTCACCGATTTCATCGAGGAAGAGCGTACCGCCATCGGCCTGCTGGACCTTTCCCTTCATGCCACCGGGCAGCGCACCCGAGAAGGCCCCCTTGACGTAGCCGAACAATTCACTTTCGGCCAGGCTCTCGGGGATGGAGGCGCAGTTGATGGCGATCCAGCTGGCGCGGCGGCGCGCACTGTAGTCATGCAGGGCACGCGCGAGGTATTCCTTGCCGGTACCGGTCTCGCCCAGGATCAGCACGGGAATGCCGCGATCGATCAGGCGCTTGCCACGCTCGACCAGGTCGCGCATGAGCGCGTCGCCGGCGGCGAGCTGATCGATGTCGCGATAGCGCGGCGCGTGGCGCGGGGAAGCTGCAGGAGGTGCGGGGGTGAGGCAAACGTCACTGTCAGGCAAGGGCTGCGCTACCGGGGTGGTCGGCATGATGGTCTCCTGTCTTGGACTGCTTTTTTTATCGAGCCGGCTTCCCTCGGGACCGGTTCTTTGTGCGCGGGAACCCGCCTTTGGCGGGCCCGGAGACGTGTCGCAACGGCACGTCTGCGGCAAAGAATAGCCAGTCCGACCCATGACTTCCAATACAATGTACAGACAGAATCAATACCTTGAAGGTATCAAATGATCGAATTGAGACACCTCACCTATTTCCGCACCGTAGCAGAAACCCTGCATTTCGGACGCGCCGCAGCGCTGCTGCATATCTCCCAACCGCCGCTGACACGGCAGATTGCGGCGCTGGAGAAGGAGTTGGGGGCGCAATTGTTCGACCGCAGCAAACGGGCCATCCAGCTGACGGCGGCGGGCAAATATTTTTATCGCGACACCACAGAAATTTTCAAGGCACTGGAGCGGGCCAAACGCAATGTGGCCTCCTCCAGCACCGGGCAGAGCGGCGCGCTGAAGGTGGGCTTCATGATGTCCTCGGCCTACAACATCTTGCCGGCGGTGACGCGGCATTATTCGGCGGCCTATCCGGAGGTGGACATGCGCCTGAGCGAATATGTGCCCAACCTGCTGGCCACCGACATCGAGGATGAGAAGATCGACGTGGGCATCATGTATCGCCCTGAGGATTGCCGCCGGCTCGACAGCCACACCATCTATGCCGAACCTTTGCTGGCGGTGCTGCCGCGCGGGCACCGGCTAGCGCACAAGCCCGAGATCTCGGCCGCCGAGCTGGCCGAGGATGCCTTCATCAGCATCCCGCGCCCGATTGCGCCGGTGGTGTATGACCTGATCCAGCAGCATTGCCAGCTGCATGGTTTCCGTCCGCGCATCGTGCTGGAGACCAACCTGCAGCAGACCATCGTCAACCTGGTCGGCGAAGGCCTGGGCGTGGCCCTGGTGCCGACCTCGATGCAGGCCATGCACCTGGACACCACGGTCTTCAAGCCGCTCATCGGTGCGCCGACAGTGGAGGTGGCGGTGATCTGGAACCGGGAGAATACCAATCCCTGCATACGGACGTTTGCCCAGACGGCGGTCGAGGTGTGGGGGAGGATGCGGACCGGCTAGGCCCTGCTCACAATCAGTAGCCGCGATCTTTGCTCAGATAAAACTTGTGATGGTCATCAAGGAAGACCACGTAGAAGGTATTGGCGCAAAATGCGTAGCCGTTGTGCTGCTTGCACGCATACGCCTTGGGAATGACAAAGCCGCAAAGCCGTGACGACCAATCCAGCCGAAAGCGCGCCCAACATGCCTCGTGCGGCACATGCTTGGGATGGACGAATTCGGAACGTGCCGGAAAACCGCCATACAAGGACAACACGCTTCCGGTCTTGCCAACAGGCTGCCTGGTCCAGTAGTCCAGCGATTCCCGCGTGAATTCCTTGAGCTTTTGCATGAAGGCCACCAGCTGCTCCTTGGACCACTGGCTGAAATCTTGGCCCGCAGCCTGATGCTCGAAATACGAGAAGTTGAATTTGCATCGCGCCGACAAGCTGTCTGAAGGATGCTCGATGCTGCACGTCGGTATAGACGCCAGGAAATTCTGCTTGGCCTGATTCTTGAACCTCGTCATAAGCGCGGAACTCCCCCTACTCTGCCTTCGTTATACACAGGAATGATGGACCGGTCATTGCGGAGCATTTCCCCAGGGATCTCATCGAGTCGGTAAGCATAACTGGCGTTGTTTTCCTTGTTGACCAGATAGGTCCGATACTTGCCGCAGATATCGAGAATTTCCGAGTTGTGGGCACTGAAGAGGAACTGCGCGCCATGGCCATTGATCTCCTCATCCAGGAAAAGGCGCAGGATCTTGGGCAGGATATGGGGATGCAGGTAGATATCGAATTCATCGAGCACCAGGACGCTGCCCTCGGCAATGGTGAGGAAATACGCCAGCATCAGGCGGTAGAGATAAAGCGTTCCGCTCGATTCAGTACTGGGTGTGACCATTTCGGTCTTGTTGCCCACTTTGTGATGGAAGACCGGAAAATAGCGCTTTTCCTTGTCGACGGCTTCCTCGACAGAGATGGTGATATCGGAAATGCCGACGTCGCACTC
Source organism: Herbaspirillum sp. CAH-3 (assembly GCF_009668275.1). NCBI lineage: Bacteria > Pseudomonadati > Pseudomonadota > Betaproteobacteria > Burkholderiales > Oxalobacteraceae > Herbaspirillum > Herbaspirillum sp. CAH-3. The sequence continues at coordinate 77,640 of NZ_VSWE01000003.1, read as the reverse complement.
CTGCAGGAATTGCACTGCTTGCCGCAGATAGACAGGTTGATCGACAAAAAATCGTGACACCGTGTTGGAGTCGAAAATTCTTCCGCGTGTGGAGAATCCGGACTGCGTGACATTGAAGCGGATGCGGCTGAAGAATTGGTGCACGCCCTTGAGCGCATCGCCTCCGTGCTGATTCGAAATCGAGATCACCGAGGCATTGGAACGGATCTTGATGGAAGACAGGTAATGGAGGCGCTTCACAGGATGCACCTCGTCGCCAAGACGCTCGAACAACAAGGTCTTGCGCTTGACTGTCTCATAGAGCGCTTCACGGACCACCTTCTTCCTGGTCACCGACAGTTCGTACAAGTACTGCGCCTCATCCGTGCGAAATTCAACGTAAAACTCGGTGGTTTTCTTGGAAGAGAAAAAAGGATCGATCGCAATCTCGGCGTCAGGGTTTTCGCTGAACGAACTGGAGGCAAAACTGCCGATAAAAGCGAGCGCTTTCAAGAGGTGCGTCTTGCCGCTGCCATTGGCGCCTTTTACGCACATGACTGTGGCGAAGTCGCGTCCCGAACGGACCGCCTCCGGTGTCTTGGAATCCAGCTTGAAGGAAATCGACGTCCCTTCCTTGAAGGACAAGAAGTTCTTGAATCCGAATTCGAGCAGCATTCTTAATCCCTTTTCATGCCATTTTTTGTCTAAACAAGCGAACAAGATAGGCGAATTTCCTCCAGGAGACAAGTTTCATCACCGCCGCAACAATGAAAAAAGCCCGGACGCTCTTGGACGCCCGGGCATCAAACCGTAGCAGGTCGGCTTCCACGCCCGCCTGGCCACGGTCAACAAACAAGCTTCAACCGGCCGCACTCATCCGACACACCGCAGCGACAGCCCGCCATCGACAATCATGTCCAGCCCCGTGATGTAGCGCGCGCGGTCGGAAGCCAGGAACAGCGAGGCATGCGCCACGTCCCACGCATCCCCCATGAAGCCCATCGGGCATTGCGCATTGCGCTTGGCGCGCATTTCCTCGATGTCGCCCCCATAGGAAGCCTTGAGCGGCTCGCGGATCATCGGCGTATCCATCATGCCGGGCAGCACGCAATTGGCGCGGATGCCCATGGGCGCATACTGCATCGCCACGTTCTTGGTGAAGGCCAGGATCGCCGCCTTGGTCGCCGTATAACCCAGGTAGGGAAAACCGATCCAGCGCAAAGCCGCCATCGAGGAGATGTTGACGATGGCGCCCTTCCCCTGCTTTTCCATGATCGGCAGCACATGCTTGTGCGTCAGGAACAGGCTGGTCTGGTTGACCGCCACCAGCCGGTTCCAGCTTTCTTCGCTGGTCTCCACCGGCCCGCCCACCTCGGCGATGCCGACATTGTTGTGCAACACGTCGACCCGCCCGAAATGCGCCATGGCCGCGTCCGCAATGGCTTTCACATCGGCACTGCGGGAGACGTCCGCCGCCAGCACTTCACACTCGCCGCCTTCACTGCGGATGATCTCCTGGGTCTCCAATGCCGCTTCGATGCTGCGATCCACCGCCAGCACCCGGCCGCCCTCGCGCGCATACAGCACGGCGGCGGCCTTGCCGTTGCCCCAGCCCGCGCCCACCGAACCGGCACCGGTGACGATGATGGCCTTGCCTTGCATGAGCTTGTCCATCGGTGTCCCCTCAGATTTCCAGCACGCCACCAGCGACGAAACCGCCATCGACCGGAATCACGTGGCCGGTGATGTAGGCAGATTCTTCGGCCGCCAGATAGCACACCGCCGAGGCGATCTCATCGGTGGTGCCATAACGGCGCATCGGGACCAGGCGGTAATAGCTCTCGCGCGTCTGCTCCGAATGCATGGCCTGGGTCATGGGCGTATCCACCGGACCGGGTGCGACACTGTTGACGGTGATGCCGTACTGCGCCAGCTCGATGGCCATCTGGCGCGTGAGCCCGATGACCGCCGCCTTCGAGGTGCCATAGGCCGTGCGGCCGGCGCCGGCGCGGATGCCCGAGATCGACGAGATGTTGACGATGCGCCCCCATCCTTGCTTGACCATCAGCCGCGCCGCATGCTGGCCCGCCAGCAGCACGCCGGTCACGTTCACGTTCATGGTCTGCAGCCAGTTGTCGAGGGGATAGTCGAGGAAGGAATACGTGCGCGCCACGCCCGCATTGTTGACCAGCACGTCACAGCGTCCGTAATCCTTCTCGATGTGGGCGAAGGCCTGGGCAATCGAGTCCGCGCTACCGAGATCCATCTGCAGCGCAGCTGCGCGATGCCCGGCAGCCACCAGCGCATCGGCGGTCTTGGCAGCCGCTTCCAGGTTGATGTCGGCCACCAGGACGGTGTGCCCCTTGGCGGCCAGTTGCGTGGAAATGCTGGCGCCGATGCCCATGGCTCCGCCCGTCACGAGCGCCACGCGGGCGCCGCTATCATTGCGATTCATATTGTCTCCGTGGATGGAGGCGGCCCCGCAAGGAGGTGGGGCCGCCGTTTTTAATTCGTCGTTGGCAGGTCAATCATGGAGGCTTCCCGATCGCGCGCAAGACTGATGCGGGGATCAGAGGAAACCGATGGAAATCCAGGGTACGAAGGCCACCACCAGCAGCGCCACCACCAGCGCGGCCAGGTAGCCCCAGACCCGGTTGAAGACGCCATCCGGCGACACCTTGCCGATGGCGCAGGCGGCGTAGAAGCCGACCCCGAATGGCGGGGCGAACAGGCCGATGCCCATGGCCAGGATCACCACCATCGCATAGTGCACGTCATGCACGCCCAGCGAACGCGCCACCGGGAACAGCAGCGGCCCGAACAGCACGATGGCGGGAATTCCCTCCAGCAGGCTGCCCAGCACGATGAAGATGACGATGGTAATGAGCAGGAACCCGGCACCGCCGCCCGGCACGCCCTGCATCAGCGCCACCAGCTTGGCCGAGAAGCCCGACTGCGTGAGTGCCCAGGCCATCGCGGTGGCCATGCCGATGATGAGCAGGATGGCGCCCGACAAGGCCGCCGATTCGATCAGCATGGGATAGAGCCGCTTGAAGTTCAGGTGCTTCAGGAACAGGTGCATGATCAGCCCGACCACCACCGTATAGGCCACGCCGATGGTGGCTACTTCGGTGGCCGTAGCCACGCCTTCGATGACGGCCACGCGGATGAGCATCGGCAGCGCCAGCGCAGGAATGGCCGCAATCAAGGTCTTGACGATCAGCGAAACCGGCGCGCGTTGCACGTCCGGCATCGGCTCGCGGCGCGCACGCATCCAGCACACGACCGCAATGGCGATGGTGGCAATGGCCGCCGGCATCAGGCCGCCAATGAACAGTGCCGTGATCGAGACGCTGCAGACCGCGCCGATGGTGATGAGCACCAGGCTCGGCGGAATGGTCTCGGTCATGGCACCCGAGGAGGAGAGCAGCGCCACCAGTTCTTCCGGTTTGGAGCCGCGCTTTTTCATCTCGGGGAACAGCGCCGGGGCGATCGCTGCCATGTCGGCCGCCTTGGAACCGGAGATGCCGGAGACCAGGAACATCGCCCCCAGCAGCACGTATTGCAGGCCACCGCGCACATGGCCCAGCAACGCGGCCATGAAGTCGATCAGGGTCTTGGCCAAACCCGACATTTCCAGCAAGGAGCCCAGCAGCACGAACAGCGGCACCGACAGCAGGATCAGGCTGGACATGCCCTCATCCATGCGGCTGACCACGATCATCAGCGGTGCCGTGGTGGCCAGGGCGAGATAGGCCATGGTGGCCGTACCGAAAGCGAACGCGATGGGAATGCCACCGGCCACGCATACGCCGATCAGCAGTACGAAGAACACGATCAGGTTGTAATTGCCCATGCCCAGCAGCATGGGCTTGGCCAGCCACAGCGCACCCGCGATCACGGCCACCACGGCCAAGGCGGAGAGCAGCAGGCGCATCGTCGTCATGGCCGCCATGCGCGAGACTGCGGCCAGCAGCATCAGGATCGCGCCGACCGGCAAGGCGGCGGCGCGCAGGCCATCGGGAATTTCCAGCGCCGGCGTGGTGATCGGCATCTGCTCGACCGCATGGTCCACGGCCGGATGGATCACCATCAGCACGAAGATGCAGACCACCAGCGCCGCCACCGTTTCGAGCCACACGCGGCCCTTCTCGGAACACTTGTTGATGATGGCGGTGAGCCGCATGTGTTCACCGCGATCCAGGGCCAGCACGGCACCCAGCATCGACAGCCAGATGAAGAGGATCGAGGCCAGTTCATCGGACCACACCAGGGGATCATGCAGCGCATAGCGATAGATCACGCCGGTCAACAGCACCACGGTTTCGGCCACCACCAGGGCGGCGGCCACGGCACCGACCACGTGCATCACCATGCGATTGAATGCGACCAGCGCGCGCGCAGCCGGGTTCATGTTGACCGGGGCGCGGTAAGTCATTGCAGCTTCCATCATCAAGCTCCAGCGAAATGGATTCAGGGCGGGAGCGCAGCCCTCATTGCGAGGGCCACGCTCCGGCGCACGGGCTCATGCGGGGATGAGCCCCGGCAAACGGACCGTTCAGGCCAGCTTGCCGGTGTACTTCTCCAGCAGGGTCCAAGGCTCGTCACCGAACTTCTTTTTCCACTCGGCATAGAAGCCGGCGCTGCGCAGCTTGGCGCGGAAGGAATCGGCGTCGGCATTGTTGAAGGCCAGGCCCTTGCCCTTCATTTCATCGACCAGCGAATCGTTGAGCTTGCGCACGTCGGCGCGCTGGTTCATGGCGGCTTCGTTGATGAGGCGGGCCATCAGGTCCTGCAGGTCCTTGGGCAGGCGCTCGAAGGATTTCTTGTTGCCCAGGAACCAGAAGCCATCCCACATGTGGTTGGTGATGGAGCAGTATTTCTGCACTTCGTAGAGCTTGGCGGTAGAGATGATGGCCATGGGGTTTTCCTGGCCTTCCACGATCTTGGTCTGCAGGGCCGAATAGACTTCGGCGAAGTTGATCGAGGTCGGTGCCGCGTCGAAGGCTTTGAACATCGAGGTCCACAGCGGGCTGGGCGGCACGCGCAGCTTCATGCCCTTGAGGTCGTCGGCCGCCTTGATGGGCTTGGTGCTGTTGGTGATCTGGCGATAGCCGTTGTCCCAGATCTTCTCGAAGGCGAACAGCGTCGACTTGGCTTCGATCTGCTTGCGCACGTGCGCACCCAGCTCGCCATCCATGGCCGGCCAGACCTGGCTGTAATCCTTGAAGGCGAAGCCGATGCCGGAGATCTGCGCGGCCGGCACCAGCGTGCCAAGGATCAGCGGCGAGAGCGTGAAGAAATCAATCGCACCCGCACGCACCTGCGAAAGCATGTCGGTGTCGGTGCCCAGCTGGTTGTTGGGGTAGAGCTGCAGTTCGATGCGGCCCTTGGATTGTTCGGCGATGGCAGCGGCCATTTCCTTGGCGCGCGCATTCATCGGGTGGGTGACCGGCAGGTTGTTGGCGTACTTGAAGGTGAACTCGGCCGCATGTGCGGACGTCGATACCAGGCCGGTAGCGGCGGCAGCCGAGGCCACCGAGGCGGTCTTCAGAAAATGGCGGCGCGTGATCTTGCCAGTGGATTGTTCCATCTGCTTGTCTCCTGTCTGTCTGTTTGTAATTTTGAAATTTGCTGAATCCGGCGCTACAGGGCTTGCTGGATCGGGCGTGCAGCTCCCTGTTCCGGGTGGTCAACACTGCCTGTGCCTCGACAGAGCAAATTGGATGCCAAGCCCCCCTATCCTCCTTGGTCGGCATGGCCTCGCCCCGCTCCCTCAACGGCACTGCGCCTGTATTCTCTGCGATAAGGGCGGGCCTGTACAAGCACGCAATCATCGCCGCCCTCATTTATTTGCGTGCAGCGGGGCTGCGACACCTGTCGCAGGAGTGTCGCCGCACTGTCGCAGGAATCGACACCTGTTCATGCTGCTCACCGGCAATAGTGCTGCCTGCCGGCTGCTGCAGCGCAATGATTTACGTTAACGTAAAGTACGTGCTATCTTCATGCGGTCGGCGGGCACGGCCCTGCCCTGTTCCATTTTTTCCTGCATGTCGGGAATGAGCGGGCCGCCTGGCGAACACATCAGCACGCATCAACATCAACAACAAAGCGAGACCCGGCGCGGCTTTGCGCCGGCACTCTCAGGAGACGGGCAAGATGCAGGCCGGCACCTGGCGCGATGGCGCCATCACCGGCTGCGCGATGCCGAGGCAAGGGACCTTCGACACCGGCTGCATGCGGTGGCGCAAGCGGTCCTGCGCGTGGCACCGATTTTGCATATTGCCCCTGTGTGTAACGGAGCGACCCCGCTCCATTGACCCCGTGATTACGGACACAAGGACAACCCCATGACTGTTTCTGCATCCTCACCCTGCATCACCGGCTGGAACCATTCGCAGTTCGGCAAGCTCGACGGCATCGATCCGGAAGTGCTGATCGGCCAGGTCGCCAAGGCCGCCATCGAACACGCCGGGCTGCAACCGGAAGACATCGACTCGGTGCACTTCGGCACCTTCAATGCCGGTTTCCTGTACCAGGATTTCCCTTCTTCGCTGGTCCTGAACACGCTGCCGCAGCTGCGCTTCAAACCCGCCACGCGCCTGGAGAATGCCTGCGCCACCGGTTCGGCGGCCATCCATTCGGGCCTGCAGGCGATCAAGGCCGGCGAATCGAAACACGTGCTGGTGATCGGCTTCGAGAAGATGACCGAACTGGCCACCGCGCAAGTGGGCGAGGTGCTGCTCAAGGCCTGCTACGCCAAGGAAGAGGCGGGCATTCCGGGCGGCTTTGCCGGGGTCTTCGGCAAGATCGCACAGAGCTACTTCGATCGCTTCGGCGACCAGTCCGATGCGCTGGCGATGATCGCGGCCAAGAATCACAAGAACGGCATGGTCAATCCCTATGCCCACATGCGCAAGGATTTCGGTTTCGATTTCTGCCGTACGGTCTCCGACAAGAACCCGTACGTGGCCGGTCCGCTCAAGCGCACCGACTGCTCGCTCATTTCCGACGGCGCAGCTGCCCTGGTGATCAGCGCCGCCGATGTGGCCAAGTCCATGCCGCGTGCCGTGCAATTCCGCGCGGCGGTCCACGTCAATGATTTCCTGCCGCTGTCGCGCCGCGACCCGACCCGCTTCGAAGCGGCCGAGCTGGCCTGGAAGAAGGCGCTGGGTCAGGCCAGCCTGAGCCTCGATGATCTCTCGCTGGTGGAAACGCACGACTGCTTCACCGTGGCCGAGCTGCTGGAATACGAAGCCATGGGCCTGGCCCCGCACGGCCAGGGCGCGCGCGTGATTGCCGAAGGCATCACCGCCAAGGATGGCAAGCTGCCGGTCAATCCCTCGGGCGGATTGAAGTCCAAGGGCCACCCGGTCGGTGCCACCGGTGTCTCGATGCACGTGATGGCGGCCATGCAGGCGTCCCATGACGCGGGCGACATGCAGATCGCCAATGCGCGCTATGCCGGCGTGTTCAACATGGGCGGCGCAGCGGTGGCCAACTATGTGAGCATTCTGGAGCGTGTGAACTAACAATGCGGTAGCAGCAGCGGTGCGCAATCCTGTCGTTGAAGGGTGGCGCGCCGCATGAAGTGATGTGCAGAAAAACAGAACAAGGCAGCACGCCAATTTCCATCAGAATTCCATTAGAAGAATCGGGACGAGTGAGACGATGTTAAGCAAAGTGATGAACCTGGGCCGCCTGCTCTCGGACGTGGCGCGCCGTTTTCCGGAAGAACCCGGACTGATCCTGGCACAAGGCGCAGCCGATGGCAGCGACCGCCTGATCCCCTGGCGCGAGATCAATGCCCGCGTCGATGCGCTGGCCCACGCCCTCACCCGGCGCGGCGTCAAGAAGGGCGACAAGATGCTGGTCCACTCGCGCAACAACCAACAGATCTTCGAGAGTGCCTGGGCTGCCTTCAAGATGGGCGTGGTCTGGGTGCCGACCAATTTCCGCATCACGCCACCCGAGGCCGCTTATCTCGGCCAGTCCAGCGGCGCCTGCGTGATGCTGTATGACCGCGGTTTCGCGTCGTATGTCGACGCGGTTAAATCCGCCTCGCCGGCACTAGAACACGTGGTGGCCCTGGCCGACGCACGGCCGGGCGAGCTCGATTACGAAACGCTGGTAGCCGGAAGCAGCGGCGAGTCCTTCCGCGAGGCTGAAGTCGATTACGACGATCCGCTCTGGTTCTTCTACACCTCCGGCACCACCGGACATCCGAAGGCGGGCATGCTCTCGCACGGCCAGATGGCCTTCGTGGTGACCAATCACCTGGCCGACCTGATGCCGGGCCTGACGCATCAATCGCGCTCGCTGGTGGTGGCACCGCTGTCGCACGGCGCGGGCGTGCATGCGGTGGTCAATACCGCGCGCGGTGCGGCCAGCATCCTGCTCTCGTCCGAACGACTGGTGGTCGAGGAAGCCTGGCAGCTGGTGGAGAAATACAAGGTGGACAATCTCTTCACGGTGCCCACCATCGTCAAGATCCTGGTCGAGGATGAGTCCGTCGACCGCTATGACCACAGCTCGCTGAAACACCTCATCTATGCCGGCGCGCCCATGTACCGCGCCGACCAGGTCCATGCATTGAAGAAGCTGGGCAAGGTGCTGGTGCAGTATTACGGCCTGGGCGAAGTGACCGGCAACATTACCTTCCTGCCGCCCTACCTGCACTTCGAGGATGATGCCCATCCGCAGGCGCGCGTGGGGACCTGCGGCATGCCGCGCACCGGCATGCAGGTCGCTATCCTCAACGACGATGGCCAGGAACTGGCGCCCTTCGAGACCGGCGAAATCTGCGTGCGCGGACCGGCCGTCTTCATGGGCTACCACAACAATCCCGAGGCCAATGCCAAGGCCTTCAAGCATCACTGGTTCCATACCGGCGACCTCGGGCATGTGGACAAGGATGGCTTCCTCTACATCACGGGACGTTCCTCGGACATGTACATCTCGGGCGGCTCCAACGTCTATCCGCGCGAAATCGAGGAAGCCCTGCTGACGCACCCGGCAGTCTCCGAGGTGGCGGTGCTGGGCGTGCCCGATCCCAAGTGGGGCGAAAGCGGGCTGGCGGTGATCGTCTGCAAGGCCGGCCAGCAGGTCGATGGCGAGGCATTGCTGGCGCACCTGGAAACCCGCATCGGCAAGTACAAATGGCCGCGCCGCTTCGTCTACTGGGACAGCATGCCGAAGTCGGGCTACGGCAAGATCGTCAAGAAACAGATCAAGGCGCTGCTGGAAGAGCAAGGCGACTACCGTCTATGAAACTCTCCAGCCAACCTGGCCAGGCCACGGCCAGCGCCGGTTTCCTGGCGGTGCGCAAGTTCCTTCATGCAGGCCAGCCGAGCTATCCGCGCACGCTGGACCTGGAGGCCGACCCGGCCGAGGAACTTCGTATCACGCTGCAACCGGGCACACCGGTCGGCCCGGCCTTGCGCCGCGTGCTGGCACGCTACGGCCAGCGCGGCGGCGTCGGGCGACTGTGCGGCGGTACCGCGCGGCGCCTGCATTACCACCGCATCGAACAGACCGGCGATCCCGACCGGCCTTATGACTACGGACCACCGCATGTATTGGAAGGCGTCATCAGCTTCGTGACCGGCGCCATCACCATCGGCCAGAACGCCGATGGAAAAGTGTTACTGCATTGCCACTCAGGTTTCATCGATGGCGATGGCACGCTGCATGGCGGCCATCTGCTGCTCGACACGGTGGAGGTGGGCGACGATCCGCTCATCCTGCGCCTGTGCCTGTTCTCCCGCAGCGCCTTCGTCGTCAACAGCGATGAAGAGACGCACTTCAGTCTATTGCATCCGACACCCATGGAATGATGATGACGCTCCCCGCCCATGACAGCGACTCCCTTGACGACCACATCCACGTAGAACAGGGCCAGCTCGGCAAGCTGGTGATGGCCCGGCTCAAACCCAACCAGGACCTCACCGAAAGCGTGGAAGCGCTGTGCCGACAGCACGGCATGGACAAGGCCATCGTGCGGGGCGCCATCGGCAGCCTCATCGATGCCCATCTGCAATACGCCACCCCGTCCGGCGTGCGTGCGATGGAGATCAACGGGCCGGGCGTGGAAATCCTCAACGTCTTCGGTGAAATCGGTTTTGCCGATGGCGCGGGCAGCGCCCATCCGCTGCAGGGCGTGGTGGCCGATACCGAGGGCCGCATCTTTGCCGGACGCTTCGTGCGCGGGGCCAATCTCTCTTTCATCACCATCGAGATCACCTTGCAGGAATGGATTGCGGTCAAGCAACCAGAGGCGCTGCCGGCCTGAATCACTTTCCTTGCGCCCATGAAAAATGCCGCCCGGCTCATCACCGGGCGGCATTGTTCAATTCTTGGACTAGGGCCTGTTCACATTCAATCTGTGAGTGCGAGAGGTCGCCAAGCGTTGTCTGCCTAGGCGCGGCGACGCGCCGTGGTGGTGCCACGGCAAGGAGCTGCAACAACGGCAGGCGACGCTTGGCGGCCTCTCCCGGAGGGTTGCCCCCAGAAGGCGCGCTGGCCGCGTTGCACGTCAGGGCTGGTGGCACCACCACCAGCCCTGACGCGCGCCTTGCCACCACGCCTTCTGGGGGCAACGCATCTCACAGATTGAATGTGAACAGGCCCTAACTATCGAATCAGGCTTCGGCGTGCAGCGTGGCTTCGGCTTCCTGTTCGATCTCGACTTCGGCGCGCGCTGCTTCTTCTTCGCTCAGCAGGCCGCCTTCCCACTTGGCCACCACGGCCGAAGCGATCGAATTGCCCACTGCGTTGGTGGCCGAACGGCCCATGTCGAGGAAAGTATCGATGCCCAGGATCACCAGCAGGCCGGCTTCCGGGATGTTGAACTGGTGCAGGGTCGCGGCGATCACCACCAGCGAGGCGCGCGGCACACCGGCGATGCCCTTGGAGGTCAGCATCAGCACCAGCATCATGGTGATCTGGGTCGAGATCGGCATGTGGATGCCATAGGCCTGCGCGATGAAGAGCGTGGCGAAGGTGCAGTAGATCATCGAACCGTCGAGGTTGAAGGAATACCCCATCGGCATGACGAAGCTGGAGATCTTGCGCTTGACGCCAAAGCGGTCCAGCGCGTCCAGCAGCTTCGGATAGGCCGCTTCCGAGCTGGCGGTGGCGAAGGCCAGCAGGAAGGCTTCCTTGATCAGCGCCAGCAGGTGGAAGATGCGCTTCTTCAGGAACACGAAGCCCACCGCGATCAGGATCACCCACAGCAGCACCAGCGAGAAGTAGAAGTCACGCATGAAGACCGCGAAGCTGACCAGGATCTCCAGGCCGTTGACGGCCACCGTTGCGGCCATGGCGGCAAACACTGCCACGGGCGCGAACTTCATCACGTAGACGGTGATCTTGAGCATGGTGTGCGACAGGTCGTCGATGACGGCCAGCAGGTTCTTGCCGCGCTCACCCAGCGCCGCCAGGGCGATGCCGAAGAACATGGAGAACACCACCACCTGCAGGATCTCGTTCTGCGCCATGGCTTCCACGATCGACTTGGGTACCAGGTGGTTGAAGAATTCCTTGACCGTGAACTTGCTGGTGGCCAGGCCCGCGCCGGCAGCATCCGGCGAAGGCAGCGCCACGCCGGCGCCCGGTTGCAGCAGATTGGCCATGATCATGCCCAGCGCCAGCGACACCAGCGAAGCGATGAAGAACCAGGCCAGCGACTTGCCGAAGATGCGGCCCACCGACTTGGCGTCGCCCATGTGGGCGATGCCCACCACCAGGGTCGAGAACACCAGCGGTGCGATGACCATCTTGATGAGGCGCAGGAACAGGTCCGAGGCAATCGAGATATAGCCCGCCAATTCCTTGGCCTCGCCCTTGTCGTAGTGATTGAAAATCAGGTAGCCGACCAGGATGCCCAGCAGCATGGCGGCAAAGATGTAGGCGGCTTGTGGAATGCGTTTCTTCATGTGTTCTCCTGCCCTCGCTCGGCACCGGCACGAGGCAGGTGAGAGGACGATGATGTAAGGCTTGCGGGCGGCGCCGGCCGGTGCAGTGACAGGGGCGCCATGCTTTTGGATGGTCAGGAAGCGTCAGTTTCTGATGAGAAACCCTGACCGTTTTTTCCCGTCGTCCGGAAAAAAGGACGAAGCTTATTGACTTATGCCCCCTGCCGTCAAGCCGCATCGAATAAATAGGGTCAAAATGCCCGGGGCGTGATCAAAAAGCCTACAAACGACAACAAAAAAGCCCCGCAAAACGGGGCTGGTGTTGTGTTGCAGGAAACTTCACGGTGCGCACGCCACCGTCAGCAAATCGTCAGCGCATCGTCAGGAAGGCGCTTGCAGCGCGGCGTCCAGCAGCTCGATCCAATGCCGCACCGGGGTCTCCGTGCCCGACTGGAGATGCGTGACGCAACCGATGTTGCCGGTGACGATCATGTCGGGATCGGTGGCCTGCAGCTTGCTGATCTTGTTGTCGCGCAGGCGGTAGGACAGCTCCGGCTGCAGCACCGAATAGGTCCCGGCTGAACCGCAGCAGAGATGGCTGTCCGCACACAGCTGCACATCCACGCCGGCCGCGCGCAGGATGCCTTCGACCTTGCCGCGGATCTTCTGCCCATGCTGCAGGGTGCAGGGCGGGTGATAGGCCACCCGCTTGCCGTTGAAATCCTTGAGCCGGTGCTGCAGCTGCTCCTCGAACTCGGGCAGGATCTCGCTGATGTCGCGCGTCATGTGGGAGATGCGGCGCGCCTTCTCGGCGTAGTCGGGATCATGCTGCAGCAGGTGGCCGTATTCCTTGACGGTGGCGCCGCAGCCAGAGGCATTCATGACGATGGTGTCGGCGCGGATGCCGTCACGCCCTTCGATGTAGGGCCACCAGGCGTCGATGTTGCGGCGCATGTCGTCCAGGCCGCCGTCCTGGTCATTGAGGTGATAGCGGATGGCGCCGCAGCAGCCGGCCTTGGGCGGCGCGAACAATTGCACGCCGAGCGCATCGAGCACGCGCGCAGTGGCGCTGTTGATGTTGGGGGCCATCGACGGCTGCACGCAACCTTCAAGCAGCAGCATCTGGCGCGCATGGGTGCGCGTGGGCCAGGTCCCGGCGTCCTGCGGCAGTGGCACCTTGTTCTGCAGCAGCTTGGGCAAGAGCGGGCGCACCATCTGCCCCGCCTTCATGGCCGGACGGAAAATCCACTTGCGCGGCACCAGTTCCTTCAAGGCGGTGCGCAAGACACGCTCGCCGAAGGGACGCTGCACCTGCTCTTCCACCACCTTGCGGCCAATGTCGACCAGTCGCCCGTACTGCACCCCGGACGGGCAAGTCGATTCGCAGTTGCGGCAGGTCAGGCAGCGGTCCAGGTGCGATTGCGTGGCGGCCGTGGCGGGCTTGCCTTCAAGCACCTGCTTGATGAGATAGATGCGGCCGCGCGGCCCATCCAGTTCGTCTCCCAGCAGTTGATAGGTGGGACAAGTGGCGGTACAGAAACCGCAATGCACGCAGGAACGCAGGATGCTGTCGGCTTCCTCGCCGGCCTGGGTGTTGCGGATGAAATCAGCCAAGTTGGTCTGCATGATGATCGCTTGGAAAAGAGGCGCTTACAGGCTGGCGTACAGGCGGCCGGGATTGAAGATGCCCTGCGGGTCGAATTGCTGCTTGAGACGGCGATGGATGCTTTCCACCGCGGGCTGCAAGGGATGGAAGACGCCGATGGCCTTGTCGCCGCCACGATGCAGGCTGGCGTGTCCGCCCACGGCCAGTGCGGCGGCGCGGATGGCAACGGCATCGACATTGCCCTCCGGGCGCAGCCAGCGCTGCGCCCCGCCCCACTCGATCAGCTGGCGGCCCGGCAGGTCGATGGGCGGGGCCACTGATGGCACGGACAGGCGCCACAGCGGGGCTTGCGGGTCGGCGAAGAAGGGATGGGTCTGCTCGCGCAGGTCAGTCCAGTAATCTTCCGGATTGCTTAATTCGGTGCCACCCATCTTTTTGATTGCTGAATCCACGGCGGCCTGTGCGCCCGACAAACGGATGGTGAGCACATTGTTGACCCAGGCGCTGGCTACCAGCGGCAGGGGTTGTCCTGCGCTCTGGTTGAGCAGGCGCAGCGCGCCCTCCTGGTTGATCTCGAAGACCCGGGTGCTGCTGGCAATGGGGCGCGGCAAGACTTTCAGCGAGACCTGGAGGATCAGCCCCAGTGTACCCAGCGAACCGGCCAAAAGGCGCGAGATGTCATAGCCGGCGACGTTCTTCATGACCTGTCCGCCGAAGTGCAACTGCTCGCCCTGCGCATCCATGAGCACGGCGCCCAGCACGAAGTCGCGCACGGCCCCGGCGGCAGCGCGCGAGGGACCGGAGAGGCCGGCCGCGACCATGCCGCCGACGGTGGCCGCGCCGCCGAAACGCGGCGGCTCCCAGGCCAGCATCTGGTTGTGCCCGGCCAGTGCGGCGTCGATCTCCGCCAGGGGCGTACCGCAGCGGGCGGTGATGACCAGCTCGGTCGGTTCATAGTCGATGATGCCGCTGTAGGGGCGCGTGTCGAGCAGGTCACCGGAAGGCACTTGGCCGTACCAGTCCTTGGTGCCGCCGCCACGGATCTGCAGGGCGCGGCCGGAAAGGATGCGTTCGCGGAAGGAGGCCAGCACGGCATCCATGTCTTGTTGTGCTTGCATGGTCAGAATCTCGGCAGATCGGGGAAGCGCAGCTGGCCGCGCTGCACGTGCATCTTGCCGTACTCGGCACAGCGATGCAGGGTGGGAATGGCTTTGTCCGGATTGAGCAGGAAGGCAGGATCGAAGGCGCGCTTCAACTTGAAGAAGGCCTCGCGCTCGGCGGGAGAAAACTGCACGCACATGGAGTTGATCTTCTCGATGCCCACGCCGTGTTCGCCGGTGATGGTGCCGCCCACTTCCACGCACAGCTCCAGGATCTCGGCACCGAACAGTTCGGCGCGGTGGAATTCGTCCGCGATGTTGGCATCGAAGAGGATCAGCGGATGCAGGTTGCCATCGCCCGCATGGAAGACGTTGGCGCAGCGCAGGCCGTATTTCTTTTCCATCTCGGCGATGCCCAGCAGCACCTGCGCCAGCTTCTTGCGCGGGATGGTGCCATCCATGCAGTAGTAGTCGGGGGAGATGCGGCCGGCGGCCGGGAAGGCGTTCTTGCGGCCGGACCAGAAGCGCAGGCGCTCGGCTTCGCTCTGCGAACAGGCAATGGCCGTCGCGCCGCTGGCGTTGAGCACGTCGGTCATGCGGCCGATTTCTTCTTCCACCTCTTCCACGGTGCCGTCGGATTCGCACAGCAGGATGGCTTCGGCATCGATGTCATAGCCGGCTTTGACGAACGGCTCGACCATGCGCGAGCTGGTCTTGTCCATCATCTCCAGCCCGGCCGGGATGATGCCGGCCGCAATCACGTTGGCCACCGCATTGCCGCCTTTGACCACATCGTCGAAGGAAGCCATGATCACGCGCGCGGCCTGCGGCTTGGGCACCAGCTTGACGGTCACTTCGGTGACCACGCCCAGCATGCCTTCGGAACCGATGAAGACGGCCAGCAGGTCCAGGCCCGGGGCATCCAGGGCGCCGCTGCCCAGTTCCACCACGTCGCCCTCGATGGTGACCACGCGTACGCGCAGCACGTTATGCACCGTCAGGCCGTATTTCAGGCAGTGCACGCCGCCCGAATTCTCCGCCACGTTGCCGCCGATGGAACAGGCGATCTGCGAGGACGGATCCGGCGCGTAATACAGGCCGTGCGGGGCCGCCGCTTCGGAAATGGCCAGGTTGCGCACGCCGGGCTGGACCACGGCGGTGCGCGAGTACTTGTCCATCTTGAGGATCTGGTTGAATTTTGCGGTGGAGACCACCACGCCATCGGCAATGGGCATGGCCCCGCCCGACAGGCCGGTGCCGGCACCGCGCGGCACGATCTGCACCTGCAGCGCGTGACAGGCCTTCATGATGGCGATGACCTGCGCCTCGTTTTCGGGCAGCACCACCACCATGGGCAACTGGCGGTAGGCGGCCAGGCCGTCGCATTCGTAGGGGCGGGTGTCTTCTTCGTCGAACAGCACGCAGTGCGCGGGAACGACCCGGCGCAGGGCATCGACGACTTCGCGCTGGCGGGCCGGCGCGAAGGACGGTTGGGCGGGAGCATTCATGCTGGACCTCGGCGGTAAGCTAGGCAGGCGTGCGGCGCTGGATGTCCCTCTTCTTGCATCCGGTGCTGCGGCTCACGCTGTCTCGTTTGTTGTCAGCCCGCATGGGGCGGGCTTTTTCAGTCCGACAAGTGTAACGAATTTTGCCGCCCTGCACGGTGCCGTATTGGCTGGCGGCCCACTGAAAAGAATTGCCGGCCGCCGTGAATTATTTTCAGGGCGGCCGGACGGGACGGGCGATGCAAAGGCGCTTCAGATGTTGCGGAAGGCGTTCTGCATCCAGCTGATGAAGGTATCGACCTCGGGCCGCTCGCGCACGGCGCGCTCGTAGACCACGTAATACGCATGCGGCGGGGTGCGCAGGCGCACGTCGAACAATTCCACGATCTCGCCCCGGGCCAGCAGTTCTTCGGCGAAGTGCTGGCGCGTGAGGCCAATGCCGTAGCCGTGGCGCACGGCTTCCAGCAGCAGGCCGAGGTCGTCCACGCGCAGGCCGGAGGACGGTTCCACCCAGTCCTTCAGGCCGGCCGCCTCGAACCAGGGCTGCCAGGGTTCCAGGGCCGAGCGCAGCAGGGTCGCATGCTGCAGGTCGGTGGGCGACTTCATCGGCGGCAGGGTTTTCAGGTAGCCGGGGCTGGCCACGGCGAAGGCCGGTTCCTCGAACAGCTTCTCGGTGATGATGTTGGGATAGTTGCCGGCACCGAAACGGATCTCGACATCGCTCTCCGAGAGCGACAGGTCATACAGCGGCACCGACAGATACAGCTCGACCACGATCTCCGGATGGCGCTGGGTGAAGTCGGCAATGCGCGGCATGAGCAGGTGGCGCGCGAAGGTCGGCGGCAACATCACCTTGATCTTGGGCTGCACGGCCGCATTGCGGTGGGGCATCGGGAAATCGGTCAGCGTGCGCAAGGCGCTGCGCACTACATCCAGATAGCGGCGGCCAAATTCGGACAGGCCGATGGAGCGCCCGTCGCGATAGAACAGGCGCTCGCCCACGAACTCTTCCAGCAGGCGGATCCGGTGTGACAGCGCCGAGGGGGTGATGCACAGTTCCTCGGCGGCAATCGCAAAGGAGTTATGACGGGCTGCCGCCTCGAAGGCGGACAGGGCATGGACGGGGGGGAGGCGGGTGGCCATGGATGGTGGATTCCTGCTGCGGTTCAAGCAAACCTGATAAAAACTAACATTCTGTTGCCGAAAAACTAAAGGGCCAGGCGCGTAAAACCAAGTTTCTCACTCCTGGCCCGCGTATCACATCGGGCTCACTGCTCCCAGCGCAGGATCTTGCCGGGGTTCATGATGTTCTTCGGGTCGAGGGCGTGCTTGATGGCGCGCATGACGGCAATGGCGCCATCGCCGTGTTCCTGGATCAGGAAGTCCATCTTGTGCAGGCCCACGCCATGTTCACCGGTGCAGGTGCCATCCATGCCGAGGGCACGCGCCACCATGCGGGCGTTGACGCCTTCGGCGCGGGCGATGTCGGCCGGGTCGTTGGGGTCCACCATCATCTGCACGTGGAAGTTGCCGTCACCGACGTGGCCGATGATGGCGTGGATCAGGCCCTGTTCTTCGCAATCGGCCTTGGTGGCCAGCACGCATTCGGCCAGGCGCGAGATCGGCACGCAGCAGTCGGTGGAAATCGCGCGCGCACCGGGGCGCAGTTGCAGCAGCGCGAAGTAGGCGTTGTGACGGGCGGTCCAGAGACGGGTGCGGTCTTCGGGGCGGGTGGCCCATTCGAAACCGAGTGCATGGAATTCCTTGGCGATGTCCTGGACCAGCTCGGCTTGCTCCTTGACGCCGTTCTCGCTGCCATGGAATTCGAAGAGCAGCAAGGGATTGACCGGCAGGTTCAGCTTGTCGTGGGCATTGATGGCGCGCACGCCGTTTTCGTCCAGCAGTTCCACACGCGCCAGCGGCACGCCCATCTGGATGGTCTGGATGACGGTGTTGACCGCGTCGGCCACGCTGGGGAAGGAGCAGATCGCGGCCGAAATGGCTTCCGGCTGCGGATACAGGCGCACGGTCACTTCGGTGATGATGCCCAGGGTGCCTTCGCTGCCCACGTAGACGCGGGTCAGGTCGTAGCCGGCCGAGGACTTCTTGGCGCGGGTACCGGTCTTGATGATCTCGCCTTGGGCGGTCACAACCGTCAGGGTCAGCGTGTTTTCTTTCATCGTGCCGTAGCGCACGGCATTGGTGCCCGACGCGCGGGTCGAGGCCATGCCGCCCAGCGAGGCATCGGCGCCCGGATCGATGGGGAAGAACAGGCCCGTATCCTTGATCTCCTGGTTCAGCTGCTTGCGGGTGACGCCAGCCTGGACGGTCGCCGTCAGGTCTTCGGCGTTGACCGCCAGGACCTGGTTCATCTGCGACAGGTCCACCGTGACGCCGCCCTGCAGGGCCAGCACGTGGCCCTCCAGCGAGGTACCGGCGCCGTAGGGGATGATGGGGGTGTCGTACTGGCTGCAGAGCTTGACGAAGGCGGCGACTTCCTCGGTACTATGGGCGAACACCACGGCATCGGGCAGCATGGGATCGTAGGAGGATTCGTCGCGGCCATGATGCTCGCGCATGGCCAGGGTGGTGGAGCAGCGCTCGCCGAAGAGGGCCTTGAGCTCGTCGAGCAGGGCCTGCGGAACGGGGCGTTTCAGTTTCCGGGCGTCAACTAGGTGATTCATGCAATGTCTCTCAGGGGTCTGGTGTCTCGGGGTTCTTGTGCTCTTGTGCGGGAAGATGCAGGGTCATGAAGCGGCGTCCCGGGCTGCTCCAGTGGACTGACCACTGATCCAATCGATGAATTTTACTCTCTTGCACGCTTTAGTTTGCGCAAATGTCCTCGCCCATGCCGCCCGATCGGGCAAATCAAGTGAATTGTTTACGCATTTTTCCAGCTGGCGCGCGGCGGCTCGCAGCGCATGGGAAGCGCTTGCCTTGGGCGGGGCTTGCGCTTAAGCTGCCCGGCGGATCAACTAGGAGCAATGATGGGCAACCGACTTTCGAAAATCGCCACCCGCACGGGCGATGATGGCAGCACCGGGCTGGGCGATGGCAGCCGCGTGGGCAAGGACAGCCTGCGCATCCAGGCGCTGGGCGATGTGGATGAGCTCAATTCGCAGCTGGGCCTGCTGTTGTGCGAGACGCTGCCGGCCGCATTGCGGGAAGAGCTGGTGTCGATCCAGCATGACCTCTTCGACCTGGGCGGCGAGTTGTGCATCCCGGGCTATACGGTGTTGGCCGATGCGCACCTGGCACGGCTGGACGCCCTGCTGGAAAAATACAACGCCACCCTGCCCCCGCTGAAGGAATTCATCCTGCCGGGCGGCTCGCGCACGGCCGCACTGGCGCACGTGTGCCGCACCGTATGCCGCCGCGCCGAGCGCAGCGTGGTCATGCTGGAGAAGGCCGAGGCCGGCGTGAATGCGCCGGCGCGGCAGTACCTCAATCGCCTCTCCGACCTGTGCTTCGTGCTGGCGCGGGTGCTCAACCGGGAAGCGGGTGGGCAGGATGTGTTGTGGGAGAAGGGGCGGGAGCGCTGATCGGCGTTCTACCGCACGAGAAATGTGAAACGCCCCGCGGGAAACCGGCGGGGCGTTTTCATTTTCAGTGAGGGGGGACGCAATGACTTAGTTCAACGCGGTGATTTTCTTAGTTTCCACCGAGCAAAAACTAAGTCCGGCAACCGCGTCTCCTCAGCCGTTGTTGACCACCAGCTTGGGTTCATCCTTGCCAAAGCGCTGGATGATGGACTGCGCGATGCCATCGGCATCCAGCCCGCACTGCGCCAGCAGTTGCACGGCGTCGCCGTGATCGATGAAGCGGTCCGGCAGGCCCAGGAGCAGCACCGGCTTGTTGATGCCAGCGGCGGCCAAGGCCTCGGAGACAGCCGCACCGGCGCCACCCATGATGCAGCCCTCTTCCACCGTCACCAGCGCATCGTGCGAGGCGGCCAACTGCTTGACCAGTTCCGCATCCAGCGGCTTGATGAAGCGCATGTTGGCCACCGTGGCGTTGAGCTTGTCGCCCGCGCCCAGGGCCGGTGCCAGCAGGCTGCCGAAGGCCAGGATGGCAACATCCTTGCCCTGGCGGCGGATTTCTCCCTTGCCCAGCGGCAGGGTCTCGAGCGTCTTCTCCACTGCGGCACCGATACCGGCACCACGCGGATAACGCACCGAAGCCGGACCGGGATACTGATAGGCGGTGGAGAGCATCTTGCGGCACTCATCCTCATCGGAAGCCGCCATCACCACCATGTTGGGGATACAGCGCAGGAAGGCCAGGTCGTAATTGCCGGCGTGGGTCGCACCGTCGGCGCCGACCAGGCCGGCACGGTCCAGGGCGAAGGTCACATCCAGGTTCTGCAGGGCCACGTCGTGGATCAGCTGGTCATAGGCGCGCTGCAGGAAGGTCGAGTAAATCGCCACCACCGGCTTCATGCCCTCGCAGGCCATGCCGGCAGCGAAGGTGACGGCGTGCTGTTCGGCGATGCCGACGTCGTAGTAGCGGTCCGGGAATTTCTTTTCAAAGCCCACCATGCCCGAACCTTCGCGCATGGCCGGGGTGATGCCGACCAGCTTCTCGTCGGCGGCGGCCATGTCGCACAGCCAGTCACCGAAGACCTGGGTATAGGTCAGCTTGCCGCCGGCGCTGGGCTTGATGCCTTCGCTGGGGTTGAACTTGCCGGGGCCGTGATAGAGCACCGGATCGGCTTCGGCCAGCTTGTAGCCCTGTCCCTTCCTGGTGACCACGTGCAGGAATTGCGGGCCCTTCAGGTGCTTCAGGTTCTGCAGCGTGGGGACCAGCGAGTCGAGGTCATGGCCATCGATGGGGCCGATGTAGTTGAAACCGAATTCCTCGAACATGGTGGCCGGGACCACCATGCCCTTGGCATGTTCTTCCAGGCGCTTGGCCAGTTCCAGCACCGGGCCGGGCAGCACCGACTTGCCGACGTCACGCGCTTTGGCGTAGAACTTGCCCGACATCAGGCGCGCCAGGTAGCGGTTGAGCGCACCCACGGGCGGCGAGATCGACATGTCGTTGTCGTTGAGGATCACCAGCAGGTTGATGTCTTCATGCACGCCCGCATTGTTGAGCGCTTCGAAGGCCATGCCGGCGGTCATGGCGCCGTCGCCGATGACGGCGATGGCGTGACGGTCAGAGCCTTGGGTCTTGGCGGCCAGGGCCATGCCCAGCGCAGCCGAGATCGAGGTCGAGGAGTGGGCGGTGCCGAAGGTGTCGTATTCGCTTTCGATGCGGCGCGGGAAGCCCGAGATGCCCTCCTGCTGGCGCAGCGAAGCCATGCGCTCGCGGCGGCCGGTCAGGATCTTGTGCGGGTAGGTCTGGTGGCCCACATCCCAGACGATGCGGTCCTGCGGCGTATTGAAGACGTAATGCAGCGCGATGGTCAGCTCGACCGTGCCCAGGTTGGAGGACAGGTGACCGCCGGTCTTGGAGACCGAATCCAGCAGGAAACCGCGCAGCTCTTCGGCCAGCGGCTTCAATTGATGGCGGGACAGGCGGCGCAGGTCGGCCGGGTCGTTGATGGTATTGAGGAGCATCTGTTCTTACCGTGTTGGGGTCTGAAGGCCGCGCCTGGCACATGCCGCGCGGTCCGTCTTCATGCCTGGTTACGTCGCTTAAGTTTTTCTCTGCACGATCAGGTCGGCCAGCTCACGCAGGCGGCGCGCCTTCTCGCCGAAGGGCGCCAGCGCCGCATGGGCATTGCCGCGCAGCTTCTCGGCCAGCGCCTGCGATTCGGCCAGGCCCAGGATCGAGACATAGGTCGGCTTGTTGTCCGCCGCATCCTTGCCCGCCGTCTTGCCCAGCGTGGCCGAGTCGGCAGTGGCATCGAGGATGTCGTCCACTACCTGGAAGGCCAGGCCGATGGCGCGCGCGTAGTCGTCCAGCGCGGCGGTCTCATCGGCGGTGAGCGTCTTGCCGCCCAGCGCGCCCAAGAGCACCGCTGCGCGCAGCAGGGCACCGGTCTTGAGGCGATGCATCTGTTCCAGCTCGGCCAGCGACAAGGTCATGCCCACGCTGGCCAGGTCGATGGCCTGGCCGCCGCACATGCCCACCGAACCTGCGGCCTGGGCCAGCAGGTTCATCATGCGCAACTGGCGTGCAGTCACACCGGCGTCGCTCTTGCCCAGCTCGGCCTCCAGCGGTGCCGACAAGATATCGAAGGCCTGCGCCTGCAGGGCATCGCCGACCAAGAGCGCGGTGGCCTCGTCGTACTTCACATGCACCGTGGGCTTGCCACGGCGCAGGGCATCGTCATCCATGCAGGGCATGTCGTCATGCACCAGCGAATAGACGTGGATCATCTCCACGGCCGCCGCCGCCCGGTCCAGCAGCGCGCGCGGGGTATCGAAGATGTCGCCGGCGGCATAGACCAGCAGCGGACGTACGCGCTTGCCGCCATCCATGGCGGTGTAGCGCATGGCTTCGTGCAGGCGCGCCGGCACCACCGAGGTCGCCGGCAGGAAACGGTCCAGCACGTCTTCCATGCCGCCCTGCACCTGGCGCATCCAGTCGACAAACGCTAGCGGGGCCTGCGCACTGGCGGCCGGCATCTGTGCATTCATCAGTCGTCCCCGCCGGCAGCATCGGCTGCATTGAAGGGCTTGAGCATGTCGCCTTCGAGCAGCTTGACCTGGCTGTCCACCTTGTCGAGCTGGCCGGCGCAGAACTTCACCAGTTCGGAGCCGCGCTTGTAGGCGGCCACCGACGCTTCCAGCGGCAGTTCGCCGGCTTCCATGCGGGCCACGAGCTGCTCCAGTTCGGCCATCGCCTCTTCGAAGGAGGCAGGCAAGGCAGCAGCGGAAGCCGAAGGTGCGGCAGCAGAGGTTCTAGGCATATCGACCCATTCAAAATTCCAACCCGGTATTTTAGAACAAACCGGCGATACCCAAGTCAATCAAGGGCGTGGAAATGTCAGCGGATTTCGCGCCGAGCTTGTAAATTCGGCCAATTTACTGGCATTTTGGCCACAAAACCCGGCCCCTTATGGGGGTTTTGTGGCATAATCCACGGTTCTGTCCAAAATTTCCTCTTCATATTATTTGAACATAGGTTTTTGCGGATTTTCTTCCTTAGGTTGGTGCAAATTAATTTGGGGGCGGAAATGTCCGATCTTGCTACTTTTGCCAAATTGGCGCGCTCAAACGCGCAACTTCCAGTCCACGTCTACTTTGACGAACCGCTTCATCAGCGGGAACTGAAACAACTCTTCCAGCAGGGACCTCGTTACGTCGGCCATGAGCTGATGGTGCCCGAAGCCGGCGACTATTCCACCCTGCCGTGGGAAAAAGAAGGCCGCATGCTGGTGCGCAATGCGCAGGGTATTGAACTGCTGTCCAACGTATGCCGCCACCGCCAGGCCAAGATGCTCGACGGCCGCGGCAACGCCAGCAACATCGTCTGTCCCCTGCATCGCTGGACCTATGATCTGAAGGGCGAGTTGATCGGCGCGCCGCATTTCGGCGAGACGCCGTGCATGAACCTGTCCAAGACCCCGCTGCAAAGCTGGAACGGACTGCTGTTCGAGAACAACGGCGTCAACATCGCCGACAAGCTCAAGAACCTGGGCGTAACGCGCGACCTGGATTTCTCCGGCTACCTGTACGACCACACCGAAGTGCACGAGTGCGACTACAACTGGAAGACCTTCATCGAGGTCTACCTGGAGGATTACCACGTCGAGCCCTTCCATCCCGGTCTCGGCAACTTCGTCAGTTGCTCCGACCTGAAGTGGGAATTCGGTCGCGACTACAGCGTGCAGACCGTGGGCGTGAACCACGGCCTGATCAAGTCCGGCTCGCCGACCTATGCCAAGTGGCAGGAAAAGCTGCTGCAGTTCTCCAACGGCAAGCCGCCCAAGTATGGCGCCATCTGGCTCACGCTCTACCCCAACATCATGGTGGAGTGGTACCCGCACGTACTGGTGGTGTCCACGCTTTGGCCGACCGGTCCGCAGAAGACCACCAACGTGGTGGAGTTCTACTATCCGGAAGAGATCGCCCTGTTCGAACGCGAACTGGTCGAGGCCGAACGCGCCGCCTACATGGAGACCTGCGTCGAGGATGACGAGATCGCCCTGCGCATGGATGCCGGCCGTCGTATACTGATGGATCGCGGCACCAGCGAAGTCGGTCCCTACCAGTCGCCCATGGAAGACGGCATGCAGCACTTCCACGAGTGGTATCGCCAGCAGCTGGACGTGCCGCAAGGAACCAGCACACCATAACCAGGCCAACAGGCCGCGCAGGGGGAAAGCAGATGCAGGCAACGCGGCAAGCTCGCGACGGACGTAGTCTGCGCCGTCATTGTCGCCCGCCCTCCGGCGTCCGCTCCTCCCGCTCCCGCTGCACGACGGCAGCCCCGGTTCACGCCGGGGCTGCCGTTTTCTTTGGTGCGCGCCACGCGTGCGCCTTGCCCATTCTCCCCTCACCCTACTGAACCGCCGCCATGCAATCGCTCTGGATGCTCGTCGCCTCATTCCTCTTTGCCGTCATGGGCGTGTGCGTCAAGCTCGCCAGCCAGTACTACACGACCTCCGAGATCGTGCTCTGCCGTGGCGTGATCGGCGTGCTCTTCATCCTCTGCCTGATCCGCCTGCGCGGGGGCACGCTGCGCACGCCGTTCCCGCGTGACCACCTCATCCGTGGCGGCGTGGGCGTGGTCTCGCTGTGGATGTGGTTCTATTCCTTCAGCCTGCTGCCGATTGCCACGGCCACGACGCTGAACTACATGTCCTCGATCTGGATCGCGGTGATGCTGTTCGTGGCCGGCTGGTGGCAGGGCCACAAGAAATTCGAATGGGGCCTGGCCGGTACGGTGGCACTGAGCTTCCTCGGGGTGGCGCTGCTGATGCGACCATCGCTCAATGCCGAGCAGCTGCTGGGAGGCGCCATCTCGCTGGCCTCGGGCGTGCTCTCGGCACTGGTCTACCTGCAGGTGCGCAAGCTGGGGCTCTTGGGGGAACCGGAGTACCGCGTGGTGTTCTACTTTTCTGCCACGGGCGTCTTGGCCGGCCTGGTCGGCAGCGTGGTGACGGGCCGCGTGCCGCTGTGGCACAGCCACTCCTGGATCGGTGCGCTGCTGGTGCTCATGATAGGCTTGACGGCCACCACCGCGCAGATCGCCATGACGCGCGCCTACCGGCTCGGCAATACGCTGGTGACCGCCAACCTGCAATACACGGGCATCGTCTTTTCCAGCCTCTTCGGGGTGCTGATCTGGGATGATGCGCCGGGCTGGATAGGCTGGCTGGGCATGGCGATCATCCTGGCCAGTGGCATGCTGGCGACCTATCGCAACCAGCGCAAGAGCCAGGCCGTGGCCAAGAACGTACCCAAGGTGGACCCGATCGCCACCGAAGTCTGAATCCATGAACCCCCGAATCCCTGAATCCTGCCCGCCTGCAGGGCTTATGAACAAAAGGAGAGCCGCATGACCTACCAGACCCTCATCAGCGCCAGCGAATTGAAATCGCGCGCGCAGTATCTGAACATTGTGGTCGTGGACTGCCGTCACGACCTGACCAACCCGGCCTACGGCCGTGAAGCCTATGCCGCCGGCCATCTGCCCCAGGCGCGCTTCGCCCATCTCGATGAGCTGCTCTCCGGCGCCAAGACCGATGCCGCCGGCCGCTTCCATGGCCGCCATCCGCTGCCGGACCGCCAGCAATTCGTGCAGGCCATGCGCGAGCTGGGCATCAACAATGACACGCAAGTGGTGGCCTACGACGCGCATGGCGGCATGTATGCCGCGCGCCTGTGGTGGCTGCTGCGCTGGATCGGCCACAGCGACGTGGCCGTGCTCGATGGCGGCATGGCCGCATGGCAGGCGCTGGGTGAGACGCTGACCAGCGAGGTGCCGGAGGCGGCTGTACCGGGCAACATCCAGGATCTGTCCTCGCTGGTCAAGACCGTGGATGCACAGGCATTGCTGGACAATCTCAAGAGCCAAACCCTGCAAGTGGTCGATGCACGCGCACCGGATCGTTTCCGTGGCGAGAACGAAACCATCGATGCGGTGGGCGGACATATCCCGGGCGCGAAGAACCGCTTCTTCAAGGACAACCTGCAGGCTGATGGCCACTTCAAGAGCGCCACGCAATTGCGCGAGGAATGGCTGTCGGTGTTGGGCGATCCGCAGGCTGCGGTCATGCAGTGCGGCTCGGGCGTCACGGCCTGCCACAACCTGCTGGCGCTGGAAGTGGCCGGCCTGCCGGGCGCGCACCTGTATCCCGGTTCGTGGAGCGAGTGGAGTTCCGATCCGCAACGCCCGGTGGCCACGGGCAACTGATCCTGGCACCGGTGCGTGCGGCACCCTACGACAAGTCGGGTGCCACGCTCCCTGCCATTGCCGTGATCCCCGCCTCTTGCAGGCGGGCCACGAACGTCTCCACGAACTGCTGCACCATGGCCGGCGCATCGCGTCGGCGCAGCAGGGCCACTTCCGAATGGAAATCGGCATCCTTGAGTGCGGGAAAACTGACGCCGGCCGACAGTGAAATACTGGCCATGCTCTGCGGTACGACAGCGATGCCGAAACCTGCATTGACCAGGCTCAGCAAGGAATTCTTGCGCGAGGTGGCGCGCGCCACGCGCGGATAGAAACCGTGCGCAATGCAGCGCTCGGCCACCAGGTAGCTCAAGCCGCCGCGATCGCGGTGCGGCACCGTCACGAAGAAATCATCCCGCAATTCCGCAATCTCCACTTCGCTGCGGCCAGCCAGCCTGTGCGTGGCCGGTACGGCCGCCACCAGGCGCTCGCGGTAGAGCACGGTGCTCTCCAGATTCGGGTGCGCACGCAGGATGGGCAGCCGCGCCAGGCCGATATCGGCGCTGCCTTCGACGATCTCGCGGGCCTGGTATTCGGAAGGGGCCTGCGAGATTTCCAGCGAGATGCCGGGGAAATCCTTCAACGCTGCATTGAGGGTCGGACCCAGCGGTGCCGACAGTGGCACCGAGCTGGAGTGCAGCAGGCGCAAGGCCCCGTGCTCGCCCTTGCCGATGGTGCGTGCCTGCGCCACCGCGCGGTCCAGGTCAAGCAGGATGCGGCGGCTGCGTTCATAGAAATCCTGGCCCGCCTGGGTCAGTTCGAACGCCTTGGCCTCGCGCTTGATGAGCACCACATCCAGGTCCGCTTCCAGCTCCTTGACCTGGCGGCTCAGCGCTGACTGCGCGATGAAGAGGCGCTCGGAGGCGCGGGTGTAGCCGCGTGCCTCGACGATCTCGACGAAGTAGCGCAACTGCCGGATGGAAATCATGCTGTTCTCCCCTGCCCGGTTCTGGCGGCGCATCCATCTCGTTTCGAGATGGCGGGCCGGCTGATTTGATATTGGCGTACCGCGCGCGGCACCCCTACAGTGAAGCCATCCGCAACCCCGCCTGCGGCGATGAAAGGATGGATCGTGCTCCAGGATCTCTTGTTGTTCCTCGGCCTGCTGGGCCTGGTCTGCAGCGTGGGCATGCGCTGGATCTTGCGCCGCCAGCGCCCCACGCCTGAGCGGCCTGATCCCCTCAGTGAGCGTGCGCCTGATGCGTCAGTGCCAGCACGATCAGCACGCCCGCTGCAATCAGGATCACCTGCGGGATCGTCTCGCGCAGGGTGGCGCGGCGCTGCATCTGCGGCATCAAATCGGAAACGGCGATGTAGATGAAGCCCGAGGAGGCAAACACCAGCACGAAGGGAATCCATTCCATGCCACGCTCCAGCATGAAGTAGCCCAGCACGCCGCCGGCCACCGCCATCAGGCTGCAGATGAGGTTGTAGACGTAGGCGCGGGTGCGCGAGAAACCGGCATTGAGCAGCACGATGAAGTCGCCAATCTCCTGGGGGATCTCATGCGCGATGATGGCAAGCCCGGTGACCAGGCCCAGGTGCGGGTCGGCCAGGAAGGCCGCTGCAATCAGGATGCCATCGGTGAAATTGTGCAGGCCGTCGCCGACCAGGATCATCCAGCCGGCCTTGCCGGCTTCTTTCTTGTCGTGCCCGTGGTGATGGCCGTGGCCATCGTCTTCGTGATGGTGTGAATGCCGCAGGATGGCCGTCTTCTCCAAAAGGAAGAACACCAGCAGGCCGCCCAGCAGCACCGCGAAGAGCGTGTGCGGTTCAGCCCCGGATTCGAAGGCTTCCGGCAGCGCATGCAGCAGCGAGGTCGACAGCATGATGCCCACCGACAGGCTGACCATGCGCTCGACCACCTTCGACAGCAGTGCGAAGGAGAACACCGCCGCAGCGGTAATGCTGACCACGCCGGCCAGGGTGGTGGCCAGCAGGATGGAGACGAGTGTGGAGTCGATGACGGACCTCGGGCGAAAGACGATGCAGGGGCAACAGCAGGCGCACCCAAAGCCCGTTATTGTACGCCCGCCGCCCTGCCGCTGCCATCTAGGCGGCGCGAGCCAGCCAGCAGCAGTGGATTGATGATGAGCACGATCTGCCCATCCCCCAGCACGGTGGCGCCGACCATGCCGGCCAGCGTCGCCACCTGCGGCCCGACCGGCTTGACCACCACTTCGCGGTTGCCGCTGACGTGGTCGGCCATGATCACCATCAGTTCATCGCCGTTCTTGATGAGCAAGGCAAAGGCCGTACCGGTTTCGCTCGAGCCCGGCAGCGGCACCGGCGGCGGCTCGTCCAGCAGCACGTGCAGCGGGTGCAGCCGCAGTTCGCGGCCATTGATTTCCAAAGCGCGCCGCGCCAGGGCCTGGCGCGCCTGCTCGCTGCGCAGCTGGATGACGCTGTCGATGAGGGTGGAAGGAATGGCGTACTGCTGCTGCCCGTGATGCAGCAGGCAGACCTGCTGCACCGCCAGGGACAGCGGCAGGTAGAGCGTGAAGAGCACGCCCTGCCCGGGCTGCGAGTGCACCGTCATGCGCCCGCCCAGTGCGGCCACTTCGGCACGCACCACATCCATGCCGATGCCGCGTCCGGCCAGGGCAGAGACTTGCGACTGCGTACTGAAACCGGGTTCGAAGATCAGCTCGGCCAGGCGCGCCTGGCTCCAGTGCTCCACACCCGCCACGCCGCGCTGCATCGCCTTGTGGCCGATGGCGGCCAGGTCCAGCCCGCGGCCATCGTCGCTGACGCGGATGACCGCTTCATTGCCCTCGTGCCCCGCCTGGATGCGCAGGCGGCCACTGCCCGGCTTGCCGGCCGCGCGCCGCACCGCTGCATCCTCGATGCCATGCACGGCGGCATTGCGCAGCAGGTGTTCCAGCGGTCCCATCAGGCGTTCGAGGATGGCGCGGTCGATCTGCAGCCGGCAGTCCGACAGGTCCAGAGCCAGCGGCTTTCCGGTCTCGGCCGCGACCTGGCGTACCAGATGCTGCATGCGCGGCTCCATGCTGTTGAACTTGACCATGCGCGCATGCATCAGCTCCTGCTGCAGCTCGCGCGTGGTACGCCCCTGCAGGCGCAGCCCTTCGCGGGTTTTCAGCACCCGTTGCAGCAGCCGCTTCTGGCGCGCCACGGCAGCGCCCAGGGCGGCTTCCATGGCTTTGGCCAGTTCCGTCAGGGCGGTGCCGGCCTCGTGGGGTACCGGTCGGTCGCCATGCTCCCAGTTGCGCTGCCACTGCTGCAGCTGCAGGGCCAGCGCGTCCAGTTCTTCACCCAGCTCACGGGCGTCGCCCTGCATGGCGCCGATTTCGTTATCCAGCTGGGCACGGCTGATGGAAACTTCACCGACCTGGTTCAGCAGCTTGTCCAGCACGGTGGTGCGGATGCGTACCAGGGGCGCGCTCAGCCGCCCTTCCACCGCCGTCACGCCAGGTGCAGGCGTGGCAGGCGCCGCAAGCGGCAAGGCCGACATGCCCTGCTCCAGGGTACTGAAGTGTTCCACCGCCTGGTCATACAGGGCCAGCAGCGCAGCCACGGAGTGCGGTGCCGGGCTGCCGTCGGCCAGGCGCTGCAGGGCGCCTTCCATGTCGTGCAGGCAGCGGCTCAGGTGCAGCGCACCGACCATGCGGGCGCTGCCCTTGAGCGTATGCAGGGGCCGCGCCAGCTCGGCCAGCAGGCCGGTATCAAGCGCCGCGGGATGCTCGCTCTCGGGTAGCACCAGCAAGGTCTCGCCGATGCTGGCGATGAGTTCCTGCGCCTCTTCCAAGAAGACCGGCAGCAGCACCGGATCGATCAGCTCGGGAGGGACGGCGGGCGCGGGCGGTGTCAGGGGCGCTTCCAGCTGTGCCGCCAGGGCCTGGATGCCGGCGTCGAGCAAACCGCGTGTACGCGCCTGTGCGGCGATATCGCTGCCCTGGTTCTGTACGGAGGCCAGCAAGGCCGAGGCCGATTCGGCAAAGGCCGTGGCCCCGCTGCTGCCGGCGTAATCTCGCAGGGCCGCCAGGGCGCGCAGCACCAGTGCCGGCAGGCCACAGCTGACTCCCTCCTGGCCCAGGCGCGCAAACCAGGCTGCACTTTGCTGGCGCACGATGGCCAGCAGCGGGCGCAAGGTCTGGCGCAGGCGCTCGTCATCGCCGGCGGTGCGAGCCGTGCCGTCAATGAAATGCCCTGGAGCGCGCTCGGTGCTGGTAGTCATGGGGGCCTGGCTCAGGAAACCTTGACGCGGAAGCGCGAGACCGAGCTTTCCAGCTGGCGGGCGGCATCCCACAATTCCTCATAGAGCGTGGCGACCTGCTCGCGGCTTTGCTCGATGATGTCGTTCTCGCTCAGGATGCCCTGGATCTGCTGGGCCACGCCATTGGCCGAGACCGCCTGCTCGCGGGTCGACACCGCCATGCCCTGGATCAGGTCGGCCAGGCGTTTGGAGACGCTGCGGATATCGGCCAGTGCGCTGCCGGCGGCGTCCGACAGCACGGCGCCATCGGTGACCCCGTTGGTGGATTTTTCCATGGCCACCACCACGTCGCGGGTGTCGGCCTGGATCATGCGCACCAGCGCGCCGATTTCGCGGGTGGCGGCGCTGGAGCGCTCGGCCAGGTGCTGCACTTCCTCGGCCACCACCGAGAAGCCGCGCCCGGCCTCGCCCGCCGAGGCGGCCTGGATGGCAGCATTGAGGGCCAGCACATTGGTGCGTTCGGTGATGTCGGAAATCAGGTCGGTGATCTCGCCAATCATCTGCGAGGACGCCCCCCAGCCGCTTGATGCGCTCGGAAGTTTCGCGGATCTGCTCGCCGATGCCATCCATGGCCTTGACCGCGTCTTCCACCGCACGCGCGCCGCGTTCGGCCACCACCACGGCGTGACGGGCCACATCGGCGGACTCATCGGCCGAGACCGAAATACCGGTGATCTGGTTGGACATCTCCAGCATGGCCTGCGCGATGCGCTGGATGCGCCGGGCCTGCGCACGTGCAGCCGCGCCCAGCTCGGTGGTGGTCCCGCGCACGTGTTCGGAGCTCCAGGCCACCTTGGCGGCCATCTGCGTGACCTGCTCGACCAGCCCGCGCAAGGCTTCCACGGTGTAGTTGACGGAATCGGCAATGGCACCGGTGACATCGTCCGAGACCGTGGTGTGGACCGTCAGGTCGCCATCGGCCACGCGCTGCAGCTCGGTCATCAGGCGCAGCACGGCGGCCTGGGTCAGGTGGTTGGCGCGCATGGCCTTTTCTTCTTCCTGCTGGGCCAGCTGGCGCTGCAGTTCGGCTTCCTGGCGCCGGGCTTCGGCGGCAGCGGCATTGTTGCGGCTGCTCTGCAATTGCACCAGGGCGATGCCGATGGCGCTGAGCAGGGCCATCGCCATGGCGCACAGCATGGCCCAGAAAGTCCAGGAGCGCGCCTTCAGGGCGAGACGGTAGGCGTCTTCCAATTCGGTGAGATGGCGTTTCAAGGTTTCGTTTTCCATGAACACCAGTTGCTCGGAACGCTTGGCCGCGATGAAATTCTGCAGGTTGCCGAGGATGCCGGCGATCTGCGGCTGGTACTCGCCGAAGACCCGCGTGAGTTCCTGCAGCTTGCTGCGCAGGTCGGCATCGGTGGCGGCGCGCAGACGCAGCATCTCGTTGCCTGCCAGCAGGCTCTTCAACAGGTCGCCAAAGGTGGTCAGGTCCTTGCCGAGCATGAAGGCGGTTTCCGCGTTGACGCCCTCGGAGGTCAGGAACTCATTGGAGCTGCGGCCCAGGCGCAGGGTCAGCATCACCAGCTGGCTGGCGGCGGCCATCTCGCGCGTGGTCGGCCGGCCTTGCGACTGCAGCATGGCGATCTGCTCGCTCAGGTCCAGCATCACGGGCAGCAGCTGGTTGAGACGTTTCAAGGTGGCGCCGAAACCGGTCAACTCCTTTTCCATGCCGAGGATCGTCTCGGCAGCCAGGTCGGTGCGGCGCCACATGCGGGCCACATTCTCCAGCGCCGGCTTGAGCGCCGGGTCGGGCAAGCCGATGTTCTGGCCTTGATATGGACCACCGCTGCTCAGCAGCAGCAGGCCGCGATTGAATTCGAGCCGGCTTTGCGCCAGCTGCACGAAGGCCTGCGGATTGCCCTGGATGGCATTGGGCACGGCCTTGCCGATGCGCTGGGAATGCATCACCAGGTCCGAGGCCAGGTTGGTCTGCAGCGTAGCCAGCAGGTACAGCCGCGCACCCAGCCACATGAACAGGCACAGGGCAGCCAGCGACAGCGCCAGCACGCCCAGCAGGACCCTCGTCTGGGTACGCAGTGAATAAGCTTGCAGCCATGGCAGGCGCAGGCCAGCAGTGCCCCGCCCGTCCACCCTGGCCGGATCGGCGCTGGCTGAGGTGGCGTTCCCGTTGACGGACCCACGGGCGGCCGGGAGCTTCTTTTTCGACAGGTACGGCAAGGTCGGTTCCATGGCCGGCGTTCCTATTCCCTCTTTACAGATCTCGCAGATCTTCTGGATTTCTCAGGTTTTTCTGATTTACAGGCCTGGTGGTGCAATGGCTTGCAGAGCAGGCCTCGCCGCCGCTTGGGGCGCGGCAGCTAGCGGCCGATCTGCAGAAAACGGCTGTCCTGGCTCAGCAGCGACAGGTCAAGTTCATCCCATTGCTGGTCACCGCTGTCTTTATAACGTCCGGCAAGGCCCGGCAAGGGCATTTCCGCATCGTAATTTTTCGATATTTGCGTCATTTCTGTGATGTCACGCAGTCCCAATACCCTTGACACCAGCAAACCGCATTGCGGTGCCAGGCCCTGGGCCAGCAGCAGGACGTGGCTGCTGCGTCCGATTTCCTGGGGAACGGCACCGGCCAGGCCCATGAGGTCGGCCATGCCGATCAGGCTGCCCCGCAGGTTGAGCAGGCCGCGAAACCAGTCGCGGGTGGCGGGGACGGGGGTGATGGCAAGCCCGGAGAGCGGCACGATCTCGCCGGCCTGGGCCAGCGGGACCAGATAGCAGTGTTCGCCCATGGCCACCGCGAGGCGGCGCGAGCGCATGCTTTCGTTGTCGGAGGCGGCCATGCGGGCCAGCAGCGAGGCCTGGAACTGCTCCAGCCCCTCGCGCTCCGGCACGCCGTGAAAGCTGCGCGCGGCCGGCGCGTTGATGACGAAATCCTTGGTGTGTGGCATACCAGCCCTCATGAAACGGTTAAGAAAGGCCATGCCGCCGCACGCTTGCGCGCACGCCGAACCGGGCCAGCGGCGCGATGGCGGGGCTGGGCTCAATGGACAAGACCGAAGGGGGAATGCCGTACTGGGTCCGGGCGGACGTCTGTGCGTCCTGTTATCCGGTCATGCGGGCAAAGCTGGTACTGCAGCAGATTTTACCCAGAAAAGTTCGCCGCTTTTCCGCCCGGCAAAGACATGGCACCAGCAGGCAGAAGAAAATGATGGGAAAACGAGACGAAAATCGTGACAAAGCGGGAGCTTGATGTAGATCAAATCCCGTTAGGCAGGAAAACAGGGGGGGGTGAGCGGCGACTCCCGGCAGGACGGAAGCGCCGCCAGCGCCGCCGGGCAGATGACGGCGGGACGCAATGCCGAAGCCGTCGGCGGCGGTACAGCTGATCAGGAAGCGATCAGATCGCGACCATCTCGAAATCTTCCTTGCGGGCGCCGCATTCCGGGCAGGTCCAGTTGATGGGCACATCGTCCCAGCGGGTGCCCGGGGCGATGCCTTCTTCGGGCAGGCCTGCTTCTTCGTCGTAGATCCAACCACAGATCAGGCACATCCAGGTTTTGAATTCGGTTTGGCTGCTATTCGTCACGGCTGACTATCCCTAAAATCAATCAAGTAAAATGCTAAGTCAGCTATCTTAATCTACTCGACGTGCAAAACCAAACTCCTCCCCTCATCCTCAGCTTCGGCGCAGCCGATCCGGTCGGCGCCACGGGCGTGCAGGCCGATCTCGCCACTTTCGCCGCCATGGGCTGCCACGGTTTGTCGGTGGTGACGGCTTTGCTCATCGGTGACACCGCCCGCGTCGAAGACGTGCAGGTCGTCGAAGTCGACTGGGTCGCCGACCAGGCCCGCGTGATCCTCGAAGACATGGCGGTGGCCGCCTTCAAGGTGGGCGCGCTGGGCAGCATCGAGAACATCTCGGTGATTGCCGAGATCGTCTCGGACTATCCCGACGTACCGCTGATCCTGGATCCCTTCATCAGCGCCCTGGCCAACCAGGAAGACGAGGATGATCGCCTGATCGCCATCCGCGAACTGCTGATCCCGCAAGCCACCGTGCTGATCTGCTCGGCCGGCGAACTGACCCGCCTGGCCGAAACCTGGCGCGAGCCGGTGCCAGGCGATGCGCTGGAGCTGGACGCCATGCGCATCATCGAGATGGGCTGCGAATACCTGCTGGTGACCAATACCCAGACCGACCTGCAGGAAGTGGCCAATTCGCTCTTCGACGAATCCGGCCTGGTGCGCCAGGATGCCTGGCCGCGCCTGCCGGGCTCCTTCGTGGGTGCCGGCAGCACGCTCTCGGCGGCCATGGCCGCGATGCTGGCCAATGACCTGGAGGTGCCGCTGGCCGCTTCCGAGGCGCAGGAGTTCACGCTGGCCGCGCTGGCCAATGCGCAGCGCATCGGCATGGGCAAGCTGCTGCCGGACCGCTATTTCTGGGCGCGCGAATCGGAAGATCCTGCCGATCTGGACGCGCCGCCTTCCATCAACTGATTTTCTGTATCCGGACTGAATCGTCCGCACACTCATGACCAAGACCAATGCATCCCTGTTCGCCCGCGCCCAGCAAAGCACGCCGGGCGGCGTCAATTCCCCGGTACGCGCCTTCCGCTCGGTAGGCGGCACCCCGCGCTTCATCGAGCGCGCCGAAGGCCCCTGGTTCTGGGATGCCGAAGGCAAGCGCTACATCGACTACATCGGCTCCTGGGGCCCGGCCATCGTCGGCCATGCCCATCCGGAAGTGGTCAAGGCGGTGCAGCAGGCAGCCGCGCGCGGCCTGTCCTTCGGTGCACCGACCGAGGCCGAGATCGAGATGGCCGAAGAGATCATCAAGCTGGTGCCCTCCATCGAGCAGATCCGCCTGGTCTCCTCGGGTACCGAAGCCACCATGAGCGCACTGCGCCTGGCGCGCGGCGCGACCGGCCGGGACAAGATCATCAAATTCGAAGGCTGCTACCACGGCCACGCCGACTCCCTGCTGGTGAAGGCCGGCAGCGGCTTGCTGACGTTCGGCAACCCGACCTCGGCCGGGGTCCCGGAAGACTTCGCCAAACACACCCTGGTGCTGGACTACAACAATGCCGCCCAGCTGGAAGAGGCCTTCAAGAATGCCGGCAACGAGATCGCCTGCGTGATCGTGGAACCGGTGGCGGGCAACATGAACCTGGTGCGCGCTTCGGACGAGTTCCTGCGCACCATGCGCCGCCTGTGTACCGAGTACGGCGCCATCCTGATCTTCGATGAAGTGATGTCGGGCTTCCGCGTGGCACGCGGCGGCGCCCAGGAATTGAACGGCATCGTTCCCGACCTGACGGCGCTGGGCAAGGTGATCGGCGGCGGCCTGCCGGTGGCCGCTTTCGGTGGCCGCGCCGAGGTGATGAAGCACCTGGCGCCGCTGGGTGGCGTCTACCAGGCCGGCACCCTCTCGGGCAATCCGGTGACCGTGGCGGCCGGCATGGCGACCCTGAAGATCATCCAGCAACCGGACTTCTACACCCATCTGACGGCCCAGACCCGCAAGCTGGCCGATGGCCTCACCGCTGCGGCCAAGGCGGCCGGCGTGAGCTTCGCGGCCGATGCCATCGGCGGCATGTTCGGCCTCTACTTCGATGCCAAGGTGCCGACCAGTTACGCGGAGGTGATGCAGGGTGACAAGGAACGCTTCAACCGCTTCTTCCACAAGATGCTGGATGCGGGCGTGTACTTCGCGCCTTCGGCCTTTGAAGCCGGCTTCGTGTCGGCCCAGCACAGCGATGCGATCATCGAGGAAACCATCGCCGCTGCGGCCAAGGCCTTCACTGAACTGGGCTGAGGCTGGCGCGGGCGTTTCCGGCCGCGGCGGGCCGCTCCCGGAAATGCCCGTCGCATGGAGGGTCCGGGGCCATATGAAGGTTCCGGAAATGAAAAAAGGACGCCGCGGCGTCCTTTTTCTTCATCTCCCCGCAAAGCTGCACCAGGCGGGGAATCTGGCGGCGCTTACACCGAGAACGAGGAGCCGCAACCGCAAGTGGTCGTGGCGTTCGGGTTCTTGATGACGAATTGCGCGCCTTCCAGGTCGTCCTTGTAGTCGATCTCGGCGCCCACCAGGTACTGGTAGCTCATCGAGTCGATCAACAGCTGGACACCGTTCTTGCTCATGGTGGTGTCGTCTTCGTTGACGATTTCATCAAAGGTGAAACCGTACTGGAAACCCGAGCAACCACCGCCCTGCACGAAGACGCGCAGTTTCAGGTCGGGATTGCCTTCTTCCTCGATCAGCTGGGCCACCTTGGCGGCTGCGCTGTCGCTGAAGTTGATCGGGGCGGGCATGTCGGTTTGTTGCAGTTCGGCTACGGCGTTCATTTCGGGCTCCTGCTGGGCTTGAGGCGGATCAATACATTAGATCGATAAAGCCATTATAAGCGCTTGCGGATTTTCATGCTTCCGACGATGCAGCCAGCTTCAGCAGCGGCGTCTCGACCTGCTGGTCATGGCTGAGCTTGCCCGACACCAGGGCACCGCCATGCATCTCCAGCGCCTTGTAGAAGACATTGCCGGTAATGCGAGCCTTGGGCTGCAGCTC
Source organism: Herbaspirillum sp. CAH-3 (assembly GCF_009668275.1). Lineage (NCBI taxonomy): Bacteria > Pseudomonadati > Pseudomonadota > Betaproteobacteria > Burkholderiales > Oxalobacteraceae > Herbaspirillum > Herbaspirillum sp. CAH-3. The sequence goes on along the minus strand of NZ_VSWE01000003.1, from coordinate 40,428 downwards.
CAGCAGTTCGCTGGAGTGGACGTCGCCGACGATCTCGCCGTTGACGATCAGGTGCGCCGCACGCACCTCACCGACCACCTTGGCGTGCTCCGAGATGACCAGCACGCTGGGCTGGCCGGCTTCGGCATTGATGTTGCCGGTAATGGCGCCGTCGATGCGCAGGCCGCCCTTGAAGCCGACATCGCCCGTGATGCTGGTGGACATGCCGATCAGGCTGTCGATCGTGCTTTTGGTCTTGCGTGTAAACATGGAATCACCTCACAGATCTACCGACTGCTGGGCACGCACCTGGCCGCGGTCGAGAACACGGACGGCCACCGACTTGACGATGGCGCCCTCAGGAATGGTCAGCAGGCCCTCGACCCGCTGGTAGTACTTGAATGCGAGCCGGTAACGCGCCTGGTCAGAGGAATTGCTTTCCGGGAAGTTGATGGTAACACCTTTGCCGCCCTGCACCATATTGACACTAAGTTGCAGGTTTCCTGCAAACTGTTGCGTTCCCCCACCACCTTGCATGACCAGCACGCGATAGCGCAGTTGGTTGGGCGAGGCCTGTTCGGCCTTGAAGCGCTGGATGGTGATGCCGGGTGCGCCCAGGTTGGTCGGCAGCAGGCTGTCGAAGAACGCCAGGTCTTCCTTCTGGCGGTTGATTTCCGCCTCCAGGTTCTTGACCTGGGTGGCCAGCGTGGCTTGCGCCGTCTGGGCAATCTTCAGTTCATTTTGCGACGCGTTGGAGGCCGATTGCAAGCGCTCATTTTCGGCGGTCAGTTTCTTGACCTGTTCGCTGAGCTCCTCGATCTGTTCGCCAGCGTCACCATGCAGTCCAGGCAGGTTGTTGCGTCCCAGCTGGTAGGTCCAGACCGCCGCCGCCGCCCCCACGGCCACCACCGCTGCCCACAGCAGGATCAGCAGCGGCAGCGGGAGATGGCGCTTGATGGTCATTTTCGGCGCAGAAATGCTCATGCGCCGACGCCACAAGCGGTACTTCACGGCAGGACCGGGACCTGCTGCAGGCCGGTGGTTTCATCCAGTCCAAACATCAGGTTCATGCACTGCACGGCCTGGCCGGAAGCGCCCTTGACCAGATTGTCCTGGACCACCAGCACCACCACCGTGTCGCCATTGTCAGGACGATGCACGGCCAGGCGCAGCATGTTGGAGGCGCGCGTGGTGCGGGTCTCGGGATGCGAACCGAAGGGCAGCACGTCGACGAAGGGCTCATCCTTGTAGGCCTCTTCGAACAGGGCCTGCAGGGCGGCATTGTCGATATCCTTGGTCAGGCGCGCGTACAGGGTGGAGTGCATGCCACGGATCATCGGCACCAGGTGCGGCGTAAACAGCAGGCCGACCTTGTCACTGGTCAGGTGCGACAGGCGCTCGATGGTTTCGGGCGAGTGGCGATGGCCGGAGACGCCATAGGCCTTGAAGTTGTCGGAGGCTTCCGAGAACAGCAGGCTCAGTTCCGCCTTGCGGCCGGCGCCGGAGACACCGGACTTGCAGTCGGCGATCAGGTGCGAGGCATCGATCACGCCGGCCTTGAGCAGCGGCGCAAAGCCCAGCTGCATGGTGGTCGGATAGCAGCCGGGATTGCCCACCACGCGCGCCTTGCGGATGGCTTCACGGTTCAGTTCGGGCAGGCCGTAGGCGGCTTCCTTCAACAGGTCGGTGCAGCTGTGCGGCAGCTTGTACCACTTCTCGAAGGCGGCCACGTCCTGCATGCGGAAGTCCGCTGCCAGGTCGATCACCTTCACGCCAGCAGCCACCAGTTCGGGCGCCTGGGCCATGGCCACGCCGTGCGGGGTGGCGAAGAAGACCACGTCGCAATCGGTCAGGCGGGCCTTGTCGGGGGAGGAGAACGCCACGTCCACGCGGCCGCGCAGGGACGGATACATCTCGGCCACCGGCATGCCGTCTTCCTTGCGCGACGTCACGGCCTGCACGCGGGCCTGTGGGTGCGTCGCGAAAATACGCAGCAATTCGACGCCGGTGTAACCGGTTCCGCCAACGATACCTACCTTGATCATGTCTGGTCCTTGCGAGAAAAGGCGAAGAAAAAACGCCGTGGCGGACGAGCGCCGGACGTGCGTGCATGGCACGCTGAAAAGCGGTCAATTTTAGCAGGAGAATATTTCCCGCTGATTTCCGCTCGGACAGTAATTTCCGCAAATAGCCGAAATTATCGTCACACTACGAGACGTTGCGCAAGCAAGTGCAAAACTCCCCATGCAAAAGCACAGCGGCAACGCAGAAAAGCAAAAAGCCGCCGGCACAGATGCCGACGGCTTTCCGTAATGCAAGAAACGATTAACGCTTCGAGAATTGCTTTGCGCGACGTGCCTTGCGCAGACCAACCTTCTTACGTTCGACTTCACGCGCGTCACGGGTGACGAAGCCTGCGTTGGACAGGGCCGGCTTCAAGCCAGCATCGTAGTCGATCAGGGCGCGGGTGATGCCGTGGCGAACAGCGCCGGCCTGGCCGGATTCGCCGCCACCGTGGACGTTCACCTTGATGTCGAAACGCTCGACGTTGCCGGTCAGTTCCAGCGGCTGACGGATCACCATCAGGCCGGTTTCGCGGGAGAAGTACTCAGCGGCGGGCTTGCCATTGACGACGATGTTGCCCGAACCTGCCTTGATGAAAACACGCGCCACTGCACTCTTGCGACGGCCGGTTCCGTAATTGTAGTTACCGATCATGTCTGTTCCTTAGAGGGCGAGGGGTTTCGGTTGCTGCGCGGCGTGCGGATGGTTGCCATCTGCATAAACCTTCAGCTTCTTGATCATGGCGTAGCCCAGCGGACCCTTGGGCAGCATGCCCTTGACGGCCTTCTCCAGCGCACGGCCGGGGAAACGCTGTTGCATCTTCAGGAAGTTGGTTTCGTAGATGCCGCCCGGATAACCGCTGTGGCGGAAATAGGTCTTTTCAGTGGCCTTGGTGCCGGTCACGCGCAGCTTGCCTGCGTTGACGACGACGATGAAGTCACCGGTATCGACGTGCGGAGTGAATTCGGGTTTGTGCTTGCCGCGCAGTCGGAGTGCCACTTCGCTGGCAACACGTCCGAGGACCAAGTCCGTCGCGTCAATCACGAACCACTCGCGCTGAACCTCATGGGCTTTAGCGGAAAAGGTCTTCATGTTTGACTTTCTCTATCAGTATATAAACGCTCAAATGGCGGTTCCGCTCATGCGGGCCAGCGGGCCGAAACCTGCTGTCCTTTGTACTTCGCTTCGCGGACTCATCCTTTTATCTTCCCGAGCGCATGGGAAAGCCGGCAAGTATAGCCTTTTCAAGGACTTAGCGTCAAAAGGTTTTGGGGGATTGTGGCGTCGATCCGGCATTCTGCCTGGCTTTTATCGCCGGAAGACGGCATTTAGTTGCCCTCAGCGCAACTTTGCGAAGCGCCTGGCCGGAAAATGGACAAAAAAAACCCGGACACTCAGGTTCCGGGTTTAATCCACACCAATGAGGAGGGTGGAGGAGACATCGTTACGTGCTGCAAAAACTTCCGTTGAATTCAATATAGCAAAGCGGTTTGTGCAACGCAATAACGCGAGGCGAATAAATTTGTAACTGTCTGCAAGCAGCGTCACTATTGGGTTACAAGTTCCTGCAAGCCCTTCCGGAATGCGAAACAGGAATAATCATTCGTCAATTTTTCTGCAGCGCAAAAATCACCAAGTTTCATATGCCCTGCCCTGCACCGGCTGCAGGCGGGCGCGTCAAAAGCTACAATACGCAGCTTCATTGAACCCATTGGGACGAGACAGATGGAATGCACAGTACGTTGGACCGGCTTGTCCGGCATGACCTTCACGGCGGAAACCGGTTCGGGCCACCTGCTGACGATGGATGGCGCCCCTGATGGCGGCGGCCGCAACCTGGCGCCGCGCCCCATGGAAGTGGTGCTGGCCGGTACCGGTGGCTGCACCGCCTACGACGTGGTGGTCATCCTGCGCAAGAGCGGCCAGGACGTGCGCGGCTGCGACGTGACCCTGAAGTCCGAGCGCGCCGAGACCGATCCCAAGGTGTTCACCAAGATTCATTTCCACTTCACCGTGCGCGGCCGCAACCTCAAGACCAACGTGGTCGAGCGCGCCATCAAGCTGTCCCACGACAAGTACTGCTCGGCATCGATCATGCTGGAGAAGACAGCCGAGATCACGCACTCCTTCGAGATCATCGACGACCTGACCGATACCTCCTCGGCAGCCGCCCAGCAGCAGTAAGTGCCAAGGCAGCCAAGGCAGGATGCAGCAAGAAAAAAAGCGGCCGAGGCCGCTTTTTTCATGTCCGGCGATCCGGCCGCCTTCCGGGTTCAGATCCGGTAAGCCACCGTGGTCATGACCTTGGCCATGGCCTTCATCAATCCACGTACCGGTGCCGGCACTTCGGCTGCGCCCAGGTCACGCGCGGCCTGGCCGTGCTCGATCTCATCGAGGCGCATCTGGTCGACGATGGCGCGCGAGCGGTTGTCCTGGGCCGGCAGCTTGTCCAGGTGGCCCAGCAGGTGGTGCTCGACCTGGCGCTCGGTCTCGGAGACGAAACCCAGGTTGCGCGCATCGCCCAGCCGTGCCGCGATGCTGCCCAGCACGTAGGCGCCGCCATACCACAGCGGATTGAGCAGGCTGGTATGCGACCCCAGTTCGCGCAGGCGTTCGGCGGTCCAGGCGAGGTGATCCTCTTCCTCGATGCCGGCGCGCTTGAAGGCCGCTTTGATATCTTCCGTCTGGGCAAAGCGGCCCTGGGCGTCGTAGAGCGCCTGGGCGCAGACCTCGCCCACGTTGTTGACGCGCATCAGCCCGGCCGCATGGCGCTTCTCGGCCTCGTTCATGACACCGTCCGGCAGGCCACGTCCCGGGTTGGGACGGCTCTCGAACACCACGCCGCTGATCACGCGCAGCGCCTTGTCGAAATCGGTAATCAGTTCATCGACGACTTGCATACAGCTCGCCTTTCTCTCGTTGTGATGGACATCCCGGCCGCGCCACTCGTGCGGGCTGGCCGGGGACGAAGGAACATGGCTGATCCCTGAACCGGATCAGACCATCTTCCAATGGATCTGTTCGCCCGCCGACAGGGGCACCACGGTGGCATCGCCCATGGGCAGCTCGGCGGGAATGGCCCAGGTCTCGCGCTTCAGGGTGACGGTACCGGTGTTGCGCGGCAGGTTGTAGAAGTCCGGACCGTTGAAGCTGGCGAAGGCTTCGAACTTGTCCAGCGCACCGGCGCTGTCGAAGGCCTGGGCATACAGCTCCAGCGCATGCAGCGCGGTGTAGCAGCCGGCGCAGCCACAGGCGTGCTCCTTGGCCCCCTTGGCATGCGGGGCCGAATCGGTACCGAGGAAGAACTTGTCATTGCCCGACGTGGCTGCTGCTACCAGCGCCTTGCGATGGGTCTCGCGCTTCAAGACCGGCAGGCAGTAGTAGTGCGGACGGATGCCGCCCTTGAAGATCTCGTTGCGGTTGAAGAGCAAATGGTGCGCCGTGATGGTGGCGGCCGTCGGACCAACGCCAGCCAGCACGTAGTCGGCCGCTTCCTTGGTGGTGATGTGCTCGAAGACCACCTTCAGTTCCGGCATGGCCTTGCGCAGCGGCGTCATGATGCGGTCGATGAAGACGGCTTCGCGGTCGAACAGGTCGATCTCGGGATCGGTCACTTCGCCATGGACCAGGAAGGGCATGCCCACTTCCTGCAAGACTTCCAGGGTCTTGTAGCACTTCGACAGGTCCGTCACGCCAGCGTCGGAGTTGGTGGTGGCACCGGCCGGGTAGAGCTTGACGGCCTTGACGAAACCGCTTTCCTTGGCGCGGCGGATTTCTTCGGGCGGGGTATTGTCGGTCAGGTAGAGCACCATCAGCGGCTCGAAGGACATGCCTGCCGGCAAGGCGGCCAGGATGCGATCGCGATACGCACCGGCCTGTTCGGTGGTGGTCACCGGCGGCTTCAGGTTGGGCATGACGATGGCGCGTGCGAACTGGCGTGCCGTATGCGGCAGCACGTCCTGCATGGTGGCGCCGTCGCGCAGGTGCAGGTGCCAGTCGTCCGGGCGGGTGATGGTCAGTACGTTGCTCATTGCGGATCTTTCGGTCTTGGAGTGGTGTCGGTCTGAGGATTACGGATCAGGCAAGGCATCCCGGCCGATGCGGGCTGTGGAGAGCCAGCCGCGATGTCTTCAAGGGCGACATTCTACCGTAGCCGTCAAGCACCCCGGGACGCAAGGCCTGACCCGCTTTTGACCTGGCACAAACGACAAGGGCCGCCCCGTTGCCGGGGCAGCCCTTGCTGCGATACGAACCAGCGCGATCAGTGGGTGATGATCTTGGCCAGGAAGTCGCGTGCGCGTTCCGAGCGCGGCTGCGCGAAGAACTCGTCCTTGGCGCAGTCTTCCACGACCAGACCCTTGTCCATGAACACCACACGGTTGGCGACCTTGCGGGCGAAGCCCATTTCGTGGGTCACCACCATCATGGTCATGCCTTCCTGGGCCAGGCCCACCATGACGTCGAGCACTTCATTGATCATTTCCGGATCCAGCGCCGAGGTCGGTTCATCGAACAGCATGGCGATCGGGTCCATCGACAGTGCGCGGGCAATGGCCACGCGCTGCTGCTGGCCGCCGGAGAGCTGGCCGGGGAACTTGTCCTTGTGCGCCAAGAGGCCCACGCGGTCCAGGTACTTCAGGCCCTTTTCGGTGGCCTCTTCCTTGGAACGGCCCAGCACCTTGATCTGGCCGATGGTCAGGTTCTCGCGGATGGAGAGGTGCGGGAACAGCTCGAAGTTCTGGAACACCATGCCGATGCGCGCACGCAGCTTGGACAGGTTGGTCTTGGGGTCACCGACGGAGACGCCATCGACGGTGATGGTGCCCTTCTGGAACGGCTCCAGGCCGTTGACGGTCTTGATCAGCGTGGACTTGCCGGAGCCGGACGGGCCGCACACCACCACCACGTCGCCCTTCTTGACGGAGGTCGAGCAGTCGGTCAGGACCTGGAAGCTGCCGTACCACTTGCTGACATTGTTGAGTTCGATCATTTGGATTCTCCTGGATTTCTGAATTCTGGATTCACTGGCCGCCAGCTGGCGCTGCAGAGCGCGGGCGGCGGCCGTCAAAGACATTTAGCGGATGATGGCAATCTTCTTCTGGAAGCGCTTGACCAGGGTCGACAGGCCAAAGCTCAGCACGAAATACACCACGGCCACGAAGAGATACATTTCCACCAGGCGGCCGTCACGCTGCGCGATCTTGGAAGCGCTGGTGACGAAGTCCGGCACCGAGCCCAGCACGTAGACCAGCGAGACGTCCTGGAACAGCACGATGGTCTGCGTCAGCAGGATCGGGGTCATGTTGCGGAAGGCCTGCGGCAGCACCACGTTGCCCATCATCTGCCAGTAGTTCATGCCGATCGCATAGCCGGCAAACACCTGGCCACGCGGGATGGACTGGATGCCCGAGCGCATGATCTCGCAATAGTAGGCGGCTTCGAACAGGATGAAGGTGATCAGGGCCGACTGGAACGCACCGACCTGGATGGGTTCGGAGGCACCGATGATCCAGGCGCCGATGAAGGGCACCAGGAAGTAGAACCAGAAGATCACCAGCACCAGCGGAATGGAGCGGATCAGGTTGACGTAGGTGGTCGCGATGAACGACAGCGGCTTGTTGGACGACAGGCGCATCATGGCCAGCAGCGTGCCCAGGATGATCCCGCCCAGCATGGCCGAGAAGGTCAGGATGAGCGTGAACTTCAGGCCCGTCGTGAAGAGGTAGACCCACGAGCGCTGGATGACGTCGAAATCGAAATTGCTGAACATGGATCAATGCCCTCCTGCGCTGGTGCTGCCGCCGGTGATGTAGCCCGGAACGGCCGTAATCTTTTCCAGCAGGCGCGCCATGAACAGCGCGATCACGGAAATGATCAGGTAGATGATGGTGGCACCGGTCAGGGCCTCGAAGGTCTGGAAGGTGAATTCACGCATCGAGTAGGTCGCGGCGGTCAGCTCGACCAGGCCGATGGTCAGGGCCACCGAGCTGTTCTTGATGATGGCGGCGAACTCGTTGGTCAGTGCCGGGATGATGATGCGGAAGGCCATCGGCAGCAGCACGTAGCGGTAAGTCTGCACCGGGGTCAGGCCCAGGGCGGCACCGGCCATGCGCTGGCCGCGCGGCAGCGCCTGGATGCCGGTGGTCACCTGCACGGCCACACGCGAAGAGGTGAAGAAACCCAGGGCCAGGGTCGCCGTCACGAAGGACGCATCCGGCAGGCTCTTGATCCAGTCACCGATGGCGCCGGGCAGCAGCTCCGGCATCACGAAATACCACAGGAACATCTGGACCAGCAGCGGAATGTTGCGGAACAGTTCCACGTAGCCGTTGGCAATGCGCACCACCCAAGGTTTGGTGGTGGTACGCAGGGTACCGAAGATGGTGCCCAGGATCAGTGCCATGATCCAGGCGCAGGCGGCTGTGGCCAGGGTCCATTTCAGGCCCGCCAGCAGCGTGTCGATGTAGGGGATGCCATCGGGAGACATCTCCCAGAAGATTCCCCAATTCCAGTTGTAATGCATAAATGGCCTCGTCTGTGTTCGAAGTCTGTGTTCTCGGGCGCGGTCACCAGGCAAATGCCGCGCCGCTTCTTGTCTGGTCAGCGCCGGCTCTTTCCGCGCCTTGCCGCAAGGCAAGCGGGACGGTCCCGGCTAAACAAAACGGGGGACAGGCCCCCGTTTTGTTCGATTGCACGAAGCAATGCGCTTTTTACTTCTTCTTGCCCAGGTTCTTCTGCGCTTCCGGCACGGCAGCGTAGGCAGCCGGATCGTAGGAGTCGGTCGGCTTGGCCAGGACGGCTTGCAGCTGCGGGCTCATCGGCACGTTCAGGTTGACACCCTTGGGCGGGATCGGCGACTGGAACCACTTCGCGTAGATCTTCTTGATGTCGTCACCCTTGTAGACCACGGTCAGGGCATCGTCGACGACCTTCTTGAAGTCGTTGTCGCCCTTCGGCAGGATCAGGCCGTACGGCTCGACCGACAGGGCTTCCGAGGAAACCTGGTAGTCAGCCGGTGCCTTGGAGTTGGCGGCCAGCGAGGACAGCAGGATGTCGTCCATCACGAAGGCGGCGGCACGGCCGGTTTCCACCATCAGGAAGGCTTCGGCGTGGTCCTTGGCAGCCAGGATGTTCATGCCCAGGTTGCGTTCGGCGTTCAGCGCGGTGATCTGCTTCAGGTTGGAAGTACCGGAGGTCGAGACGACGGTCTTGCCCTTCAGGTCGTCCAGCGTCTTCAGGTTGGCTGCCTTCTTGGACAGGAACTTGTTGGCGGTCACGAACTCGGTCACCGAGAAGGCCACCTGGTTCCAGCGTTCCTGGTTGTTGGTCGCGGAGTCGCAGGAAATGTCAGTGGTACCGTTGGCGATCAGCGGGATGCGGGTAGCCGAGGTCACCGGAACCATCTTGATGTTCAGCGAGGTCAGGCCCAGCTTCTTCTGGATCGCGGTCGCGGCCTTCAGGCACAGGTCGATCGAGTAGCCCTGGTAGGACTGCTTGTCGTCCAGATAGGAGAAGGGAATCGACGAATCGCGCACGCCCAGCGTCAGGGTGCCCGAGTCCTTGATCTTCTTCAGACGGCCGGTGAATTCCTCAGCATGCACCGAGCTCATCAGTACGCTTGCCCCAACCAAAACCCCTGCTAGCTTCAATAACTTCATTGTGTGACCTCCTGGAAAAATTTTTTACGTAACGGTTCAAATGGCCTGGTAGCGAATCCGCTTGCGCGCTGCCCCTACCGGGCTGGCCGGCCGTATTGACGAGCCTGTTATTGTTTTCTGCCGTGTCGCCTATTCTGTGTGCTAACACAGTTCTTTGCCAGCATTGTTTGCTCCACCACTGGCGATCTGTGGCGATGACCACCCCCTCGGTGGAGCACACACTGGCAAATTACCCAAGCGCAACTGTCGGCGGGCGCATTGTACGACATATGCCGCCCGGGCTGGCAATCCGCAAAAACCCTCATGGCGCCAGTACCACGATCCGACCCGATGAGGAGCGCTTCGCACCTCGCAGGAAGCGCTGGCGCGGACCTCGGCGGCACGGCAGCAACCCCATTCCGTTCAGCAATATCCATGCCAGAAAAACCCGCCGCACGATGCACGCGAGCGCATACGCGTGCAGCGGAAGGCAGCATCGTGACAGGGGAAACCGGGGAACGGGAAGAATCAGGAAGCACCGGCCGAGAGCCAGTGTGGACGCCGCTTGCGGGGCGATGTGCAGGAAAGTGCAGGGAGGAAGAGATACCAGCGCCAGGGCGGCCAATGCGAGTGCGGCACGCATGAAGCCATGTGCCAAGCGCGCGCCGCCCCATTACGTGCACGACATCGGGATGGCAAGCCGCAGCGGCCCGTGCCGAATCGTGCGCACATGCGGCAGCGCCCGGCATGGTCATGCCGGGTCCGTCACTGAAGATCTTGCGCCGCAAGGCTGGTTGGCCTGCGGTGCGCATGCGCACAGCAACCACGTCTCCTCCGAACCAGAGTGCTCTGGAATCATGCGACCGACGATCTGTGGCGCAATGCGCCGCCGTCTTTGGCCGTGGGTGGTCCGGTGCTCGCCGGACCGGTCTTTACTGCATCACTGCATCACGGATACAGGCCGCGCATTTCGCGCGCCTGCAGCACGCGGGTACACGCCACGATGAAGGCCGCGGTACGCAGCGACACGTTCTTCTCTTCGGCCAGCTGCCAGACGGCGGCGAAGGCTTCGCGCATGATGCGGGTCAGGCGCAGGTTGATTTCGTCTTCGGTCCAGAAGAAGCTGGAGAAGTCCTGCACCCATTCGAAGTAACTCACCGTCACACCGCCGGCGTTGGCGATCACGTCCGGCACGATCAGCACGCCCTTGTCGCGCAGGATGTCGTCGGCCGCCGGGGTGGTCGGGCCGTTGGCGCCTTCCAGGATGATCTTGGCCTTGATGTGATTGGCGTTGGCTTCGGTGATCTGCTGTTCCAGTGCGGCAGGCACCAGAATGTCGCAGTCGACCGACCAGAATTGGGCGCGGTCGGTGATTTCATCCGCACCTTCGAAGCCCTTCACGCTGCCATGCTTGGCCACGTACGCCTGCAGTGCAGGAACGTCCAGGCCGCCGGCATTGAAGACGGTGGTCACGTGATCCTGCACCGCCACCACCTTGGAACCGGCTTCAGCGAACAGGCGCGCAGCGATGCCGCCGACGTTGCCGAAACCTTGCACGGCAACCTTGGCATCCTTGATGTCCATGCCGCGCTTGGCAGCGGCTTCGCAACCGACCACGAAGACACCGCGACCGGTGGCTTCATGGCGGCCCAGGCTGCCACCCAGCGAGATCGGCTTGCCGGTGACCACGCCCGAGGACGTGCTGCCCTGGTTCATGGAATAGGTATCCATCATCCAGGCCATGATCTGCGAATCGGTGTTCACGTCCGGCGCCGGGATGTCCTTGTTGGGACCGATGATGATGCCGATCTCGCTGGTGTAGCGGCGCGTCATGCGCTGCAGTTCACCACGGGAGAGCGTCTTGGGATCGACACGGATACCGCCCTTGGCACCGCCATAAGGGACGTTCACGGCCGCATTCTTGATGGTCATCCAGGCCGACAGGGCCATCACTTCGGACAGCGTCACATCCTGGTGGAAACGCACGCCGCCCTTGCCGGGACCGCGCGAGGTATTGTGCTGCACGCGATAACCCTCGAAGTGGGCAATGGTGCCGTCATCGCGCTCGATGGGCACGTCGACCACCAGGATGCGCTTGGGACGCTTCAAGGTTTCCACCCAGCGTGCCAGCGAGCCCAGGTGGGGCGTGACGCGGTCGATCTGTTCGAGATAGACGCCCCACGGACCGATGCCGTGCGGGACGAGGTAGGATGGCACTTCGTGATTAGGTACGTTCGACATGATGCAATCGCTCCTTTGGATAGCCGTGCTGTTCAAAGACAAAAGGCCTGCAAATTCCGAAAGTCCGCCAAGCATGTTACTCCGTCGGCAGCGGCCTGCAAGCCGCACCACAAGGCGCGCAAGAAGGCGGCGACGGAGGCGCGCCCGCCAGCGCGGCGCGGGGTGCGCCTGCTGGAAATTCGTGCCTGTCCGATTCAGCGCCGCCATCGTAGCCAGCCGCTCAAAACAAGGCTAATGCTTTGTGAGCATGCAATTATGCAAGGCATGCATAACCTTGCAAATCCCTTGATGGATAAGGGATTGCGACATTTTCACCTGTTAATTTTTGATCAGGAATCGCGTTTTTCAGCAGTTCGCGGACTTTTTCCGCCAGGCGTCTTGGGACGCTCCCCGCGTTCGTTGCGCTCGGCCTTTTCTTGCCGCTGCGCATCCAGCTCCACCAGGTATTCCCAGAGCCGCGCCACCAGTGCCTTGCCGGTGCGCTGGGCGGTCGGACGCTCGCGATAGAGGCGGATTTCCATTTCGACTTCCCACTCCCCGGTAGGCCCGTCGGTGCGCGCCAGCTGGCGGTTGCGCACTTCGCGCAGCACCGAGGACTCCGGCAGGAAGGCCACCCCATGGCCCTCCAGCGCCATCATCTTGAGGCTTTCCGACATGTCGGTCTCGTAGTGCTTCATCAGGTGCAGCGGGCGCTTGGTATCGGCCATCATCAGCTCCACCATGCGGCCCAGGTAGGCATTGCTGGTGTACGAGAGGAACGGCACGGGGGCCTTGGCGCTGCCCGGAAAGACGTAGTCCGGCTTGCCGTTGCGGTCGCAGCGCGAATACGGGCGCAGGGTTTCGGTGCCCATGGTGAGCATGTCGTAGCGGCTGGCATCGAGCTGCACCGGCTGGCGCGGATGGTGATAGCACAGCAGCAGATCGCAGCCGCCCTCGACGATGGTCATCACGGCGTCGTGGACGTTCAAGGCGATCAGGCGCGTGTTGATGGAGCCGAAGCCGGACTCCAGGGCGCTCAACCACTTGGGCATGTAGGTCAGCGAGAGCGTATGGGGGACGGCGAAGTCGATGGTGGTCTGCGCCGTGGGGCGCTTGCCGCGCAGCAGCGCGCGCGTGTTGTTGATCTGGCCCAGCATGGCCACGGCCTGTTCGTAGAAGACTTCGCCGGCGGCGGTCAGGCGCGTGGGGTAGGAGGTGCGGTCGATCAGGTCGGTCCCCAGCCAGGCCTCCAGCGACTGGATGCGCCGCGAAAAGGCCGGTTGCGTCACATGCCGCAACTCCGCCGAGCGACTGAAACTGCGCGTTTCCGCCAGGGAGACGAAATCCTCAAGCCATTTGCTTTCCATTGCCCGCCCACTTCCCGTTCTAGGTCGAATGCGCGAATTGTGCCGCTGTGCCCGCGCCGGCGCAAGCAGCGCGCGCGGGCTCAGGCATCAGCGTCGTTCGGCCGGCATCAGGACCGTGGGTTCGGCACCGGGCTCGGCTGCCGGCACCACGCCCCCCGGCTGCGGCAGCGCCGATGCGCCCTCTTCTTCCGCGCCAGCCTGCTGGCGCAGCCACATCTGCGCATACAGGCCATTGGCCATGAGCAGTCCGGCGTGGGTCCCGCGTTCGACGATGCGGCCGTGATCCATCACCAGGATCTGCTGCGCATTGACGATGGTGGACAGGCGATGCGCAATGACCAGCGTGGTGCGCTCGCGCGCGATCTCTTCCAGCTGCTGCTGGATGGCCTGCTCCGCACGCGAATCGAGGGCCGAGGTGGCTTCGTCGAAGATGAGGATGGCCGGGTCCTTGAGCAGGGTGCGGGCGATAGCCACACGCTGCTTTTCACCCCCCGACAATTTCAGTCCACGCTCGCCGACCATGCTGGCATAGCCTTCCGGCAGCGATTCGATGAAGTCGTGGATGTAGGCCGCCTTGGCCGCTGCCACGATCTGCTCGCGCGTGGCACCTGGCTTGCCGTAGGCGATGTTGTATTCGATGGTGTCGTTGAAGAGCACCGTATCCTGCGGCACGATGCCGATGGCCTGGCGCAGCGAGGCTTGCGTGACGTTGCGCAGGTCCTGGCCATCGATGCGGATGGCGCCCTGGTCGACATCATAGAAGCGATACAGCAGGCGCGAGAGCGTCGACTTGCCCGAGCCGCTATGGCCGACCACGGCCGTGGTGGTGCCGGCCTGCACCTTGAAATCGACATCGAAGAGGATCTGGCGATTGCGCTCGTAGCTGAAGTCGACATGCTCGAAATGCAGCTCCGCGCCCTGCGTCTTCAAGGGCTGGGCACCGGGCCGGTCGGCCACTTCGCGGTTTTCTTCGAGCAGCGAGAACAGGCGTTCCATATCGGCCAGGCTCTGCTTGATTTCGCGATAGAGCACCCCCAGGAAATTGAGCGGGATGTAGAGCTGGATCATGAAGGCATTGACCAGCACCATGTCGCCCAGCGTCATGCTGCCATCGATGACGCCCGCGATGGCGCGCCACAGGATGAGCGTGACGGCGATGGCGATGATGGCGGATTGTCCGGTGTTGAGCAGCGACAGCGAACTCTGCGATTTGACGGCCGCGCGTTCATAGCGCTGCAGGCCTTCGTCATAGCGGCGCGCTTCGAATTCCTCGTTACCGAAATACTTCACCGTCTCGTAATTGAGCAGCGAATCGATGGCGCGCGTATTGGCGTGCGAATCCAGTTCGTTCATGGTGCGGCGGAAATGCGTGCGCCACTCGGTGACCGTGATGGTGAAGAGGATGTAGAGCACCAGCGCGCCGGCCGTGATGAGCGAGAACCAGATGTCGTAATGCGTGCTCAGGTAGGCCAGTACCAGCACGATCTCGATGATGGTCGGCAGGATCGAGAAGAGCGTATAGGAGACCAGCGTGGAGACCCCGCGCGTACCGCGTTCGATGTCGCGCGTCATGCCGCCGGTCTGGCGGTTCAGGTGGAAGCGCAGCGACAGCGCATGCAGATGGCGGAAGACCTGCAGCGCGATGGTGCGCACCGCACGCTGCGTGACGCGGGCAAACATCAGTTCGCGCAATTCGGTGAAGAGCGCCGTGGCCAGCCGCAGCGCGCCGTAGGCCACCAGCAGGCCCAGCGGCAGCACCAGCAGTGCTTGCGGATGGGTCGGCGTAATCGTCATGGCATCGACCAGCTTCTTCAACACCAGCGGCACGCCCACGTTGGCCAGCTTGGCCCCGACCAGGAAGGCCAGCGCCAGCATCACGCGCCATTTGTAGGTCCACAGGTAGGGCAGCAGCGTGCGGACGACTTCCCAGTCGCCGCGCTGGCGTTTGACGGGGGCTTGCGGTGAGGAGGCGGAATTGGGATAGCGGCGCATGGGCGGGTCAGGATGAAAGGGTCGGGCACGGCAAACCAGCAGGAGGTCAACATCCGATACACTAGGCTGTTGCCGCGCCTGCGGGCGCACAGCCGCACACCCGCAAACCCGAATTATAAGAGCCATCCCGGCGCGCCGCCGGACATCACCTGCAAAGGAGCCTTCCATGTCATCCACCGTTTCCCAACTTCCGCCGGGCAAGGCACCGCAGCTGCGCGTCATGCCCATGCCGTCGGATGCCAATGTGTATGGCGACGTCTTCGGCGGCTGGATCATGGCCCAGGTCGACATCGCCGGCTCGCTGCCGGCCACGCGCCGCGCCAACGGGCGGGTGGCGACCATTGCGGTCAATTCCTTCCTGTTCAAGAATCCGGTGTTCGTGGGGGACCTGCTGTCCTTCTATGCCGATATCGTCAAGGTCGGCAATACCTCCATCACCGTCAACGTTGAAGTCTATGCAGAGCGCAATCGCCTGCAGACCGAGATCGTCAAGGTGACCGAAGCCACCCTCACCTACGTGGCCACCGATGAAAACCGCAAGCCGCGCCCGCTGCCGCCGCTGGATCCGGTACGTGAAGCGGGGGCCAGCCCGGCGATCTGAGCGCCGCCCTTCCCCTCCTGCGGGCTTGAAAATTTTTCAGCCTGCAGGGTGCGGCACAGACGTATCGTTATGCCTCCCTTACTGTCTTCCCCTTCCTCTTCATATTGCCCATGACATCCCCCAACCGCCCTGTCGTCCTCATCGTCGCGCGTCTGCCGCAGCACCTGCTGGACTTGCTGCAGCAGAACTTCAGCTGCCACAACCTCATTCTCGATCCGCTCACCGATGAAGCGCTGGCTGCCATTGCGCCGCAGGTGCGCGGCATTGCCGCCAATGGCGAAGCCAAGGTCGGGCGCGAATTCATGGCGCGCTTCCCGGCGCTGGAGATTGTCTCGGTGTTCGGGGTCGGCTATGACGGGGTGGATGTGCCGGCCGCCCGCGAGCGCGGCATCCATGTGACCCACACGCCTGACGTGCTCACCGAGGATGTGGCCGACATGGCCATTGCCCTGATGCTGGCCGTGGCACGCAATGTGGTGCGGGCCGACCGCTTTGCCCGCAGCGGCGAATGGAAGAAGGGCCCCTTCCCCTTCACCACCAAGGTCAGCGGCGCGCGCCTGGGCATCGTCGGCCTGGGCCGCATCGGGCAAGCCATCGCGCAGCGCGCGGCGGCGTTCGACATGCAGATTGCGTATCACAACCGTTCGCGCAAGGATGTGCCTTACACCTATGTGGAAAACATCGTCTCGCTGGCGCGCGAGGTTGATTTCCTGGTGATGATCACGCCGGGTGGCGCGGGGACGCGGGCGCTGGTCAATGCCGAGGTGCTGGAGGCGCTGGGACCCAAGGGCTTCCTCATCAATGTGGCGCGTGGTTCGGTGGTGGATGAAAAGGCGCTCATCGCGGCGCTGCAGGCTGGGACGATTGCCGGTGCGGGGCTGGACGTGTTCGAGAATGAGCCGAACATTCCGGCCGAACTGGCCGCGCTGGAGAACGTGGTGCTGACGCCGCACATGGCCAGCGGCACGCTGGTGACCAGGACGGCCATGGCGGAACTGGCGTTCACCAATTTGCAGGCGCATTTCTCGGGCAAGCCGGTGGTGACGCCGGTACCTGATTGAAGCTGCATACAGGGGGAAAGCCGCTGCCGGAGGGGGCTCACGGAAAGCGGCTTTTTGCAGATGGGTTCAGGGAGGGCGGTTTCAGTCCAAGGAGTATTGTCCTGAGTAATTCCGTACTTGGATGCTGACTTGAGTGGCGCCATCACTATTGGGTGTCTGCCTCGTCAAGCCACTCTTCAATGTCGATCCCCGAGAATGGGAATGTCGGCTCGCCGAACATGCGGAGAAGCGTCAGGTGCACATCGGCCTGCTGATTTTCTTGCAAAATTGCCCCCCCTCAATTTGCCCCACCTTCCATTGCCTCCCGAAGCCTGCCACGCGGTCATAAGACCCTTCATATCCCAGCCCTCGTAAGTCCAGGAACATCTGTTTCAGGGTTCGTCTCTGCTTGCGCGATTTGACCACCTCTGCGCTGAGTCAGGCTGAAAGTCGAGGCGCGAATTCATCTAGGGCACTGGATGATTGCCTTGAAGGGTAGGAGGGCTCGATCGCTCCGGATCGGGTATAGCGATGACCCGTGTTTCGAGAGATGTCCAGCCGGCGGGAGATTTCCCTGATCGAGATGCGATCGCGGATGTACCAGCGTCGAGACAATGACGACTCACCACCAGCCATGTCCTGTGAGCCCAAACTGAAAAGGCCTGAGTCCGGTGCAATACCGGACTCAGGCCTTGATGTAGAAAACTGACTGACGAACTTCAGGGAATCAGATTACGGCAGCACTCGCATCACGCCGCCTGCTTCTGCGCTGCCTTCGCAGGATCATCCCGCAACTCGCGGCGCAGGATCTTGCCCACGTTGGTCTTGGGCAGTTCATCCCGGAACTCGATGTACTTGGGCTTCTTGTAGCCGGTGAACTGCTCCTTGCAATAAGCCATCAATTGCTCGCTGGTCAGCGACTTGTCCTTGCGAACCACAAAGAGCTTGACCGCTTCGCCGGTGTGTTCATCGGGCACGCCCACACAGGCGCACTCCAACACGGCCGGATGCTGTGCCACCACGCCTTCGATTTCATTCGGATAGACGTTGAAGCCGGAGACCAGGATCATGTCCTTCTTGCGGTCCACGATCTTGGTGTAGCCCTGCGCATCCATCACACCGATGTCACCGGTCTTGAAGAAACCATCCGGCGTCATGACCTTGGCCGTCTCATCCGGACGCTGCCAGTAACCCGGCATCACCTGCGGACCACGAATGGCGATTTCGCCCGGCTGGCCCAGCGGCACCGGATGGCCATCATCATCGAGGATGGCGATTTCGGTGGACGGCAGCGGCAGGCCGATGGTACCGGTGTATTCATCGATGGTGCAGGGGTTCGCGCTGGCGATCGGCGACGTCTCAGACAAACCGTAACCTTCGATGATGGGGCAGCCGGTCAGCTTCTTCCATTTGTCGGCCACGCTCTTCTGCACCGCCATGCCGCCACCCACGCAGCAGCGATAGCCGGAGAAATCCAGCTTGGCAAAGTCGGCATTGTTGAGCAGCGCGTTGTAAAGCGTATTGACCGCCGGGAAGGTATTGACCTTGTACTTGGCCAACTCCTTGACGAAACCGGGAATGTCGCGCGGGTTCGGGATCAGCAGGTTCAGCGCGCCTTCACGCGTGCCCAGCAGGTTGCAGACGGTGAGCGCAAAGATGTGATACAGCGGCAGCGCGCAGACGAACACCAATTGGTCGATGGGCTTGCCGGACTTCAGCGCCGGGGTCAGCCATTCTTCGGCCTGCAGCACGTTGGCGATCAGGTTGCGATGGGTCAGCACGGCGCCCTTGGCTACGCCCGTGGTACCGCCGGTGTATTGCAGGAAGGCCACATCATCAGGCGTGAGCGCTACCTTCTGCAAGGTCTTGCCCTCGCCCTGCGACAGCGCGCGGCTGAAGGAGATCGCATTGGGCAGCGACCAGGCCGGCACCATCTTCTTGACGTGCCGCACCACCAGGTTGACGATGGCCCCCTTGAGGGTGCCGAGCAGCTCACCCATGCTGGCTACCACAATGTGCTTGACCTGCGTATGGGCCACCACCTTCTGCAGCGTGCAGGCAAAGTTCTCCAACACGAAGATGGCTTCGGCACCGGAATCCTTCAACTGATGTTCCAGCTCGCGGGCCGTGTAGAGCGGATTGACGTTGACCACCGTGTAGCCGGCACGCAGGATGGCGGCGATGGCGATCGGGTATTGCAGCACGTTGGGCATCATGATCGCCACGCGGGCGCCCTTCTGCAGGCCCAGGCCTTGCAGCCAGGCCCCCATGGCGCGCGACATGGCATCGAGTTCGCCATAGCGGAGATACTTGCCCATGCAGACGTAAGCGTTGCGATCGGCATGCTTGGCGAAAGCCTCTTCGATCATCTGCACCAGCGAACCATAGCGGCTGGGATCGATGTCAGCGGGAACGCCTGCGGGATACGATGCAAGCCAGAATCTTTCCATAGTGTGTCCTCTGTCTCCGGTCATAACGTGCGCTGGGGCTGGACGGTGATGCAAGGCCACCGCGTTGGCGCGCACAGCAAAAAAAGCACGAGTGTTTTTTTATTTATCGCAGATGCTATCCAGCATTCGACTGCGGGGCAAGCTTTTTGCGCCCCAAATTTGAGATTTTTTGCAAAATGGCTGGCAACGGCGGCGATATCACGGCCGGTCTGCGTGCATTACCTTGTCCAGGCCGCCGGTCGCGCGCGCAAATTCATCCGGCATGATACGCCGGGTCGCCGTCCTTGGGCCGGTCATTGGTGCAGGCGGGAAACATTTCTGCCTCTGCCTTGCCCGTGGTCAAGGGCATGTCACCGAGAGCGGCATGGCGTGCCGCCTTGTCCATGCGCGCCAGGGCGCGCACCTTGTCATAAAAATCCGGGAAGCCGCTGCTGCGGGCAAACAATTGGCGGAAGGCGGGGACCAGGTCGTGATACGCCCCAACCAAGGCGAGGTGCGCATTGGACAGCGGCATGGCGAACCAGCGGTCATAGCCGGCATAGCCATTCCATCGGGTGACCTTGATCCGGGCATATTCAGCACGCAGGGCATCGAAGATGGCCGCCTTGCGCTGGCGCTTGTCGGCATCGCTGGCGTCGCTGTCGTAGTTGTCCTTCAATTGGGCGCGGTACTTGTCCAGCAAGGCCAGGAATTCACGTTTGCGGGCGGCAAAGCGCTGGTAGGCCTCGACCATCGCCGGATCATGGCGCGCCGCCAGCCAGCGTTCCACACCCAGCTCTTCCACCGCCACCGCAAACCCTTCATTGAAGGAGGTATCACCGGGCGCATACACGGTCTGGTGCGCCAGCTCATGGAAGATCAGCCGCGCCAGTTCGCCATCGGGATACT
This sequence comes from Herbaspirillum sp. CAH-3, assembly GCF_009668275.1. NCBI lineage: Bacteria > Pseudomonadati > Pseudomonadota > Betaproteobacteria > Burkholderiales > Oxalobacteraceae > Herbaspirillum > Herbaspirillum sp. CAH-3. The sequence continues at coordinate 20,190 of NZ_VSWE01000003.1, read as the reverse complement.
GGATGAAGGTCGAGATCACCGGATCATTGAACCAGCCCAGCGTGGAATACGCCGGCACCCCTGCAACCTGGACGTCATACCCTTCGGCCTTGAGCGTCTCGGCATAGGCCTGCGCATCATTGAGGTGATAGTAGCCGCGATAGTCCACGCAGCCGGCAATGGGGAAGCACCACTGCCGGGGTTTCAACGACAGCTCGGGTGCGGCCACCACGTTCCACAGCACGAAGGGCCGGTCCAGTTGCGCGTAGCTGCGGTAGCTGCCGTTGTCAGGCAGATCGAGTTCGGTAACGGCATAGCGGCGGATCTCGCGCACCGTCTGCAGCTTGGCCTTGAGCGCAGGCGAGGTGGCCGGGTCATCGAGCCAGTCCTCCAGCGGTTTGGCTTGGGCCAGCAGCGAGAACTGGCCGTGCGCAGCCTGGGCGTAATACGACACGGTGGAGCAGGCGGTCAACCCGCACGCCGCTGCCAGCACGCCCAGTGTGAGTGCCCAGCGCACAGAGCGACGCAAGCCACGGCGCAGCATGGAAAACGCTCAGGCGGTCACGACCGGCTGCTGCAGTTTTTCCACCTGCACCAGCACGTCATAGAAGGTCGGCGCATTGCCCATGTCGGTCAGGCGCTGGCTGGTGACTTCGTTGGCGTTCTTGCCATCGGCAGCAAATTTCTTCCACCAGATCGACAGGCCCACCACCAGTCCCACACGCGCCTTGTCGGTCACGCGCACGCGTGCCTGCATGCTGCCGCGATCATTGAAGATGCGTACCGTATCCCCTTGCGCAATGCCGCGCGCGGCGGCGTCCTGCGGATGCATGTCGAGGTGCGGTTCGCCCTCCGTATCACGCAGGCTCTGCACGTTGACGAAGGAGGAATTGAGGAAATTGCGCGCCGGCGGCGAGATCATCGCCAGCGGGTATTTCGCGCCCAGCTGCGGATTGCTGGCCACCGATTCATAGGGCGCGATATAGGTCGGCAAAGGATCGAGACCTGCGGCCTTCATCTGCCCGGAATAGAACTCGCACTTCCCCGAGGGCGTGGCAAACCCGCCTTCGGCAAAGGGGGCCACCGGCACCGACAGGCGCTGCCAGCCCTTCTCTTTCAACTGTTCCCAGTCGTAGCCGGCGCTGCGCGGATCGTCGCGCTTGAAGGCCACGGCGGCCAACTGATCGTCGCTGTCCTTGAAGCAGTCTTCTTCAAAACCCATCGCTGCGGCCAGCAGGCGGAAGATCTCGGTATTCGGTTTGGCCTCGCCCAGCGGGGCGATGGCGGCATTGTTGGCCATCATGTAGACGTGGCCATACGAGGCATGCACGTCGATGTGCTCCAGCTGCGTGGTCGCGGGCAGGAGGATATCGGCGTAGTCGGCGGTATCGGTCTGAAAATGTTCCAGCACCACCGTGAACAGATCCTCGCGTGCAAAGCCCTGCGCCACCTTGCCCGACTCCGGGGCCACCGCCACGGGGTTGGAGTTGTAGACGATCACCGCCTCCACCTGGGGACCGAAGTCGGACGAGGCCGGCTTCAACAGGTCATCGCCAATGGTGCTCATGTTGATGACGCGGCTGGGCTTGCCATGACGCGCGGCCAGGTCGGGACGGCTCAAGGCGGCCGTATCCTTGGGGAAGCTGTCCGACACCGACAGCTGGATGCCCCCCGAGGCATGGCGCCAGGCCCCCACCAGCGCCGGCAGGCAAGCCACGTTGCGCGCGGCCATGCCGCCGCCGCGCACGCGCTGCAGGCCGTAATTGGCGCGGATGAAGGCGCCCTCCCCGGCCAGTGCGACGCGGCCGTATTCGCGTGCCAGGTTCCGTACTTCGTCCGCACTGATGCCGCACACCTCGGCGGTACGGGCCGGCGTCCATTCGGCCACGCGCTCCTTGAGCTGCTCGAAGCCCAGCGTGTAGCGTGCAATGTAATCGTGGTCCAGCAAGTCTTCTGCGATCAGCACGTGCATCAGGCCCAGCGCCAGGGCAGCATCGGTCCCGGGCAAGAGCGCGATGTGCTGGTGGCATTTGTCGGCGGTCAGCGAGCGATACGGATCGATGGCGATCAGGCGTGCCCCGTTGCGCTTGGCCGCTTGCACGCGGGTCCAGAAATGCAGGTTGGAGGCAATCGGATTGCCGCCCCAGATGATGATGAGCTTGGCGTGATCGACCTGCTCCAGGTCGGTACCGATGCGCGCACCGATGGTGTAGCGATAGCCGGCGCCACCGGCGGAGGCACAGATGGTGCGGTCCAGCTGCGATGCGCCCAGGCGGTTGAAGAAGCGGCCGGCCATCGATTCGCCCTGCACCTGGCCCATGGTCCCGGCATAGCTGTAGGGCAGGATGGCTTGCGGATCGCGCAGGGCGATCTGGCCGAGGCGCTGCGCGATGGTGGAGATGGCCTCGTCCCAGCTGATGCGTTCGAACTTGCCCTCGCCCTTCTTGCCCACGCGGCGCATGGGGTGCAGCAGGCGGTCCTGGTGATAGGTACGCTCGGCATAGCGCGAGACCTTGGTGCAGAGCACGCCGGCCGTCGGCGGGTGCGCCGGATCGCCGCGCACTTCGGTGGCGACGCCGTCCTTGACGGTCACCAGCAGGGCGCAGGTATCAGGGCAATCATGGGGACAGGCGGCACGGACGATGGTGGTGGTCATGGCAGAGAAGAAAGCGGGGAAAGAAATCAGGGATGTCCTCGGCGCAGGCGAGGCAAGCAGCTACTTTATCTTAAAATGGCGCGTCACGACTCTTCCGTAGTGCTGCCATGCCTCCTTCACCGCACTTCTGGCGTCCTCCCGCCCTGCCCTTCTTAGAAGGCCGCCGCGCCACCGGCAGCCTGTCCTGCTATGCGCCGCATACGCATGACAGTTTTTCCATCGGCATCGTCGACGCCGGGCACAGCATCTTTACGCTGGCCGATCGCAGCGAGCCCATTTTCCCTGGCGACGTGATCCTCGTGCGGGCCGGCGATGTGCACAGCTGCAATCCGGCCGACCTGCAGCGCTGGAGCTATCGCATGTTCCATCTGGACACCAACTGGCTGGCCGCCCTGCTGGCGCAAACCCCGGCCACATGCGGGTTGCTGGCGCGCATGCCGTCGCAGGTCGTGCGTTCGCCGGAGGCACTGCAATGGCTGGACCGCATGACGCATGCGCTGGAGCATGGCCACCCCGACCTGCAGCGCGAAGTGATACGTTGCCTGCAGCACGTGATGCGCGCGTGCGCCGATGCCTGCGCGCCCGCGCGGCACGGCGATGCGCCCGAAGACGACGGCCTGCAGCGTGCCCATGATTTCCTACTGGCCCATTGCCGCGACCGCGTCTCGCTGGCGACCCTGGCGGAACTGGCCGGCACCAGCCGCTACCAGGTGATCCGCCAGTTCCGCCGCCGCTTCGGGCTGACCCCGCATGCCCTGCAGCTGGACATGAAGATCCGCCAGGCGCGCACCCTGCTGCAGCAGGGTGCCAGCACCGTCCATGCCGCGCTCGATACCGGCTTTGCCGACCAGAGCCACTTCCATCGCGCCTTCAAGTCGCGGGTGGCGGCCACACCGCTGCAATATCGCCGCGCCTAGCTGCGGCTGGCCACCAGTGCTGCGGCAGCGAGCATCAACAGCAAGCCCGCGCCCCGCTCAATGAGCGGCAGCGCGCGTGTGAGCGCCCGCATCACGCGCTGCTGCGCGATGAAATACACCAGCCCCGCATCCCAGGCCAGCACGGCCCCAAACATCCAGATGCCATAGAAGAGCTTGGTCGACGCACCGGTCTGCGCGGACACGATGACGGTGAACAGGCCGAAGTAAAACACGCCATTCTTGGGGTTGAGTGCGGCCGATAGAAACCCCGTCCCCAATGCGGCCCATGGCGCGACCTTGGCAGTCGACATTGCCGCATCAGGCAAGACCGCCGGGGGTCGTCCGGCGCGCCAGAAGACCCATCCCAGCCAGGCCAGGTAGCACGCCGCCAGCCACTGCATGGCCGCCAGCAGCAGCGGCGCTCGCTGCAACAGGCTGAAACCGCCGATGGCCAGCGCGATGTAGAGTCCGTTGGCCAGCGCAATCCCCAAGGCTGCAGCCAGCCCATAAGCGCGCCCATGGCGCAAGCTGCCCCGCAGCAGCAAGAGGAAATCCGGACCGGGACTGGCCAGTGCCAGCAGGTGCGCGCCCGCCAGCAGGAAGAATTCGGAAGAAAGCATCATGTGTGTCGACGCCTGCCCGGCGCCCCTGTTAAAAATGCGCATGCTAGGCAGGCTCACGGCCGCTGTATTGAACGAAATTGCACAGGCGCTCCCGTGCCGCCAAGGCGCGGTAAGATAGGCACACTTGTTACCAACGCCAGCGCACCTGACTCCCATGAAACTCATCGACCCCATCGTCCAGTTCCACGCCGACCTGCAGAAGATCCGCCGCGACATCCACGCCCATCCCGAGCTGTGTTACGAAGAAGTGCGCACCGCCGACGTGGTGGCGCAAAAGCTGACCGAGTGGGGGATTCCGGTCGTGCGCGGCCTGGGCGTGACGGGCGTGGTCGGCATCATCAAGAAGGGCGACAGCCCGCGCGCCATCGGCCTGCGCGCCGACATGGATGCGCTGCCCATGTCCGAAATCAATACCTTCGACCATGCCTCGCGCCATCCCGGCAAGATGCACGCCTGCGGCCATGACGGCCATACCGCCATGCTGCTGGGGGCGGCCCGTTACCTGGCGCAGCATGGCCAATTCGATGGCACCGTGTACGTGATCTTCCAGCCCGCAGAAGAAGGCGGCCGTGGCGCCGAGCGCATGATCCAGGATGGCCTGTTCGACAAGTACCCGATGGATGCCGTCTTCGGCATGCACAACTGGCCCGGCATCCCGGCCGGGCACTTCGGCGTGACGCCGGGTCCGCAGATGGCCTCCAGCAACGAGTTCCACGTCACCGTCAAGGGCCGTGGCTCGCACGCGGCGCAGCCGCACAAGGCCATCGATCCGGTGATGACGGCGGTCCACATCGCCCAGGCCTGGCAGAGCATCGTGTCACGCAACGTCAACCCGAATGATCCGGCGGTGGTGTCGATCACCCAGATCCACACCGGCAGCGCCACCAACGTCCTCCCCGACGAAGCCATGATGGTCGGTACCGTGCGTACCTTCAGCCTGCCGGTGCTGGACCTCATCGAACGCCGCATGCAGGAGATCGCCGAGCACACCGCCGCCGCCTTCGATGCCACGGTCGACTTCCGCTTCAACCGCAACTATCCGCCGTTGATCAACCATCCGGAGGAAACCGCCTTCGCCGTCGAGGTGCTGACGGAACAATTCGGTGCCGACCACGTGGACGCCCGCACCGAACCGACCATGGGCGCGGAGGACTTCGCCTTCATGCTGCAGCACAAGCCGGGCTGCTACGTGTTCCTCGGGAATGGCGATGGTGGCCACCGTGACCAGGGCCATGGCCTGGGTCCGTGCAACCTGCACAACCCGAGCTACGATTTCAACGACGACCTGCTGCCCATCGGCGCCACGTACTGGGTGCGGCTGGCCGAGAAATTCCTGCAGCCGAAGTAAGCGCGGCAGCGGTGTGCCAGGCATTGGCGCGCGGGCGCATTTCAGGCATGATCGCCAAAGCCCGCCGCCCGGCGCACTCTGCCATGCCGGGAATGCGCGGCAGGAACGCATAACGACAACAGGGAGAAACCTTGCACACGCTCGCTACCATCCTGGTCCTGCTGGTTGCGCTCGAACATGTCTGGATCCTGATCCTGGAGATGTTCCTGTGGACCAAGCCGCTGGGCCTGAAGACCTTCCGCCAGTCGCGCGAAGCCGCTGAAGCCACCCGCGTGCTGGCTGCCAACCAGGGGCTCTACAACGGTTTCCTCGCCGCCGGGCTGTTCTGGAGCCTGGCCAGGGGCGACCATGCGGTGCAAATCTTCTTCGTGAGTTGCGTGCTGGTGGCCGGCATCTACGGCGGACTTACCGCCAAACGCTCCATCCTTTACATCCAGGGCCTGCCCGCCCTGCTGGCGCTGCTGGCCTTGCTGGCCAGCTGACCGGGCGACGCGACCATGAAACGCGCCCTGCTCTTGACCCTGCTGCTCCTGCTGGCGCGCCATGGGCTGGCGCAGGATCCTGAGCCGGAGTGGTGGAACTACCAGGCCCAGCGCGGCGATCGCCTCAAGGTGGTCAAGCTGGACATGAGCCTGCGGCGCAGCTTCCCGCTGTCCGGGTTTCCATATGTGGTGGTCACGCGGGTGAACTATGCGCCGGGCACGCCCGACGGCTTGCCGGCGCTGGCCGAGCAGGACCGGCTGGAAGCCCTGTCCGACCAGATGGCCGCCGCGATCGGCAAGAAGACCCTCAGCATTTACGCTGGCACCGCCTTCAGCCAGGGCCAGCAGCAATCCTGGTTCTACGTGACCGATCCCAATGGCCTCGAAGCGGTGGTGGCGGGTGTGCATGCCCAGCTCTGCCAGGGCTGCAAGACCAGTACCGCCATCCTGGCCGATCCGGCCTGGGCGCTGTATCGCGACCAATTGTTGCCGGACGGGGAAACCCGGCAGCGCTATGGCTTGCGCAGTTATTGAAGTGCCTGCCGCACGGGCGGCGTAAAGTTTGGCACGACAGTTGCCGATAACAAGTTTCCTGGCAGCATCAGCATTGACACCGCGTCATCACAACCCGTCCGGCGCGCCGCATGGCCTTGCCGGCGCAACAACAACATCGGACACGGTCCGAGGGGAAGCCGCATGAAACAGATCAAACTCATCCTCAAGGATGATATCTACGACTCGCTGGAGCGCGACTATCACAACTTCGTGCGGCTCTCGACCAAGATCGATTCGGGGTTCGTCAAACCTTCCTTCGACAGCTACCTGCTGGCCAAGGTCTCCGAGAACACCAACTTCCTCACCGAAGAGGCGGTACAGCACCTGATGCTCTCGGGCCAATACGCCTGGGCACGCCGGGCGATGGACAAGGAATTCCCGGACGTGGTCCAGATCCTCATCGAACAGGCGGCCAATTACGGTTTCTGGATTGCGGTGCGCCACGACTGGGGCACCGAGGAACTGGTCAATGCATCGCGCGCCTGGGCCGGCGCCATCATCAAGCAGGCCAAGGGCGATGAAACGCAGATCGACGTGCTGGCCTCGCAGATCAAGGCGTCCGCCACCAATATCGCGGTGGTGCAGGAACGCCTGAAGACCCCGGCCTCGCAACTGGCCCATGCGATGGTGCAGGAATTGCGCGAGACCCATATCGCCATCGAACATGCCTCGGGCATGGTGGCGCGGGAAAAGCTGGGGGCGCTGCGCACCCTGTTGAAACTCGGGCGCGCCTATGGAAATGTCTCGGAGAAGGCCGAGCAGGACATGATGGACAAGCTCAAGCGCGAAAAGCCCTGGCTCTTCGAGACCGGCCCCAAGGGCTTCTGGGGCCACGTCGCCGCCTGGTGGCGCGGGGTCTGAGCCCGCAGCAGCTCAGTGCTCAGGGGGCCGGAACCGCCTGGGCATCGCGCATCAGGCGGATGTCACCGTACCAGGCTTGCATCTTCTGGACCGTATTGTCGGTATCGGTGAGCACGCCCACGCCGATCAGGCGGCCGGGCTTTTCACCGAAGGCACGCTCATAGTCTTCGGCGACGTTGCGCTGGTAATTGCGCCACTGCCCCACGTGCTCCGCACCGTTTTCCACCACCAGCATCTGGATGCGACCGGTGCGGCCATTGGCGATCACCGTGCCGACCGGCGCTTTGGGATCCCACACGTACATCAGCGTGGCATAGGGCAGCTCATGCCCGGTCAACAGCTTGGCCGTATCGAAGAGGATGGTATCCATCAGCGAGAGCTTGTCGTGGTCGCCATCGAAGGCCAGCACGATGCGCACCGGCGAATCATCGGTCTCCCGGTGCGTGAGATCGGCCGTGGGAATCAGGCCGGCGGCCTTCCAGCTCCAGGTCAGCCAGGGCTTCTTGTTGATGTCGATGTCGACCGCATGGCGCAGGCCGGATGAAGCGCGATCGGCAAAGGCGTGCAGGACGCTGCGGCCATTGTCCTGCACCAGGCGGTATTCGGTAGGAATCTTCTTGCGGGTGAACACCAGCGGCTCCCAGCCAGCCGGCAAGCCTTCGGGCGGGTTGGCCGAGAACAGCGCCAGGGCCTGGTCCAGCTTGGCCTGCTTGGCTTGCCGGGCAGCTTCATCGAGCGGCGCGGGCTTCTGTGCGGCGCAGCCGGCCAGCAGCAAGGCGCCGCCCACGCAAAGCGAGGCCAGCACGGCACGGGCAGCAGAGGCAGGCAGGGAAACAGGACCGAGAGCAGCAAGGCGCGCGCGCACACGCGTAAGACGCAAATTCATGAAGGCCAACCGGAAAAAGCGGATTCTGAGGGAAAGTCTGCGGCCACCCCGACCGCAGACGAACACTAACAGGAAAATCACGCCTGAAGGCATCCGGAAAAACCCTAGCCAGTAAAAAAACGTCAGGAATGCAACGCAGCCGTTGGCTCAGTTTTGCTGCCGCAGGATCTGGATGAACATCTTGGCCAGCGAGGACAGGGTGCTGTTCTTGCGCGTGACGATGCCGTAATGCTCGATGCGGGTCTTCAGGTTGACCGGCAGGATCCCCAGCATCTGGCGCGCGGCAAAGAAATGCGCGATGTCCAGCGGCATCACGGCCACCATGTTCGATTGCGCCAGCAGGGTGATGGTCACGAAGGGGGAGGCGGTCTCGATCACGTTGCCGGGTACCTTCACGCCTTCCAGCTTGAACTCATGCTCGATCCAGATGCGCATGGGCATGTTGCTCGAATAGAGGATCCAGGAGGCGTCGGCCAGCTCCTGCAGGCGCACCTTCTGCGCCGTGGCCAGCGGATGGTCGATGCCGCTGACGATGCACATGGGCTCGCCGCGCAGCATTTCGTAATGGTAGAGGTTGGGCTGCGAGCTGACCGAGGAACGCCCGATCATCAGGTCGATACGGCCCTGGTCCAGCAGCAGCAGCTGGCGGGCACTGGTGTCCTCGCTGATCTCGATGGAAACGTCCGGCTGGATCTCGCGCAGGCGCGACAGTGCCCGCGTGACGAAGGGTGCCGCCCCCATGATGGTGCCGATGGACAAGCGGCCACCGCGGCCGCTGATCATGTTCTGCAATTCTTCGCGCAGGTTGGCCACGTCGCTCTGGATCAGGCGCGCATAGCGGATCACGCAGCGGCCCAGCTCGGTGGCCTCGATCCCGCGCGGGGAGCGGTCGAACAGGGTCACGCCCAGGGCATCTTCCATTTCATGCAAGGCCTTGGTGGCGGCCGGCTGGGTCATGTGCATCACTTCGGCTGCCTTGTGCAGGGAGCCCTGCTCGTCGAGCGCCGTCAGCAGCGCGACCTGCCGAAAGCGCAGGCGGCTGACGATGGAACCGACCGAAGGCAGCACACCGCCCGCCGCGCCCTCCTCGTCGAGTCGGTTATCACCCGATGAATTAAGCTCATTAGACATCCTTGGTTCAGCCTCTTATAGTCGTCCCGGAAAAAACACAATGCTAGCGCATCTGCCCCCTGCCCACGGCGATGCGTGAAAAAAGCTCAGGAGACGACGGGCAGATTGATCCACAGGTGGCTTCGCCTGGCGGCAGTTTCCTGCCGCGTGCGAATCGCAGCCCCTGTTCTGCACATCGCTCCTTTTATACCTGACCGCCCCTGACCGGCGGCAACGTGGACGACGACGGCAAAGGAGACCTGGTGAGGCTGATTCAATATCGCGACCTGCATGGACAACGCCGGGTGGGTATCGTCAATGGCGCCAGCATCCAGGTATTGGGCGAGGTCGGCACCATGCGCGAGCTGGGCTTGCTGGCCATCGCGCGCAATACCGGGCTGGAACGCCTGGCCCAGCTGCTCAATACCGACCAGTGCGAAGACTATGCCGCCATCCTGGCCGAGGGGCGCATCCTGGCGCCGCTGGATCATCCCGACCCGGCCCACTGCCGCGTCTCCGGTGCAGGCACCACCCACCTGGGCAGCGCCACCACGCGCGACAAGATGCATCGCCGCATCGAAGGCGATGAGCTCGACAAGACCGATACGCAACTGATGATCGAGTGGGGCATCGCCGGTGGCCGCCCCGCGCCGGGCAGCGTAGGCGTTCAGCCTGAATGGTTTTACAAAGGCGATGGCCATTGCATCGTCGCGCCCGGCCAGCCCTTGCCGCGTCCTGATTTCGCCCTTGATGGCGGCGAAGAACCGGAGATCGTCGGGCTCTACCTGATCGATGACGCACTCTGTCCGCGCCGCCTCGGTTTTGCCATCGGCAACGAGTTTTCGGATCACGTGATGGAACGCCGCAATTACCTGTACCAAGGCCACTCCAAGCTGCGCCACTGCGCCTTCGGTCCGGAGCTGCTGGTCGGCCTGCCACCGGCGCACCTGACCGGCATGACCCGCATCCGTCGCCGTGGCCGCGTGATCTGGGAACAGGAATTCCTGACCGGACCCGACAACATGTGCCACTCCATCGAGAACCTCGAATACCACACCTTCAAGTATGCGCACCTGCTGCATGCGGGCGACGTGCATGCGCACTTCATGGGCGCGGCCAACCTGTCCTTCGCCTACAGCGTGCGCACTGAAGATGGTGACAGCATCGAGATCAGCATTCCCGATTTCGGCGCACCGCTGGTCAATGGAATCCAGCACGTGCCATCGACCTTGCGACCGGGTGGCGTCAAGCCGCTGTAGCCACGCCGCCCGGACCCAGGCGCGCCGCAAGGCGCAGCAGTAACGGCAATCATGCCAAGGCCCCGACCTCACCGTCGCACAACAAGAGGCCGCCCCCAGGAAAACCAGAAAAGGAGACCACCCTCATGTTGTTGTATCCCCCTCGCCCTGATGCTGCCCGGACGGAGCGTCGATGAATTACACCTTCGATTTCATGAGCGTGTTCGCCAACTGGGATCGCCTCTTGATGGGCGCCTGGCTGACGATACAGCTCTCGGCCCTGTCCATTGCATTGGGCTTCGTGGTCGGCACGCTCTGCGCCATTGCCGGCAAGAGCCGGCTGGCGCTGGTGCGCGGCCTGGTGCAGGCCTATGTCGAGATCATCCGCAATACGCCGCTGCTGGTGCAGGTGTTCCTGGTGTTCTTCGGCCTGGCCAGCATCGGCTGGAAGCTCACCGCCGAGACCGCTGCCGTCATTGCATTGACCGTCAACGTCGGCGCCTACACCACCGAGATCATGCGCGCCGGCATCAACTCCATCCATCCGGGCCAGATCGAGGCGGCCGAATGCCTGGGCATGTCGCGCTTCCACGTGTACTGGCACGTGGTGCTGCTGCCGGCGGTGGAGCGCGTCTATCCCTCGCTGACCAGCCAGTTCATCCTCTTGATGCTGGCCTCCAGCATCACCTCGCAGATCTCGGCAGAAGAGCTGACCGCCACCGCCAACCTGGTGCAGTCGGAAACCTTCCGCAGCTTCGAGGTGTATGCGGTCATCGCGGTGGCGTATCTCGTTCTGTCCTTCCTGTTCCGTGGCGCATTCTGGGCAATCAGCCAGATGGCCTTCGTGCGCAAGCGCAAGCTTGGCACCAACCTGTAAGGAGGCGCGATGAACGCATTCAGTTTCCTGCACGTGGAGTACCTGTTGCAAGCGGCGGTCTGGACCGTGGTGCTGTCGCTGGTAGCCTTCGTCTTCGGCGGTGTAGCCGGCTTCGTGATCGCTTTGTGGCGGGTCTCGCCCAATGCTTTCCTGCGCGGCCTGGCCAGTACCTACATCCAGGTGGTGCAAGGCATCCCGCTGCTGGTGATCCTGTTCGTGGCCTACTTCGGGCTGGCCATCGCCGGCTTCAAGCTCACCCCGCTGGTGGCAGCCGGGATCTCCTTTGCGATCTACTGCGCCGCCTTCCTCGGCGAGATCTGGCGCGGCTGCATCCAGGCGGTCCCCAAGACCCAGTGGGAAGCCTCGGAATGCCTGGGCTTCAACCGCTTCGAACAGCTCACCAAAGTGATCCTGCCGCAGGCGGTCAAGATCGCCACGCCACCGACGGTGGGCTTCATGGTGCAGATCGTCAAGAACACCTCGCTGGCATCGGTGATCGGCTTTGTCGATCTCTCGCGCGCCGGCCAGATCATCAACAACTCGACCTTCCAGCCGTTCACCGTGTTCGGCTGCGTCGCACTCATCTATTTTTGCCTGTGCTTCCCGCTGTCGGCGCTGTCCAAGCACTTTGAAAGGAAATTGAATGTCAGCCATCGTTAAGATCAATGATCTGCACAAGAGCTTCGGCAGCAACAAGGTATTGAACGGTGTCTCGCTGGATGTGCAGAAGGGCCAAATGGTGGCCATCATCGGCAAGAGCGGTTCGGGCAAAAGCACGCTGCTGCGTTGCCTGAACGGCCTGGAGAAAGTCGATGGCGGCAACATCCATGTATGCGGACATGATATTCATCATCCGGACAAGCTGAACCTGCGCGAATTGCGCAAGCAGGTCGGCATCGTCTTCCAGAGCTACAACCTGTTCCCGCACCTGACGGTGGAGCGCAACATCACGCTGGCGCTGACGACCATCAAGAAGATGTCGACCGAAGAGGCGAAGAAGATCGCCCACAAGGTACTGCAGCTGGTGGGTCTGGAGAACAAGAAGGAAGCCTACCCCGAGCAGCTCTCGGGCGGCCAGGCGCAGCGCGTGGCGATTGCGCGCTCGCTGGCCATGGCACCGGAACTGATGCTGTTCGACGAAGTGACCTCGGCACTGGATCCGGAGCTGACCGCCGAAGTGCTGAAGGTCATGGAAGACCTGGCCCGTGGCGGCATGACCATGGTGCTGGTCACGCACGAGATGGCCTTTGCCCGCAAGCTGGCCGATGTGCTGGTGTTCATGCACCAGGGCCAGGTGTGGGAGATCGGTCCGCCCGACGAACTCTTCAGCAACCCGAAGACCGCCGAGTTGCAGAAGTTCGTATCAAGCGATCTGTAAAAGATCGCATATCCATCTTGTATGGATTTTGTTGTCAGCAGTATCCCTACAATCACCCAGGAGACATCAATGAAAAAACTGTTCAACTTCACCAGGAAGGCCGCCGCCGTCGTGCTGGGCCTGGCTTGTTTTGCCCAGGCCGCGCATGCCGATGCCCTGGCCGACATCAAGGCCCGCAAGAAGGTGCTGATCGCCATCGACCTCGGCGCGCCGCCCTTCGGCATGACCAACGCCAAGCTGGAGCCGCAGGGCTCGGATGTGGAAACCGCACGCCTGCTGGCCAAGGACATGGGGGTGGAACTGGAGATCGTGCAGGTCACCGGCCCCAACCGCATTCCCTTCCTGATGACCGGCAAGGCCGACATGGTGATCTCGTCCTTCTCGATCACGCCGGAACGCCAGAAGGTGGTGGCCTTCACCCAGCCCTATGGCGCCTCGCAGTTCGTGGTGGCCGCGCCCAAGGGCGAGAACATCAAGGGCCTCAATGACCTGGTCGGCAAGCGCGTGGCCGTGGTTCGCGGCAACATGCAGGATTCGCTGCTGACCCCGCTGGCGCCGAAGGGGACCAACATCGTGCGCTTCGATGATGATGCCACCGTGACTGCGGCCATCATCTCGGGCCAGGTCGATGCCCTGTGCACACCCAATTCGCTGGCCTCGGCCATTGCCAAGCAGAACCCGTCCAAGAACCTGGAAACCAAGTTCGCCATCAAGGATATCCCCTATGCCATCGGCCTGCGCAAGGGCGAGCCGGCACTGGAAAAGTGGCTCAACGAATGGATCACCGCCAACCTCAAGAATGGCAAGCTGCCCGGCATCTACCAGCAATGGGTCGGCAGCCCCATGCCTGACCTGGCGCAGTTCGCGCCCAAGTAAGACCGCCGTTTCCGGCATGCCGCGCCCGCCAGCGCGGCATGCGCCCGCCGCCTGCGCGGCCAGCCTGCAGCATCCACGAACTCCGAGACCAACATGAAAGCCAACTCTCCCGTCATCCGCCTGAACCCGGTCGATGATGTCGTCATCGCCCGCCAGCAGCTCATCTCCGGCACCGTGCTGCAGGACGAAGGCGGCCTCAAGGTCCAGGGCCTCATCCCCGCCGGCCACAAGATGGCCACCCGCGCCATCGCTACCGGCGAGCCGGTCAAGCGCTATGGCCAGATCATCGGCACGGCCAGCCAGGACATCGCGCCCGGCCAGCACGTGCACACGCACAACCTGGCCATGGCCGAGTTCTCGCGTGAACACCATTTCGGCGCGGACGTGAAGCCGGTCGATTTCGTCGCCGAGCCGGCCACCTTCATGGGCATCGTGCGCCCCGATGGCCGCGTGGCCACGCGCAACTACATCGGCGTGCTGACCTCGGTGAACTGCTCGGCCACCGCGGCGCGTGCCATTGCCGATTACTTCCGCCGCGACATCCACCCTGAAGTGCTGGCTGACTATCCCAACATCGATGGCGTGGTGGCGCTGACCCACGGCCAGGGCTGCGCGCTGGATTCGCAAGGCGAGCCGCTGCAGATCCTGCGCCGCACGCTGGCCGGCTACGCCACCCATCCCAACTTCGCCGCCGTGCTGGTAGTGGGCCTGGGCTGCGAGACCAACCAGATCTCGGGCCTGATGGAAAGCCACAACCTGAAGGAAGGCGAATACTTCCACACCTTCACCATCCAGGGTACCGGCGGCACCGCCAAGACCGTGGCGCTGGGGATCGAGAAGATCAAGAAGATGCTGCCCAAGGCCAACGACATCAAGCGCGAGCCGGTATCGGCCAAGCACCTGACGCTGGGCCTGCAGTGCGGCGGTTCGGATGGCTATTCGGGCATCACCGCCAACCCGGCACTGGGTGCTGCGGTGGACTTGCTGGTGCGGCATGGCGGTACGGCCATTCTTTCGGAGACACCCGAAATCTATGGTGCCGAACACCTGCTCACCCGCCGTGCGGTCTCGCCGGAAGTCGGTGAAAAGCTGCTGGCCCGCATCGCCTGGTGGGAGGAGTATTGCGCCAAGAACGATGCCGAGATGAACAACAATCCGTCGGCGGGCAACAAGGCCGGTGGCTTGACCACCATCCTGGAAAAATCGCTGGGCGCGGTGGCCAAGGGTGGCACCACCAACCTGGTCGATGTCTACAAGTATGCGGAAACCGTGACCGCGCGCGGCTTCGTCTTCATGGATACGCCGGGCTACGACCCGATCTCGGCCACCGGCCAGGTCGCGGGCGGCGCCAACATGATCTGCTTCACCACAGGCCGCGGTTCGGCCTATGGCTGCGCTCCGGCGCCTTCGCTCAAGCTGGCCACCAATACGGCGCTGTGGCAACGCCAGGAAGAAGACATGGATATCAACTGCGGCGAAATTGCCGACGGCAATGTCACCCCGCAGGAGATCGGCCAGCGCTTCTTCCAGATGATTCTCGATACCGCCTCCGGCAAGAAGACCAAGAGCGAGCTGCATGGCTACGGGCAAGATGAATTCGTGCCCTGGCACATCGGCGTCTACACCTGATGCTGATGCAGATCATCAAGGCCCGGCTGCGGCTGGGCTAATGTCATCCGCAGCGAACCATGCCGATCCGTATTACGCTGGCCCGGCTCACGTAATACGGGCTGCCGGCCAAGCATCCTTGCCTTCGGGCATCCACGAAGAGGAGGATGTTTCGCCCGCAGTCAGTCTCCCCTTGCAGAACCCAAGATCGTGGCGACGCCCGCTTCCCGTGTAGTCCGGGCCCGCCTCCAACATAAGGAACCAAGAACATGGCACACACTTTTTCGCTCCAGGCCCACCTGCCTGAAGACCACGCGCAGGCCACGCTGATCGGACGGCTCTGGCAACCCGGCGTGGGTCCGGTGCTGGTGAGGATCGATGCCGACGGTGCGTATGACCTCACGCTCATCGCCGCCACCTCCAGCGAACTGCTGGAGCTGGACGACCCCGCCGCTGCCGTGCGCGCGGCCACCAACATGAGCCGCATCGCCACCTTGCAGGAGTTGCTGGACAATGCCGACGCCGCCCGCCGTGATACCTCGCGGCCCTGGCTGCTCGCGCCCATCGACCTGCAGGCCGTCAAGGCCAGCGGCGTGACCTTCGTGGCCAGCATGCTGGAACGCGTGATCGAGGAACAGGCACGCGGCGACGCCGGCAAGGCCGAGTCGGTGCGCAAGGCGATAACGGCCGTGATCGGCGACAACCTCTCCAGCGTGGTGCCGGGCTCACCGGAAGCTGCGCGCCTCAAGGAAGTGCTGCTGGAGCAAGGCGTGTGGTCGCAGTACCTGGAGGTGGGCATCGGCCCGGATGCGGAAATCTTCACCAAGGCACAGCCAATGTCGTCTGTGGGCCTGGGCGATGAGGTGGGAATTCACCCCAAGTCGGCGTGGAACAATCCCGAGCCGGAAATCGTGCTGGCCATCAACAGCCGCGGCAAGGTAGTCGGTGCGACCCTGGGCAATGATGTGAACCTGCGCGACTTCGAAGGCCGCAGTGCCCTGCTGCTGGGCAAGGCCAAGGACAACAATGCGTCTTGTGCGGTCGGGCCTTTCATTCGCCTGTTCGACGCAAACTTTTCAATTGACGACGTGCGCCGCGCCGAACTTACAATGCGGGTCGATGGCACGGAAGGCTTCACGCTCAAGGGCAGCAGCTCCATGTCCATGATCAGCCGCGATCCGCTGCAGCTGGTGGAACATGCGATCGGTCCCAATCACCAGTATCCGGATGGTCTGGTGCTGTTTTTGGGGACCATGTTCGCACCGACCCAGGACCGTTTCGGTCCCGGCCAGGGCTTCACCCACCAGGTCGCCGATATCGTGACGATCTCCACCCCGAAGCTGGGCGCGCTGGTGAACACGGTCAACTTCAGCGACCAGACCGCACCGTGGACCTTCGGGCTCACCGCGCTGTACAAGAACCTGGCCAACCGCAAACTCGTTTAATCGCAAAGGAACAAGCATGTCCGCATCCACTGGCCGCCTCGCCGGCAAGACCGTCCTCATCACCGCTGCAGCCCAAGGCATTGGCCGCGCCTCGACCGAACTGTTTGCGCGCGAAGGTGCGCGCGTGATCGCTACCGACATCAGCAAGACGCATCTGGATGAACTGGCGTCGATCGCCGGCGTGGAAACACATCTGCTGGATGTGACCGATGACGCCGCCATCAAGGCGCTGGTGGCCAAGGTCGGCAGCGTCGATGTCCTCTTCAACTGCGCCGGTTATGTGGCGGCGGGCAACATCCTGGAGTGCGATGACAAGGCCTGGGACTTTTCCTTCAACCTCAATGCCAAGGCCATGTTCCACACCATCCGCGCGGTGCTGCCGGGCATGCTGGCCAAGAAGGCGGGCTCCATCGTCAACATCGCCTCGGCGGCCTCGAGCGTGAAGGGCGTGGCCAATCGCTTTGCCTATGGCGCCTCCAAGGCGGCCGTGGTGGGACTGACCAAGTCGGTGGCGGCGGACTTCGTGGCGCAGGGCATCCGTTGCAATGCGATCTGCCCGGGCACCATTGAATCGCCCTCGCTGAATCAGCGCATCAGCACGCAAGCCAAGGAAACCGGCAAGAGCGAAGACGAAGTACGCGCCGCCTTCGTGGCGCGCCAGCCCATGGGCCGCATCGGCAAGGCCGAGGAAGTGGCGGCCTTGGCGCTGTACCTGGCCTCGGACGAGTCCAACTTCACCACCGGATCGATCCACATGATTGATGGTGGATGGTCCAACTGAGCTGGTGATTGAACAGCGTTTGCCGTTCGGGTGCCACGCGGCCCCGGAGGAGCGAGCGCTCAGGTACGTCGGACGGCATGCTGCACGCATGCCGTTTTTTCTTTTCGGAATCGCAGCGGTCCGTCTTCCATCGCTGTTGCGGATCAGGTTTATCAAAAGGAAGGCTCGCGGCATAATGAGCGCTTCCTCATTCATGCTTACAGGCAAGCTCATGTCCCAGGCATCTCCGGCGTTTTCTGCCGACACGCTCACTCCCGTGACTTCCGAACCGATGCTGCTCGGTGAATCGCCCTTGTGGCACGCCGAGGAAGGTGCGCTGTACTGGATCGACATTCCAGGCAAGGCAGTGCACAAGCTGGTGTTGGGTACGCAGCAGCATCAGCGCTGGGATATGCCGGAAGAACCCGGCAGCATCGTCAAGCACGCCCAGGGCGGGCTGGTGGTGGCGTTGCGCACGGGCATGTTCCATCTCAATACCGGCAATGGCGCACTGTCCTTGCTGCTGGAGGCGCCCTACGATACGGCGCGCATTCGTTTCAATGATGGCCGCTGCGATGCTGCCGGCCGCTTCTGGTGCGGCACCATCTATGAGCCGCGTGACCGCGATGGCGGCACGCTCTACTGCTTCGAGCGCAATGCGCTGCGCGATGCGCATCATGCGGTGGTGACATCCAATGGCGTGGCCTTCAGCCCGGACCAGCGCCTGATGTATCACGCCAATACGCCGGCACACCGCATCAATGTCTATGACTATGATCTCGCCACGGGCCAGACCAGCCAATGCCGTCTGCTGCGTCAGTTCGACAGCGACAAGAGCGCGCCCGACTATGGCGGCCGGCCCGATGGTGCGGCGGTCGATAGTGAAGGCGCTTACTGGTGCGCAATGTTTGAAGGGGGCCGGGTGTTGCGGCTCTCGCCGCAAGGGGAGATCCTGCAGGAGATCCGGCTGCCGGCGCGATGCCCGACCATGGTGGCTTTCGGTGGCGAGGATCTGCGCACGCTCTTCATCACCACGGGGCGCAATGGCCGCAGCGATGCGGAGCTGGCGCAATATCCCCTGTCCGGCCATGTGCTGGCCATCCGTGTGGCGGTTCCGGGAAGACTTGAGTACAGCTATCGTCCCTGAGGCTGGAAGCTGTCTGTGGTAAGGACGCGGCAGAATCTTTCACGCGAGTATGCATTTGTGACGATTATGAGAGAATATCGCGTCCTCGCGGATGCCCTGGCGCCGCGCCGAATACAAGCAAAGATCCTTCAAAACACTTTACGCGCTGAAAGAGAATCCATGACTAAAATGAAGAGCCTGGTCGCCAAGATCGCTTTTGCTGGCGTCGCCGCCATTGCCATCCAGTCGCCCAGCTATGCCATCGACGGCATGTCGCTGGAATACGGTACCGGCAACAGCACCCAGCTGGCCCGTATCGGTGCCCAGTTCAACTGGGGCCCGAACTGGAATTTCTGGCAGTCCAACGGCACCCACATCGGTGGCTACTGGGATCTGTCGCTGGCGAACTGGCGCATGAACCACTACAACAACACCAGCAGCAGCGGCAACCTGGTCGACCTGGGCCTGACCCCGGTGCTGCGCTTCCAGCGTGACGATGGCAAGGGCTTCTACGGCGAAGCCGGCATCGGCGTGCACCTGTTCTCCAAGCTCTACCGCAACAACGACAAGGTGCTGTCGACTGCCTTCCAGTTCGGTGACCACGTGGGCGCCGGCTATGTGTTCAGCAATGGCCTGGACCTGGGCATCCGCCTGCAGCACTTCTCCAACGGTGGCATCAAGCAGCCCAACGGCGGCGTGAACTTTGCCGTGGCACGTGTGGCTTACAAGTTCTGATGACCTGAGCTTGTACTGCTGAAAATGAAAAAGCCGGCTATGCCGGCTTTTTTATTGTCTGTTGTTCGGGAAAGATGAGGGCGCACTGCCATTGCCTGCTGTTGCATATCGGCGTGTGACTTCCTTCCCACCCTTAGATTTTTACCTGTGCATAAATTAACTGCTGCCGGCGCTGTTGACGCAGGCTGTGCATAAATCTAAGGTTTGGATTTCCAGCAGTGGTGTGCCACGCGGTTTTGCGGCCGATTGAGTGCTTCAAATCTTAAATGCCTGTGTATAAAAAACTGCACAGCGGCGAGGGAAACCATTTTCGCCTGTGAATAAAACTAAGAACAGACCTTGTTCGTCAGCAGGAGGCGTTGGCAGTAGCAACTGTCCTCGCTGCGCTAGTTGGTGGGCGAACTGCGCTTGGCACCGGCCTGAATGAGCGCAGAGCATCGGTTCTCGTGCTGTTCAAACCTGTTTTGCCCTCATCCGAACCGCACTTGGCCGCGAATGCCCGCAATCACAACACAGCAGAATTCACTCCGCTAGGAGAGAAAAAAAGAATCGAACGCGCAAAGCAAAAACCCTCGCTACTTGCGTAACGAGGGTTCTTGGGAGTAACAAGCCTGACGATGACCTACTTTCACACTGGTTGCAGCACTATCATCGGCGCGAAGTCGTTTCACGGTCCTGTTCGGGATGGGAAGGGGTGGTACCAACTTGCTATAGTCATCAGGCATAACTT